>JAIDCC010000063.1 GCA_029056055.1 Duncaniella sp.
GAGGAGAGAGGTGGGGGAGTGTGTCAGTCTTTTACGCAGCGCACGGGGAGGAAGCCGTCATAGTTCCATCGGCTCTGCTGGAGGAGTGCGCCTTCTACGTCGTCGGGGAGTGTTTTGAAATCGATGAGCCAGCACATGCGGTCGTCAGACATCCAGTAGGCGGTGCGTGCGTCGAGGTTGTAGCCTCTCATTCCGGGCACCTCTGCCGTGTCGTTGGCTTTCAGGCCGGCGATGGGCACGTAGAGCTTGGCTCCGGTGGTGATTGATTCGAAGAGCACGTAGCGCATCTTGAAGTTGCGGGCGTTGACTGCTGCCGAGGGGGTCTCGAGGGTGCCGGGGAGGGTGACTACCGTGGCTTTGATTGAGTCGCCCGAGGGGGTCATGTAAGACGAGGGGATGGTGGTGTTGTTGGGGATTAGGGCGGTCCATTCAGCCAGCGAGGCGGGGTGGAAGCCTTTCGGAGCGGGCACTTTGCCGTTGGCGCGCCAGGGGATGTTGCGGGCTTCGTCGGCAAACTGGGTGGGGTCGTTAGAGGTCCAGGGCGAGAAGGGGTTAGGCTTGCCATACTGGAAGTAGTTGCCTACGCAGTCGGTGAAGTGCTCGTTATACATCTTATCGACGGTCATGCCGTCCATGAGGTAGATTTGCTCTTCGGGGTCGTTGGAGGTGGCGTTGAAACACATCCAGTCGTTGCCTGCGATGCGCACGGTGGCTATCTGGTAGGGCGAGGCCTCTACGTTGATGTCAACGTGGAAGTGGGCTCCACCTTTGAGCATCATGGTGACGTCGTAGCCTGCGGCGCATTTGGGCTGGGCTTTCACTTTGATTGCGAAGCGCGAGATGTATCCGCTGTCGGTGGCCACGGGGTCGATGGGGGTGCAGGTGATTTCGTCGCCGGTGGTGCCCAGGAGGCTGGCCAGTTCAACGGGCTCTTTGCTCAGGAATGCGAGGCTGAGGTCGGAGGTGCCGAGGGCGGGGATGGTCACCGAGTTTTCGGCTGCGTTCACTTCCACTCCATCGGGGATGGTCGAGAGGTCGGGGCGGATGGCGCTTGCTCCGTAGCTGAGGGCGGCGTCTACGTTGTCGCCCGTCTGCCAGTCGGCTGTCTCTACTTCCGACTTCAGCTCTGAGCCGCCCGAGATGGTCACGGTGTAGACCTTGCCGCGGGAGACCTTGGTGATGGTGGTGGCGAAGTTCATCAGGTCGCCGTCGAAGGTGCCTTTCACTCTGACGGTCACCGGCTTGGCCGATTCGAAGATTGTGAAGGCCTGGGTCAGCTCGCCTTCGAAGTCGTCGCCGAGGGGGCGCGAGTAGCTGACGGTGGGCGCGTCGGCCAGAGGTGCGTCGGCTGCTATGATGAGCGAGGCTGCCGGTGCGTCGGCCACGATGACTTCCGAGATTTTCACCCGCTCGTCGTGGCAGACGAGGTCGATGCGGGCCACTCCGCGCTTGAGTTCGAGCTCCATTCCTTCGGCCTGACCGTAGGCAAGCTGCGAGGCGCCGGCATAGAACATCGGGGCCGATTGCGCGCCGTCGGGCGAGGTGATTGTGCGGCCGAGGAAGTCGTCGAGGGTGGTCGAGGCGGTCAGGGTGCCTGTCTCCGCGCCTGCCACGCAGTAGACTTTGGTGGTCGAGGTGGTCGAGATTGTGACGCTTTCCTCAGAGGGGTTTATCGAGTGGGAGCGGAGGAAGCATCCGTCGACAAATTCGTAAATCTGAGCGCTTGCGGGCATCTCCGATTCGCCCTGGCCGGAGGCCGATGTGAGGGTGGGGGCGATGATGGTGAGTATCGAGGGGTCGGCTGCGCCTTCGGGCATTGCGGTTTCCGAGTCTTCGCAGGCGGCGAGTGCGGCGCCGATGAGGGGAAGACAGATGTAAAGAGCTTTTTTCATAAGATTGCCTTGTGCGAGGGGGGTGAGGGGAATGTCTCTCTTATGTGTTGAGGTCTTTGTCAGTGTGAAAGTGTGTGGGTGGGGTTTTTGTCAGGCCGTCAGGGTCAGTCTTTGATGCCGCGCACCATCATGAAGCCGTCGTAGTTCCATTTGCTGTCCTGTATCATGATGCTTTCGCCGAAGAAGGGCATGTAGTCCATCAGTATTGTCTGGCGGTCGTTGGCCACCCAGTAGGAGGTGCGGGTGTCGAAGCCATAGCCGGGCTGCACGGGATATTCGGTGTTGCTGTTGGCCTTGATGCCGGCTACGGGGATATACATCTTGGCTCCGGTGGTGAGCGATTCGAGCTGCACGTAGCGCATGCGGTATTTCTGGGCTGTGACGTTGTCGTTGGGGGTCACCAGGGTGCCGGGGAGGGTCACCACCGTGCCGCGTATCTGTTCGCCGCTCTTGGGCGAGGTCCACGTGTTGGGGAGAAGTGCGCCCTTGGGGATGATGTCGCGCCATTCGGCCAGGGTGGCTACGTGGTAGCCGTCGGGCAGCGGCATCTTGCCGGGAGTTGCCCAGGGTATGTCGCGGGCTACGTCGGCGTTGATGTTGGGGTCGTTGCCGGTCCAGGGGGCGAAGCCTTGCGGGCGGCCATACTGGAAGTAGTTGCCGATGACGGTGGCGAAGTTTTCTTTTACCATCTGCTCTACGGTCATGTCGTCTTCGGTGAAGATTTGCTCTTCGAGCAGGGTCGAGGTGCAGTTGTAGACCATCCATTCATGTCCGCCCATGCTCACGGTCTCTATCTGCTTTGGGTGGGCGGGCACCTTGATGGTGAGATAGTTGTAGGCGCTTGCCAGAGATGCTTTGCGCAGGCCGAGGCGGATGGTGTATTCGGGGTGACCTTTCTTCTGGGGGGCCACGGCCACGTCGTAGGAGGTGATGATTTCGTTGCCGCGCTCGCTCATCATGTGTTTGCTGCGGGTGAAGGCCCATGTGGCGAGCGAGTCTTTCTCGGCGCGGACGCCTTCGAAGATGATGGTGTCGATTTCAACGCGAAGGTCGGAGCTGAACGCGAATTTCATTCCTTCAACGCCGTCGTAGGGCACTTCGAGCGTCATCGTGGCGGGGTCGTAGCTCACTGTCGAGGGGAGCACCGAGGCGGTCAGGTCGAGCGTCAGTCCTGCCGAGGCGTCGGAGGTCAGACCGTAGTTGTCGCCCGCTTCCCAGTCGCTCACCGAGATTACCGGAGTGGCTGCCGTGGCTACGTCGTTGACTGTGACGGTGTAGACCTTGCCGCGGGTGATGGCCGGGGTGGCCACTTTGAGTTCGAGGGGTGCGCCCTTGTAGGTGCCGCTGATGGTCACGTCGACGGGGGTGAGGCTTTCGAAGAGGGTGAAGACTCCTTTCTCAACGCCCTGAAGGGCTTCGTAGGTCTTGGTGTAGGTGGTCTCTGTGTTGCCGGCCACCGAGCCTTCGACGGGGAAGACATACGACACGGCTGACGCGCCTTCGGCTTTCACGCCGGTGATGGCGAAATCGTCATCGAGGTTGGAGATATCCACACGGGCCACGCCGCGCTGGAATTTGAGGTCGAGGGTATAGGCTGAGGGGTCGAGCTCGGCTACGGCGGTGAAGAACATCGGGGCCGACTGCGCTCCGGGCTCGGAGGTGATGATGGTCAGTGCCAGGGTCTCTTCGGTGGTTACGCCCGGTTCGGCGGCTATCGAGCATCCCGATACGGCGTAGAGCTTGTTGGCCTCGCCTTTCGCAAACGAAACGGCTGAGCTTTGGGGTAGTGTCACGCTCTGGCGGCTCTTCAGAAATTCACCCGTGAAGTGAAAGAGTTCGACGGTGGTCGACGTCTCTGAATTTGCATTGTTAAAATCGAGTATTTTAACAATTACAGAAGAGTCTTCTGCCGTTGTTTCCGGCATGTCCTGAGCGTCGTCTTGGCAAGATGTCAGGGCCGGAAGGCTGATGCAGAGCATCGCGGCCAGAGAGGTTTTAAGCATCTTAGGGTACATAAAACACACTAATGACTAAAGAGTTATTTGCAATGAGATGAATTTAGATTCCTTGGTATGGAGTTGGGTTATAGATGTCAGCTCTTGGTTGACGATGCAAAGTTACGAGGCTTTTCAGCCCCCTGCAAATTTTCTCTCAAAAATCGTCATTTTGCAACATTCTTGTGACAGAATTATTACAATCGCTGTTACAATCACCCCTCTCCGCTCCCTCCGCGCTCTTTTTTATTATATGTGTAAGACTCCGCGCCCGGTCAAATCACTAAAATTCTATAATACCATCCGACTAAGCGGAAAAGTTGGAGAATTTTTCGTAACTTTGTAGATACGAAACTATGAAACCTTTTATACATCTCCACGTCCATTCGCAATATTCACTTCTCGACGGTCAGGCCTCGGTCACGGGGCTCGTCGATAAGGCCCTCGAAATCGGTATGCCCGGCTTTGCCCTTACCGACCACGGCAACATGTTTGGCATAAAGGAATACTTCAACTATGTCAACAAGCTCAAGGGCAAATACAAGGGAAAGCTGAAGGATGCGCAGAAGGCTCTGGCCGAAGCTGCCCCCGACAGTACCGAGGCAGCCAAGCTCAGCGCCGACATAGCCCACTTCGAGGAAGTGCTCGCCTTCAAGCCCATCTTCGGGTGCGAGATGTATGTGGCCCGCGGCTCGCTCCACGACCGCTCCGACAAGACCGACAAGGGCTACCACCTCGTGGTGATAGCCAAAAATCTCAAGGGCTACAAAAATCTGATACGTCTCGTCAGCCAGGCGCACACCGAAGGAAACTACTACCACCCGCGCACCGACAAGGAAGCTCTGGCCGCCCACCGCGAAGGCCTCATAGTCTGCTCGGCCTGTCTGGGCGGCGAAATCCCGCGTCTTATCGCGTCGGGACAGCTCGAAGCCGCCGACAACGCCGTGAAATGGTTTAAGGAAACCTTCGGCGACGACTACTACATCGAGCTTCAGCGACACAAGACCACGCGCCCCGACGCCAACCGCGACACCTTCGTCGAGCAGGAGCGCGTCAACCCCACCCTCGTCGAGCTGGCACGCAAGCACGGCATCAAAATCGTGGCCACAAACGACTCCCACTTCATCAACGAGGAGGATGCCGACGCCCACGACCGACTCATCTGCATCTCTACAGGCAACTACGTCAACGACCCCGACCGCATACGCTACAGCAAGCAGGAATGGTTTAAGACCGCCGACGAGATGGCCGCCGTCTTCCCCGACTATCCCGAGGCTCTCTCAAACACGATGGAGATTCTCGACAAGGTGGAAATCTATTCCATCGACCACGCCCCAATCATGCCCTTCTTCGAAATCCCCGCCTCGTTCGGCACCGAAGAAGAATATCGCGCGCGCCTCACCGAGAAAGACCTCTTCGATGAGTTCACGCGCGACGAAAACGGCAACGTGGTGCTCGACGACGAAGCCGCGCATAAGAAAATCGACAAGCTCGGAGGCTACGACAAACTCTACCGCATCAAGTTTGAGGCCGACTACCTGGCCAAACTCGCCTACGAAGGGGCCGAACGCCGCTACGGCTCGCCCCTCACCCCCGAACTCGAGGAGCGCATCCGCTTCGAGCTCTACATCATGAAGACCATGGGTTTCCCCGGCTACTTCCTCATCGTGCAAGACTTCATCAACGTGGCGCGCAAGGAGCTGGGCGTATCCGTAGGCCCCGGCCGTGGCTCGGCCGCCGGCTCGGTCGTGGCCTACTGTCTGGGCATCACGCAGGTCGACCCCATCAAATACGACCTCCTGTTCGAACGCTTCCTCAACCCCGACCGTATCTCGCTCCCCGATATCGACGTAGACTTCGACGACGACGGCCGCGGCGAGGTGCTCCACTACGTCACGCGCAAGTATGGCGAGGAGAAGGTGGCCCACATCATCACCTTCGGCTCGATGGCAGCGAAGTCGGCCATCAAGGACGTGGCCCGCGTTGAGCAGCTTTCGCTCAACGAGAGCAACCGTCTGGCCAAACTCGTGCCCGCCCGTATGCCCGACGGCCCCGACGGAAAGACCCTCAAGACCAATCTCAAGAATTGCTACAAATACGTGCCCGAGTTTGCCGCCGAACTCTCGTCGCACGACCCCCTCATCCGCGAGACGCTCGACTTTGCCGGCCGCCTCGAAGGCAACGTCCGCAACACGGGCGTCCATGCCTGCGGTGTCATTATCTGCCGCGACCCCATCACCGACTGGGTGCCCGTGGCCACCGCCATCGACAAAAACCCCGGCGCGTCGGGCAACGACCGCATGATTGTCACCCAGTACGAAGGCTCCATCATCGAAGACACCGGTCTCATCAAGATGGACTTCCTCGGACTCAAGACTCTCTCAATCATCAAGGAAGCGCTCGCCAACATCAAACGCACCAAGGGCATCGACATCGACATCGACACCATCGACATTGCCGACCCCAAGACCTACCAGCTCTATTGCGAGGGACGCACCACCGGCACCTTCCAGTTTGAGTCGGCCGGTATGCAGAAATATCTCCGCGAGCTCCAGCCCTCCACCTTCGAGGACCTCATAGCCATGAACGCCCTCTACCGTCCCGGCCCTATGGACTACATCCCCGAGTTCATCGCCCGAAAGCATGGCCGCAGCGAGATAAAGTATGACATCCCCGTGATGGAGAAATATCTCAAGGACACCTACGGAGTCACCGTCTATCAGGAGCAGGTGATGCTCCTGTCGCGTCTGCTCGCCAACTTCACCCGCGGACAGAGCGACTCCCTCCGCAAGGCCATGGGTAAGAAACTCATCGACAAGATGAACGAGCTCAAAGGCCTCTTCCTCTCGGGCGGTCAGGCCAACGGCCACGACCCCAAGGTGCTCGAGAAAATCTGGGCCGACTGGGAGAAGTTTGCCTCCTACGCCTTCAACAAGAGCCACGCCACTTGCTACTCGTGGGTGGCCTTCCAGACAGCCTACCTCAAGGCCAACTACCCGCCGGAGTACATGGCCGCCATCCTGACGCGCAACCGTTCGGATATAGCCAAACTCACCGGCTTCATGGACGAGTGCAAGAAGATGAAAATCCCCGTGCTCGGCCCCGACGTCAACGAAAGCTTCGTAGAATTCGGCGTCAATGCCGAAGGTGCTATCCGCTTCGGGCTCGCGGCCATCAAGGGCGTGGGCGAGAACGCCGTGCGCGCCATCATAGCCGAGCGCGACAAAAACGGCCCCTTCGAAAACATCTGGGACTTCATCGAGCGCGTCCCCGCCTCGAGCCTCAACCGCCGCACGGTGGAAAACCTCGTGCTCGCCGGCGCATTCGACAGCTTCGAGGGTGTGAAACGCGAAGATTTCTTCAAGGAAAACGCCCGCGGCGAGACCTACTCGGAAGTCTTTACCCGCTACGGACAGGCCTATCAGAACGCCGCCCGCTCGTCGGCCATGTCGCTCTTCGGCGACGACGCCGAGCTCAACACCGCCGGGCGTCCCCCCATCGTGCCCGCCGAGTCGTGGGTGCCCGCCGTGCTCCTCGAGCGCGAACGCGAGCTCGTGGGCATGTATCTCTCGGCCAACCCCCTCGACCCCTATTACATGGAGCTGAATTTCGGTACCGACCTCACCGTCAAGGCCTTCGCCGAAGGAAAAATCGTCGAAGGGCAGACCATCACCTTCGGCGGAATGGTCTCGTCGTTTGTTTCCCGCCCCGCGAAACGCGGCGGCTACTTCGGCATCCTCAAGGTGGAAGACTACACCGGCTCGACCGAACTCCTGATGTTTGACAAAGCCTACATCGACTTTCACAACTACGGAGTGCCCGGCACGCCGATTCTCGTCACCGGCCGTTACGAACGCCGTTTCCCCACGTCGGAACCGCGCTTCAACATCGTCAACATCCGCATGCTCGAAGAGGTGCGCGGCAAGCTCGTCAACCGCATTACCATCGACCTCACCACCGACGCGATTCCGCCTCACCTCTCGGCCATGCTCGCCGAACAGGTGAAAGCCGCGGCGGGCAACGAAGACGCCGGCGAACTCTCGCTGCGTCTCTTCGACCCCTCAATCAACCGCTCGCTGCGCCTCTCGGCCTCGAAACGCATCCTCATAGACCGCGCCCTCGTCAACTGGCTCCTCTACGAGAAAATCCATGCCGAAATCAACGGCCGCCCCATCGAAGGCGACCTCGAGACCGTCGACGTCGTCGAAACCGACGAACTCGTCGACCCCGACATTTGATTTTGCCTGATTACCATACGACTAATCCTATTTTAACCATCAACAGATATGAAAACTTTCACCGACGAAAACGTCAAGGAAATCATCGCTTCGGGCAAGCCCGTAGTCATCGACTTCTGGGCCACATGGTGTGGCCCCTGCAACCGCCTCACTCCCATCATCGAGGAGCTCGCCGCCGAATATGAAGGCACCGTAGAGATAGGCAAATACAACATTGAGGAAGAAAACGACCTCACCACCGAGTATCGCATCATGTCGATTCCTACTATCCTCTTCTTCCGCGACGGCAAGAACGTCGCCGACCTCCGCATGGCCGGTCTCCAGCCCAAAGACAAAATCAAGGCTAACATCGACAAACTCCTCGCCCTCTAAGCCCCGTCGCCGAAACTCTCCCTCACCACCACACTAAACGTCAACACCCCTTTCCCGCCAGCCGGGAAAAGGGGTGTGATTTCATCTAAAGCAATCCTTCTAAAGCATCGCTGCTATGTGCCTTATGGCCGAGAGGCGTTGCATAAACGTAGCGTCAGCCTTGGCCACTTGCATATTGTAGGCATACTGGAGATTGAGAAGCAAGTCGGCGGGCAGGTCGAGAGCGGCCTCAATGAGGAGCGCCATCTCAGTGCTGACGGCACGTTTCCCTTTAATTATCTCGTTTACAAGTGACGGGCTCACACCTATCCGCGCAGCAAGCTTGGCCTGCGAGAGGTTTAGGGCTTCAAGCTCGTCTTTGATGAGTTCGCCGGGATGAGTAGGTTCAGCCGGTGAGAGATTATTGGCTATCATGTCTGGCGCGACACCTGGAAGAGTTATCATATCAGTCGTAGTGGTTAGAAAGTTCAACAATGTTGCAGATGGTCAGAATCGGTTGCTCCGCATTTTCCTCCATCGTAAACTCAATTCGATATTGATTGTTGGCGCGGATGGAGAAAAGCCTTTCTTTCTCCCCTCTCAGAGCCTCAAAATTCAGCGAGTTAATCCGGAATAGATCTTCTTTGCGCGTAGCCCATTTCAGATATTCGATACCTCTTTGATATCGTTTGATGACATCGCTTCTGAAGCGATGTTTTTTATCGTTACATTTCCCTGACGAGTATAAATCTCTGAGGTATTCTTCTTCGAAGACAACAATCATTTATCTTTTCTTTTATTAGTTAATTTATTCGTCAGTTACTCATAATATTAATTACAATGCAAAAGTATAAAAGTTTTTTGATATTCACAAATTTGAGAATGATTTTCTCGATTTGGACGCTGCGATTGGCGTTTCCCGAAAACGAGACACCCCTTTCCCCGGAAGCCGGAAAAGGGGTGTCGTTATTTGGTGGAATTCGCTTCGAGAATCGGCTCTGTTGTTCAGGCGATTGGGGCGATTGGCGGGGGCGTCAGAGGCGGGCGTAGTCGGAAATTTTGCCGTCGGTGATTTTGACGCGGGTTTTGCCGGGCCAACCCATGTCGGTGAACGTCACCAGAAACCAGCCGTCAGCCTCGGGCGTGACGCTTATGACGGCCGATTCTTCTTCGGAGTCGGGAGCCACGTCCTGATTGGGGGTGCGGAGCTGGTCGAAGGCGTAGCATGTGCCCTCGTCGCAATCAAATTCGTAGGCGTCGGCGAGCTTCTGCAACGCTTCGGGGGTGAAGTAGAGCCGGGGGTTGGCGTCGTCGCGGAGGTCGAACACAAACATCGAGTAGACGGTGTTGACCAGACGCTCTGCTTCAAACTGCGCCGCTTCGGGGTCGGTGTCTTCGATGGCGGGTACTTCGAGTTGCTCGGCCTGCGGCGCGGTCTCGGCGGTCTTGTCGACCTTTTGGCCGCAGGAAGTGACGGCGAAGAGGAGTGCGATTAAAGCAATGTGGAGGAATTTCATAGAGTGGGGGAGTTAGGGTGGCGGCTCAGATGCGGTCGAGCACGGTGGCCACGAGGTCGTGGATGGCGTTCTTGTAGTTGGGATTGGCCTCAGAGTTCATGCGGTTGGCTATGATTGAGCAGACGGTCATGGCGCGGTGGCCCATGAGGCGTCCGAGTCCCTGGAGCGGAGCCGACTCCATCTCATAGTTGGTGATGCAGCGGCCGTCGTAGCGGAATTGCTCGATGCGGCGGTTGAGCTCGGGATTGGCCAGCGGCAGACGCAGCTCGCGTCCCTGCGGCCCATAGAACCCCACGGCCGAGATGGTCACGCCGCGCACCATGTCGTCGCCTCCAATCCGGCGCACCAGCTCCTCGTCGGCGTCGACGACGTAGGGCTTGGCCCAGAGCGGATTCCACCCCACTTCGCGGCAGAAAGCTTCTTCAAACTTAAGGTCGGCTATGGAGTTGCGTCCCTCGTAATAGTTGAGCACGCCGTCGAAACCTATAGCCTTCTCGGCTATGACGGGAGTGCCGATGGTGAGTTCGGGCTGCAGCGCGCCCGACGTGCCGATGCGCACGAGGGTGAGGCGGCGCAGCTGCTCGCGCACCTCGCGCGTTGTGAAGTCAACGTTGGCCAGGGCGTCGAGTTCGTTGATTACGATGTCGATGTTGTCGGGGCCGATGCCGTGGCTCAGACACATGATGGGTTTGCCGTGATAGGTGCCCCCGATGGTGTGAAATTCGCGCGAACTCACCTCGAAGGTCACGGTGTCGAAAAACGAGGCCACCATGTCGACGCGTCCCGGGTCGCCCACGAGGATGACGCGGTCGGTGAGCTGTGAGGGGTGCAGGTGGAGGTGGAACACGGTGCCGTCGGGATTGATGATGAGCTCCGAGGCGGGGATGATTTTCTTTTCCATAGGTTGAAACGTTGAGGGTTGAGAGTTGAAGTGAGAGTTCAGATTTTGCTGCTGTAGGCGCCGTCGGGGGCGCGGCTGATGAGCGAGCGACATTCCATGTCGAGCAGCACCGACATGAGGGTGAAAGTCGTGAGGTGGGGCAGACGCACGGCTATCTCTTCGAGCTTGGCCGAGCCGGCGGCCGTGAGGGCGTCGATGATGCTTTCCTCGTCGGCCGACAGGGTGGGAAATAGCGTCGGCTCCTGCGCGACGGCTTCGCGCGACGGCCATGAGAGCACCTCGGCAATGTCGGCGCCCGACGTGACGAGCTGTGCCTCGTGGCGCATGATGAGGTTGTTGCTCCCGCGCGAATAGCGGTCGGAGATGCGCCCCGGGAGCGCCAGCACCGTGCGCGAATAGTCGGCGGCGAGTCGCGCCGTGACGAGCGCGCCTCCGCGGCTGTCTGACTCCACCACCAGAAGCGCGTCGGACATGCCGGCTATGATGCGGTTGCGTGCCAGAAAGTTGCCTTTGTGGATGGCGTCAGACGAGAGGTATTCCGTCACCACCGACCCTCCGCAGGCAGTCATCTTGGCCGCGTCGTTGCGGTGGGTCGACGGATAGATGGTGTTGAGACCGTGGGCCACAACGCCCACCGTAGTCAGACCGGCTGCCATAGCCCCGCGGTGGGCGGCGATGTCGATGCCGTAGGCCAGTCCGCTCACCACCGTCGGGGGTGTCACAAGCGTCGAGGCCCATTGGGCGCAGATGTCGGCGACGAAGTCGGTGCCATACTGCGTGGCGTGGCGCGTGCCAACGATAGAGATGGCCGCCGGAAAGTTGAGCGGCGTCGTGCCGTATTGAAACAGCATGAGCGGCGCGTCGCAACATTCGAGCAGGCGGCGCGGATAGAGGGGCGACGTCCAGGGGATGCAGTTGACCCCCGTGCGCTCGATGAATTCGGCCTCGGTCTGCGCCGCGGCCATCGCTTTGGCTCTGACCGCCCCGTCGGCCACCCTCACCCCGCGCCCCACCACGGCGGCCACGTCGGAGCTCTTCATTCTGAAAAACTCTTCGGCGCTCCCGACGCGGGCCAGCAACTCGGCGGCTTGCGAGGGAGTGAAGGCGCGCAGGGCGGCCAGGGCTATGTCGGCTACCGCGGGTGTCATTGTTCGGAGTCGGTGAGATAGTCGGCAAACTTCTCGGCCAGGCGGTCGCCGCGCGAGATGCGTCCCCCTTCGAGGCACGCGATGGTGATGACCGCGCGGAGCACGGGGCTATGGTCGGCGGCGCGGAAGATGGCCTGATTGAAGAGAAACTTGGCTCCGCGGCGGCTCATGGTGAGCTCCACCTCCATGACGTCGCCCATGCGCAGCGGGGCGATGTAGTCGAGTTCGGCGCGGCGCACCACCGGGTCGAGGCCGTCGGCGGCCATCTGCGCGAACGAGTAGCCCGCCTGTTGGCAGAATTCGTGACGCGCCAGTTCGAGGTAGTGCAGATAGTTGGCGTTGTTGACTATGCCTTGCGAGTCGAGCTCGTAATCGCGCACAGCTATGCGGGTGGAGAAGGTTTTCATGGGCGTGAGTGTGTCCGTTGGTGAGGTCAGGAGTTATAGAGGTAGCGCTTGATGGAGCGCTTGGGGGTCTTTTCAAATTCGTTGGGGATGAGTTGGATGCGGTCAATCCGCTCGTAGGGGGCCACGAGCGTGTTGAGCTCCTTGCGGTTTTGCTCCATTATCGGTTCGAGGTCGGCCGAGGTGAGGTGTGCGCGGTCCATGGCCTCGTAGTCGGGATAGACGAGCGCCACGAGATGCTTGCCGCGCTCCACCACCAGACTCTCGGCCACGTAGGGCATGTTGTTGAGCTTCGCCTCGATTTCTTCGGGATAGATGTTCTGTCCGGAGGCCGAGAGAATCATGGTCTTGTAGCGGCCGCGGATGAAGATGGTGCCGTCGGGGGTGCGGGTGCCCATGTCGCCGGTGTGGAGCCAGCCCTCGGCATCGAGCACGGCCTCGGTGGCTTCGGGGTTCTTGTAGTAGCCCTTCATGACGTTCTGGCCGCGCACGCAGATTTCGCCCGGAATGCGTTCGGGGTCGGTCGACTCGGCGATGCGGGTGTGCATGATGCCAGGCAGCGTGCGCCCCGACGAGCCGACGATGAATTTCCGCCACGGGGTGTAGGAGATGAGCGGGCCGCACTCGGTCATGCCGTAGCCCACGGTGAATGGAAAGCCGATGCGGTGGAGAAACTCCTCAACTTCGTGGTTGAGGGGCGCGCCGCCCACGATGACCTCCTCAAACTCTCCGCCGAAGGCCTCGATGAGCTGCCGGCGGATTTTGCGGAAGAGCAGACGGTTGACACCCGGCAGGCTCATCAGCGCCTTGACCGACGTCTTTTCGAGCACGGGGCGCAGCTTCGAGCGATAGATTTTCTCAAGGATGAGGGGCACGGTGATGATGAGGTTGGGCTTGACCTCGGCGAAGGCTTTGAGCAGGAGCTTGGGGGTCGGGAGTCGGCCCAGCACGGTGACGTGGGTGCCGACGGCGAGCGGCACGAGCATGTCGAACGCGCAGCCGTAGGCATGCGCCAGCGGCAGGAAGGCGAGCGCGCGCGACCCTTTGTAATGGAGCCGCGAGTTGATGCCGAACACCACGTTGCCCGCCAGATTGTCGAGCGTCAGCATTACGCCTTTCGAGAAGCCCGTGGTGCCCGACGTGTAGTTGATTTCTATCACCGTGTCCTTGGGCAGGTCGGGATAGTCGATGTCGGCCTGAGTGAAGCCCTTCGGATAGCGGCGCTTCATGTTGTCGTTGAGGCCGGCGAGGGCTTTCGAGGCCTCGACGCCGGGACGCTCGGCCAACACCTCGCGGCGTTCGAGCGAGAAGGCGGCGCGCACGCCCGGAATGCTGTCGAAATCAATGTGCTCGAAAATCGACTCGTTGACGAAGAGCAGCACACTCTCCGAATGGACTATGATGTGCTGGGCGTCGATGTGGTTGAAGTCGTGGAGCACGGGCACGATGACGGCGCCGTAGGTGATGGTGGCCATGTAGGTTTCAATCCACGTCATCGAATTCTTTCCCATCAGCGCGATTTTGTCGCCGCGCTTCACCCCGAGCTGACGGAAGAGCCGGTGGATGGCGGCTATGCGGCGCGCCAGGTCGCCGTAGGTCATGGCAGGACCCGCGCCGTATTCCGAGATTGCGGGGAGCGCCCAGTTCTGCCGGAACGACTCGGCATAGATTTCGAGGAGATTGTCTGAGGGATGAATGTTGGCCATATCGTGATGCGTTTAATTTTCAGAAGTAATATCCTTTAAGTAAGTTATAAAAATAAATGAACAGATAAAAGGAAGTTATTTTTGCGATGATTTGGGGCTTGAGCGAAGAAGCATAGCGAGCTATGCGCCTGAACGAAAGACTCAAAGCATCCCAAAAAGAACGAGTTTTACTGTTCAAGAATTTTTCTTTACATATTTCGGTTTATTTTTATAACTTACTTATTAACGCGCTGATGTGCTGAATTGTTTGTGGCTCACCGCATCGGAGCCACCACGCGGTCGCCGAGCAGCTTGCCGAGCTCGCGGCGCTGATTCTGGAGCTCGCTGATGCGGGCGAAGATGGCACGCACTTTGTCGGGGTCGCCCCCACACTGTTTCATCTCGTCGGTGGTCTTGCGCAGCTCCTCCTTGATGATGGCGTCTTTGAGGGCGAGGAGGGCGCGGGGCACCAACTCGCGCAGCAGGTCGCGCTCCGTAGGGATGGCGGCATACTTGGTGTGGACTTTCGACAACTGATAGCGTTCGGCAAGGAGTTCGGTGGCCAGATGGCGCACCGTGTCGTCGACTGCCGAACAGAGCTGGCGGCCCACGTAGTTGGTCTGGAAGTCGTCGATGCCGCGTTGCATCGCCGCATCGGCCTCCTCGGTGAGTTTCATCTCGCGGCTTTTGATTTGCCCGATGTCGGTGGCCTCGGCGCGGATGGCCTCGATGCCGCGGCGGATGCTCTCGTCGCGCTCGGCCTGAAGGCGTTCGGTCTCAGCCTGAAGGTGCTCCGCGTAGGAGGGGTCGGAGGCCACTTCGCGGGCAGCCTCGAATAGCAGCGCGAGGTCGGGGTTGGAGAGGGTCACGTCGTCGGCCGCCAGGTCTTCGCTCACGTAGTCAATCACCGAGAGCGGATAGACGTTGTTGTCTTCGTCGGCCCACGTGGCAAACAGATAGTTGGCATATCTCACCACAAACCGCATCAGTTCGGTCTCGGCCGGGCGCATGGTGCGCGCGTGGAGCTGCCGGGCGGCCTCGGCCTGCGCCTCGGCCTCCTTGGCCGGGTCGGCGGGAGCTGACGGCGGGTCGGGGAGGAAGGCCTCGTCGGGGATGAACTCCGGAGGCTCGTCGCCCCGCGGGGGCTGTTGCGCCGGCGCGGGAGTGGCCGTCGCGCCCGCCTGACGCTCGGCTGCGGCCGCCTGCCGCTGTCGCTCCTCGCGCTCGGCCTGAGCGTATTCGTTGAAGTATCGCCCGACGGCACGGCGCAGCACACCCTCGTCCTGACCGAGCAGACGCGCGCACTCCTGGATGTAGACCGAGCGGCGTATTTCGTCGGGGATGAGCGCGATGGTGCGCACGATGTGGGTGATGGCGTCGGCGCGCGTGGCGGGGTCGTTGCGCGCGTCGCGCAGACGCAGGTTGGCTATGAAGGTGACGAAATCCTGCTCGTTGGCGGCGATGTAGGCCTCCACCTCCGACGACGGATGACTCTGTGCAAACGAGTCGGGGTCTTCACCCTCGGGCAGCAGCAACACCTTGATGTCGAGCCCCTCGCGCAGCAGCAGGTCGATGCCTCGGATTGAGGCCTTGATGCCGGCGGCGTCTGAGTCGTAGATGAGGGTGACGCGCTTCGTGAAGCGGTGGATGAGGCGCACCTGCTCTATGGTGAGCGCGGTGCCCGACGAGGCCACGACGTTGCAGATGCCCGCCTGCGCCATCGAAAGCACATCCATGTAGCCTTCGACGAGGTAGACCTTCTCGGCCTTGACAATGGCGCCTTTGGCCTGAAAGAGTCCGTAGAGCTCGCGGCGCTTCGAATAGATTTCGCTTTCGGGCGAGTTGACATACTTGGCCAGGGTCTTTTCCTTCTTGAGCGTGCGCCCTCCGAAGGCCACCGGCTTGCCCGACAGCGAGAAAATCGGATAGATGACGCGCCCGCGGAATCGGTCGTAGACACGGCCGTCGTCGGTGCGCGACACCAGCCCCGTCGCCACGAGGTAGTCGTCGGAATACCCGCGGCGCACGGCCTCGCGATAGAACGTGTCCTTCCCCTCGGGCGCAAACCCCAGATGGAACTGCTTGATGGTGGCCTCCGACAGACCGCGGTAGCGGAAATAGCTCCCGCCGACGTCGCGCCCCTCGTCGGAGTCGGTGAGGTATTTCTCGAAATACTTCATCGCAAACTCGTTGACGGCCATCAGGCTCTCGCGGCGAGTCTCGGCGCGACGCTCCTCCTCGGTCATCTCGCGCTCCTCTACCTCGATGTTATACTTTTTGCCCAGATAGCGGATAGCCTCGTGAAACGTCATCTGCTCATGCTTCATCACGAAATTCACAGGGCTGCCTCCCTCGCCGCACGCAAAACACTTGCACAGGTTTTTGGCTTTCGAAACGTAGAACGACGGCGAGCGGTCGTTATGGAACGGACAAAGCCCCACGAGGTTAGCACCACGCCGTTTGAGCACGACGAAGTCGCTCACTACATCTACGATGTTGGCAGCGTCGAGAACGCGCTGCACTGTGGCACTGTTAATCTTTCCCATATCTTCTACAAAGATACATCTTTTCCCCGAATTACGCAACCCCCGCGGCCAAGCCCGCCGCCACTCTCGCCCGGAGTGAGCATGAAAATCCCCCGCGCGGCACGGGCCACGCGGGGGAAATGCTTTTGTCGGCGAGAGGCGGAGATTAGAACACTACCTTGCTGACCTTGTTGCCCTGACGGACGATGTAGAGGCCGGCCGAGGGATTGGCCACGCGGCGACCCTGAAGGTCGTAGTATTCGGCGGGTGCGTCGGCATCGGCTGCGATGGCGGCGAGACCGGTGGAGGTGCTGACATACTTGACACCTACAACCTCAGCGTCGGTGTTGACGATAAACTCCTTGGCGGCGTTGATGGTCTCGATGATGGCGGGGGTGATGGGGTAGATGACCGAAACGGTGCCGTCGGCATTCTCGGTGGTAGAGACAGCTGCTTCGTTGTCTACCATCGAGGCCCAGCTTGAGTCGGCAATCTGCGACCAACCGGGTTTGGTGGCGAAAACCACTTCGAGCTGCTCGGTGCCTTCCTTGATGGTGGCGAAATTCTGCACGCCGGGCAGACGGTTGCCGTAGGTGATGTAGTCGGCTGCGTTTTCGCTCATGCCTGCGGGGATGAGAGTCACTTTGGTGAGCACCATGCCGCCGTCGCCCTGCACGAAGATGGTGCCTCCGCAGGTTTCGAGCATCTGTGCGGTGACGCCCACGAGGACTTTGCCCGTGGCGATGTCGGAATGGTTCATTTTGGCGGTGCCGAGCAGGTTGCTCCAGTCAGAACCTTTGACGAGCACCTGGCCGCTTTCAGCGCCTGCCTCAGAGAAGGTGTATTCGAGCACGTCGCCCACGGCGAGTTTGGCTGCCGAGATGTCGCCGGCTTTGTTCCAGCCCGAGATGGTGGCTTCGCCTTCGAAGAGCACGTTGGGGTCGATGTCGGCTGCCGAGGTGAAGGTCACTTTGGTCACCGAGAGGTTTGAGCCTTGGATGATGAGGCCGGTAGCCTTGAGCTCGGCCACCTGTGCCTCGGTCAGTTCGAGCGACACTTCGGGCGAGGCTGCGGTGGGGTTATACCAGCCGCTGCCGGTGAGTTCGGGCCAGCCGTCTGAATTGGTCTTGAATGCCATGGAGGTGTAGTCCTGACCTTCGACGTATTCCAGCCAGTTGGCGGTGGTGGCGGTGAGGACGTCGCCTGCTGCTATGGCTGCAAATTCGGAGGCGGGCACGTTGAGGCTCTTGTCCCAGCCGGTGAATTCAACTTTGCCTTCCCAGACGGTGACAGTGGAGGCTGCTGCTGCGAGCGAGGCGGTGGCTACGAGAGCCGTGGCGAGTAGATTTTTAATCATAAGCATGGTGTTTTATTAAGGTAAGATTGTTTGTTTCGGTGAAGGGAAACGCTTCCTTTCGGGCGGGACGGCGGCGTGGCGCAGCCGCTGCAATAAAAAACTCCCGCTGCAAAATTATGTATTATTTTGCAGCGGGAGCAATACTATTTTATCCGATTATTTGCGGATACGTGCAAGTGAGCGTTTTAGCGCACCACTTTCTTGCCGTTGACGATGTAAATCTGTCCGGCCACGGGGTTGACCACGCGGCGGCCCATGAGGTCGTAGATTACTTCGGTCTCCTCGTCGTCGGCCTCGATGGTCGAGAGGCCCGAGGTGCCCACGGCTGCGGCTTCGCCGAGACCGCCCTGCGAGTTGGCCGAGCGGATGGCCCAGGTGGCTTCGGGGTCGTCGGCCACGAAGGTGTTGCCTTCGGCCACGATGCCGGCGAGTATGCCGTTCTTGAAGAGTGCGTAGGCCGAAGCGCCTTCTACGGGCTCCCATGTGATGATACCGTCGGTGAGGGTGGCTGCGGGTGCGTCAATCTGGGCGCAGAGCAGGTCGGGACGCCAGTCGGGGAACACCTTGTCGACGTCAAACGCTGCGGCCTGTTCGTCGGTCAGGATAGTCTCCATCGTGTTGCTTACGTCGCCCTTGGTGAAGGTGAGTTCGTGCGAGGCGGGCGAGATGACGTTGCCGTCCTTGTCCATCGACTTGTATTCGACGAACTGCTTGGCGGCTACGTTCATGCCGGCCGTTGTCCAGCGGTTGGTGTTGAGGGCGCCGTCGGTGTGGGTGGTGTAGAGGTAGGCGCAGCGCGGCTCGTTGCTCCATGCGCGGCCGTAGTTATACTTGGCGGCGTGGTTGACGATGGTGCAGTGGTTGAAGATGTAGCCGTAGTCGTTGCCGGCCTTGGTTGAGGGTGCGGTGATGGTGCATTCGCCCGTGCCGTCGGCTTTGCGCTTCTCGACGGTGATGGTGGAGTTGGCCATATACATGGTGCCCTCGCCGCAGAGGAAGTCTACGGTGCCGTGGATGTCGGAGTTCTCCCAGTAGTAGGTGCCGTTGAGGTTGTTAGAATAGTAGGTGTCCTGATAGGAGAGGAGGGTGACGTTCTTGCATGCGGTGTTGATGCCCTTGTCCCAGAAGGCCACGGCGCGGCCGGCGTCGCCGCTCTCATAGTAGGCGAGTGCGTTCTGGATGGTGAGGTCCTGCATGTAGAGGCCTGTGCCGGTGTTCATGAGGGTGGCGGTGGTGGCGATGCCCTCGGTCGAGAAGTGGGGGGCGTTGCGGATGATGGTGCCTTCCATGCTCTGGCCGATGAGCGAGATGTTGTGGCCCGAGAGGTTGGTGAGCACGACGTCGCGCAGGTCATAGACGCCGTCGGGGACGTAGATGTACGAGCGGGCGGCGTCGGTCGAGGCGTTGGCGGCGTTGACGGCGTCGATTACGTCGATGAGCGAGCCGGCGTCGGCGGGCTTCACGAAGTACCACTGACCCTGCGACTCATAGTTGACCTCGGCGTTGTTGATGATTTTCACCGAGTGGATGTAGAGCTCGCCTTCGCTCTCGAAGGTGAGGGTGAGCAGACCCGGCTCGCCTTCATACTGGAAGGCCACGACTTCGCCGTCGGTCTCCGATTCAGATTTGGCCGGGAGGGTGGCCACTTCGTTGCCCTTGGCGTCGGTCACCTTGATGTTGGTGCCGTAGCCGTAGCGGCAGAGGGCAATCGAGACAGCGGCCTTCGGGCCGGTGAGAAGGGTGATGACGTCGCCGTTCTTGAACGCCCAGCCGTGGGTGGTGTCGTGGAAGTAGCCGTTTTCGGTGTTGAAGGCTTCGTGGTCTTCGGGATAGAAGGTGGCGTCGTTGAGCTTGAACTCATATTTCTTGTGGGTCGACTCGGTCTCGATTTCGGTGGCGATGGCGTAGGCTGCCACGGGGCCGGTGACGATGTCGGAGGTCTGCAACTTGGCCGAGAGGGTTGGCTTCGTAAACCAGCCGCGCACCTTGTAGCCTTCGTCGGCCTTGGCTGCGGTGTAGTCTACGTCGAAGTGGTCGATGGGGGCGTCCTTCTCGACTTCCTGCGTGCCCATCACGCTGCCGTCGGTGTCATAGTAGCTGACGGTGTAGAAGGGTTTGCGCACGAACGAGGCCACGTAGCTGATGGTGATGTCGCCCAGGGTGACGGGCATGGTCACGGTGGCGTGGTCGGCGTCGCCTTCATAGCCGACGGTGCCGATGGTGCCGGCGCGGGCCACGAGGTCGCTGACGGGGTTGGTGGCCGAAATCATCTCTTCGGCGGCGGCGAGCTCGATGGTGGCGGTGTAGATGTCGCCCTCGGCCTGGAAGATGTCGTCTACTTCATAGCTGACGCCGTTGGCCTTGAACGAGGCGAGCATGGGCACTTCCTTCTCGGTGCCGCTCAGTGTGCCTTCGATGACGATGTCTTTGAAGCCTACGCGCTTGCCTTTGTCGAGGCTGTAGAGGTTGACGAGAAGGGCGCACGCGCCTTCGCCGGGTGTGGCGCCGGTCACTTCATAGCTCCATTCCGACACGTTGGGCGAGGCGTTGTCGCGCTGCGGCTTGAGGTCGGTGCCCAGCGAGACGGTGGTCTTGTCGGGATTTTCCCATGAGATGGCCACGAGGCCGCCGTCGGTGCCGAAGCGGGTGCCTTTGATTGAGACGCGGGTCGGGGTGAAGGTCAGACCGAAGTTGGGCTGGATGACGAAACGGATGGCGTTGTCCTCCGAGGGTGCGGTGGTCTTCTCGGGGATGCCAAACCAGGTCATGTTGAGTTTCTTGTTGTCATTGCCGTCGAGCGAGACGCAGGGGCCGTAGGTCACCTTCGAGGCAAGGAAGTAGTCGGGGGTGGTGAAGTCGGCTTTCTGTCCCTCGCACCCTCCGTCGAAGACGAAGGTGGCTGTGGCGGCTTCGCCGTCAAGCGTGGCCGGTCCCTTGGGTGCCTTCTGGTCTACGGCCAGCGAGTAGTAATAGTTGTTGTTGTCGGCCGAGGTGACGGTCACATAGCCGCGCTCTACGTCGGCAAACTTGGCTTTGTAGGTGATGGTGCCGGTCTGTGCTTCGCCGCCCGAGATGGTAAACGACGAGTAGCCGGGATAGCCCTCTACGGTCACTACGTCCTCGGTCGAGATGACGGGGATGCGGAATTCAGCGCCTTCGCGCACCTGGATGTTGTTGCCGTTGTCGCGGAACGAGGCGCCGTT
Source organism: Duncaniella sp. (assembly GCA_029056055.1). Lineage (GTDB taxonomy): Bacteria > Bacteroidota > Bacteroidia > Bacteroidales > Muribaculaceae > Duncaniella. The sequence goes on from JAIDCC010000063.1 coordinate 21,216, forward strand.
CGACACGATGGTCATTTCAAGATTGCCTTCGACAGAGGCCACTGTGCCTTCCGAGCCTGAGAGGGCCATGGTGGCTGCCATTACGTCGGCGTTTGAGTAACTCCACGTTGCCGTCTGGTCGGCGGCATCGGCTTTCTGCGGAGCGCCGGCAAATGTGGCCTCGCCTCCGGTGGTGAGCATGGCGTTGATGGCCACGGCTCCTCCGAGCGTGATGGCAAGTCCTGCCACCGCCGCACCGAATTGTTTGATTTTCATGGGTTGGTATTGATATTGGTTAACTGATTTGTTTCCGGATTGGGGTCTCCCGTTACAATGGTTAGGATTTCGCCCCAAAATTACTCATTTCCCCCGAAATAACCAAGGCTTCAACGGATTATCTGAAATTTTTTTAATTTAAATATCTCGCGTGTCGCGGCAAACTGCGAGAGAAGCACCGTGCCGAGCGTGCAGAAGGTCAGGTCGTAGACAATCGACGTTAGAGGCGTCGTGATTCCCAGCCGCTCTCTTACAGGCACCATCAGGTCGAAATCGTGCAGGCAGAGTATTACGAGCGACACCTCGCCGAGCCACACCACAACGTCAAGCGCCCGCAGGCGCAGACTGAGCAGTTTCTTACAGCAGAAATAGATTACCCCCGTGGCGGCGATGGCGCCCGCCACCGACAAGGGGTAGACGGGGTAGCTGCACCCCACCACCTGAAGCGTGTAGGGCGAGAGGTAGGTGGCCGCCACCCAGAGGGCAAGAAGCACTGCGGCCACGGGCAGACTGATGCGCGAAAATCCGTCGTAGAGTCGGAGGAGGTAGCCCGCCGTGTAGAACACCAGCGCACTCCCGCCCGGAAGTATCGAGAGAGGCAGATTGACAACGCGGTGATGCACGGCGATGCACACCACGCTCACCGCCACACTCGCCGCAGCCAACACACCGGGGCGCGTGGAAATCATGGCTAAGAGGTTAAACATCAGCCGACACCAGAACATGGCCAAAAGAAACCATATTGCTCCGATGCACGGCACGTCGGCGAGCAGCGGCGAGTGATGATGACCTATGCCCGCGCCCCAGAACACTGCCTTCACCCAATAGGAGAGACCTCGCTCGTCGGCAGCTTCGGCAAACATTGACAGAAACAGGTAGCCGGCTCCGATAGCGCACGCGCTGACCACGTAGGGTAACACCAGGCGTTTGAACTGCTTGGCCACGCTCTTGCCCGACAGACTGATGCGCCCGTGAAGAAATCCGGAAATGATAAAGAAGAGGGGCATGTGAAACGAGAAAATCCATTTGTATTCCGGCCCCCTCCAGCCCAGATGGCCTACAATCATGGCCACGATGGCCACCCCTTTCATTAGGTCTAACGTTCGGTCTCTCTCCATGGTGTGCTTTTTTTGTAGTAGTGCAAAGTTACGAAAATTTTCTGATACCCGCGCCAATCCATGCCGCGGTCGGCTGAAAAGAAAGCCGTTTCCTCGCGGGGCGGGGAAACGGCGGAGAGAGAGGAGATTGTGACGCTGCTCGTCAGTCGTGCGAGCAGGGCACTCGGTGTGAGGTGACGAGGTCGGAGATGGGCGACGTGGTCCACGAGGTGCGCGCGCGGTTGCTCACCCAGTCTTTGAAACCGGGGTAGGCGCGTGCTATGTCAACACGCTCGGTTGGCCATTGCCAGTCGGCGTCGAGCAGAAGCATCTGCGGCACGCTGCCGATGCCTTCCACCTGCGTCGACGAGTGAATCACCTGGGCTTCGCTCACGCTCTGGTCGTAGCCGCGCGTGGTGATTTTGATGCGGCTGAGAAATCCGTCTTTCTCGTCGGCGAAGTCGAAGTCTTCAGGCACGATGAGGTGGATGTTGGGGGTGTCGCGCGGGTCTACCTGATGGTAGTCGCGGTCGGTGTTGAGCATGGGATAGGAGCCGGTGGGCTGCTGGCTGTAGCGCTGCGAAAGGAGATTGTGGATTTCTCCGACGCGGGTGTATTCGGTGTTGTTGCGCTCGCGGAAGTAGATTTCGCTGACGAGCACTCCGCCTGCCGCGCGCGGACGCATGGAGAGGGTGCCTGAGCCTGCCGTGTGCTCGATGTCTATCACGATGTCGTTGAAGTCGGTGTCGTCGGTCGAGCCGAGGTCTTCGCAGGCCAGTGTCCAGCGCATCGGTTTTGCGGTGTCGGGCGTGAGGCCGGGAGGCGTGATGTCGGGGATGTCGGGGGTGACGTTCTCGGTGAGAAACACGATGTCGTTGAGGTCGCAGTCGCCCGACTCGTCGCCAAACCCTACGTAGATGCGGTCTTTGAAGCGGAATTTGGCGGCGTAGGGACGCACCGTCGGACCTTCTTTCTGCTCGCCGTCTCCCCAATATTCGCTGCGTATCAGGCTATAATGGTGGCGGGAGTCGGAGAGGTAGATTTTGTTGGCCGAGGGGCGCAGGGTGAAGTAGCCGATGCGCACGCCGCGGGGGAAGTCGTAGGTGGGTGCCTCGTCGTAGTTGCGGCCGTAGTAGGCCAGGAAGTACTTGCGCCCGCGGATTTGCGAGTCGTAGGTGTCGCCTCCGGCGAGGTGGTCGGGATAAATCCACCAGTCTGAATTGGCTGTGGCCATGCCGTCGAGGTCGGTCCAGTTGCCGAACTTGGTGTTGGTGTGGTCTACGGTGCGGCGCTGGGTGAGGGTCGACGTCTTGGTGATGTCGTCGGGGGTCAGGAAGATGAATTTCGGCAATTCCGCCCAGAGGCGCTCGGCGTCGATGGGGTCGTCTTCGTGATAGTAGAAGTAGCCGAAGTAGTCTTCGAAGGCAGTGCCGCGCCAGATGCACTGCATGCTCACCGGGCCGTTGTCGAGCACCGAGAATGTCACCTCGGGGTCGAGTCGATGCGTCCCGTGCCCTCCGTGATAGTAGTGTGCCAGGTTGTTGCGCCCTTCATGAAACACTCCGTCTTCGAGCTGCTGCGTCTCAGGGTCGAGGTAGACGCTGAAGACGGGCGAGAGTACGTCGCGCCATGAGAGCGCGTCGCCCATTTCGTAGTGGAGTCCCGTGAGCTTGCGCAGTCCGGGTACGCCCACGAGGTCGCGGTTCATCGGGATGTCGTTCGTGACCCAGTGGGAATTGTTGGGGTCGGGCTGATAGGTCTCGCCGGAGGTCTTGAACATCTCGGCGGCCTGCGGATAGGTGAGTTCCTTGTTGCCTGCGAGCTGGCGGCGATAGTAGTCGCGTGTGAACGTAGGCATCATGTAAGCTTCAGCCTCGAAGGCCTCGGCTTTCGGCTTTGTGGCCGACGAAGGCACTCCGGCCTCGACGCGAGCGTTGACCACGCCACTGCTCACCGCGTGGGTCGAGGTGCGACGGATTACGCCCGAGCGGTCTCTGACGCGCAAGTGCAACTCGTCAATCCCCGCAGGGAGAGCCATCGACACGTTGGCCTGACCTCCCGCCACAGTGGCGGTCGCGGCAAGCATCGCCTCGTCGCTGTCGGGCGACGCGGTGTAGATTTCCACCGTGCCCTGGTCGAGACCCGACACATTGATAGTGGAATTGACTGTGCGCGCCATGCTCCACGAATGGTCGGCATCGGGCACACCATACTTCTTAATGAATTCTCTTATGTAAAGCTCTTCGGCAGGAATTTCCATAGGCTCGGAGCTACAGCCGGCCATGACACCGCCGAGTGCGATAGAAGTCAAAAAAGCGGAAAATGAGTAACGGAAAGATTTCTTCACAGATTAATTATGTGTGTAATGCAGCGTTTGAGAAACTGCTCGTGTAAGTAATAGAACTGATAAAGGTTATTGACGAGGGGCATCCCCCTCTTTCTTGCGAGGGCAACCTCCTCGTTCATACGAGGGTTAGCCCGTCTTTTACAATACAAAATTATAAAATAATCCACACATTTGCAACAACTTAACCACCTTTAACCACTCCCACCCCATTAACCAAAAAATCCTTTAATCGCCCACCC
>JAIDCC010000064.1 GCA_029056055.1 Duncaniella sp.
GTAATGGGGAATTGGGAATTTTGAATGTTGAATTATTTTGGAGAGGGGGCGGATTTGGAGCGGAGGGTTTTCGTGATGGCGGTCAGGAGCTTTAGAATTTGTTCGCAGTCGGCATTGATGCTTGCAAATTCGGTGGGGGTAATAATGCCGGAGGCCACCAGTAGTCTGAGCCAATATTCCGTTTCACGCGCCTCTTTTAAGGCTATGTAAATTTTTGCCCCAAACTCTTTTGACGATATGCTTTCCTGCGCCTCATTGATGTTGGCACCTATGGACGTGCCGCACCGGAGCAACTGTTTGGACATGACACGTTCAGATTTCGCAGTGGTCAAATAATTGTAAAGCCTTACAATCCGCACGGCGAAGTCGAAAGATTTTGCCAGCACCACGTTGTCGTCTCGCATGCCAATAGAGAAAGTTGTCTAAACTTTTTTTACGGTGAAAAGAATCTATCAAGGTAGAAGTCGCAAACGCTCTCTTTTCGAGCCTTTCATCCTCTTTTTGGCTGATTTTCCGGCTCTCATCGGAAGTGTAGCTCGTGACACTCCCTCTTCGAGCCGGAAAATCATCTCAAAAAGTGAAGAGAAAAAGTTTAAGCGACTTCAATTCAAAATTCGAAATTCCACCTTCGAAATTCGAAATTCAGGCGTGGGGGGTTATTCCCACTCGATTGTTGCCGGGGGTTTGGAGGAGATGTCGTAGCAGACGCGGTTGACGCCTTTGACCTTGTTGATGATTTCGTTTGAGACTTTGGCAAGGAATTCGTAGGGGAGGTGTACCCAGTCGGCGGTCATGCCGTCGGTCGAGGTGACGGCGCGGAGAGCCACGGCGCGCTCGTAGGTGCGCTCGTCGCCCATGACGCCCACGCTCTGCACCGAGAGGAGAATGACGCCCGCCTGCCATACGGAGTCGTAGAGGCCGTCCTCACGCAGCGAGCGGATGAAGATGTCGTCGGCTTCCTGAAGGATGCGCACCTTTTCGGGGGTGATGTCGCCGAGGATGCGCACGGCCAGACCGGGGCCGGGGAAGGGGTGGCGGGTGATGAGGTGTTCGGGCATGCCGAGCTGACGGCCTACGCGGCGCACTTCGTCTTTGAAGAGCAGGCGGAGCGGTTCGCAGAGGCTGAGGTTCATCTTCTCGGGGAGACCGCCCACGTTGTGGTGGCTCTTGATGGTGGTGCCGGTGATGGAGAGGCTTTCGATGCAGTCGGGGTAGATGGTGCCCTGCGCGAGCCATTTGACATCCTTGAGCTTGTGGGCTTCGCGGTCGAAGACGTCGATGAAGCCTTTGCCGATGATTTTGCGCTTGCGTTCGGGCTCGGTGACGCCGGCCAGATTGGTGAAGAACTCTTCGGAGGCGTCGACGCCGATGACGTTGAGGCCGAGGCCTTCGTAGTCTTTGAGCACGTTGCGGAATTCGTCCTTGCGGAGCATGCCGTGGTCGACGAAGATGCAGGTGAGGTTTTTGCCGATGGCGCGGTTGAGGAGCACGGCAGCCACCGACGAGTCGACACCGCCGCTCAGGCCGAGCACCACCTTGTCGTCGCCGAGCGTCCGGCGCAGCTCGCGCACGGTCGAGTCGATAAACGATTCGGCGGTCCAGTCCTGACGGCCGCCGCAGATATCTACGACGAAGTTGCGGAGCAGCTGAGTGCCGCATTCCGAGTGGTAGACCTCGGGGTGGAACTGCACGCCCCACGTCTTCTCACCCTCCACGCGATAGGCGGCCACGGGTACTTCGGCCGTTGAGGCGATGGTCTTGAACGAAGCGGGGATGGAGGTGATGGTGTCGCCGTGGCTCATCCACACCTGTGCGCCGCGCTCGATGTCTTTCATCAGCGGGTCGGCGTGGTCGATTTCGGTGAGGTGGGCGCGGCCATACTCGCGCGAGGGCGCCGGCTCGACGGTGCCTCCCGAAGTGTAGGCAATGAACTGCGCGCCGTAGCAGATGCCCAGCACGGGGATGTGGCCGCGCAGACGCGACAGCTCGGTGCGGAAGGCCTTCTCGTCGTAGACCGAGAAGGGGGAGCCCGAGAGGATTACGCCTATGACCGACGAATCGTCGTAGGGAAATTTGTTGTAGGGGATGATTTCGCAATACTCGCCCAGCTCTCGGACGCGGCGGCCAATGAGCTGCGTGGTCTGCGACCCGAAGTCGAGGATGATGATTTTTTCCTGCATAGATATGAGTGAGAATGGTTTGGCACCCGATGCGTGGCACCCGATGAGCAGCGGCACAGCGGCCGCGGCGCGTGGCCCGCCCGTTTGCGACTGCAAAGTTAGCGAAAATCCGCGGCAAATGAAAGAAATATTTGTTGCGAAGCGGAATTTTTTGTAACTTTGCCGAGCATATCACATCAGGAGCGCGTGTGGCGTAATTGGTAGCCGCGCCAGACTTAGGATCTGGTGACTTCCGTCGTGGGGGTTCGAGTCCCCCCACGCGCACAGCAAAACAGGGCGTGTCATAATTCAGAAATTATGACACGCCCTGTTTTGCGGGCTGCGCTAAAGCTTGCCCCACCACCAAAAAGCTGACGCTTTTCTAATTTGGAATTTGGAATGGGGAATGGGGAATTTGGGGATTATCGCACTTGTTTTGGTGGGGATTGTTGTAATTTTGTATGCGAGGATGGGCGCCGTGAGAGGGAACCACCCGAAGACAAACCCATGGGCGGCGGCTAAAGGGTATGAGCACATGTATAAATAAGAATAATTTAATCTTCTTATTTCAACCGCGTGCTTTAACTGAGTGATAATTTGTGTGTTGTAAGTGAAAATTAGCGTGAAAATAGCGTTTTAAATGGTTTGGAGGCTGTGCAAGAGCAACGGGCGGCGGGGCCGTCCCTACATAGAGGCGGCGGCCGCGAGGGGCAACGGAGGGATGCCGGGAGGGGAAAAATTAGGGGCGCGGCGGATGCTGCGCCCCTTGGGAGGGAGGTGTAGTGGTAGGAGTGGGAGGTCAGGGGTTAGTTGACCGCGATTTTCTTGACGGTGTCGCCCTGACGGACGATGTAGATGCCGGCGGGGAGGTCAACGGTGGTGTCGGCCACTTTCACACCGGTGAGGAGGAAGACTTCGCAGGGTGCGTCAACGTCGAAGTCGGCAATGACCTCATCGATGGCAGAAGAACCCTCGACAACCTTGATGTTCGTGAAGTTACACCATGGTTCAGTATTATTCTTTTCGACATATTCCGCTCCGGCCTCCGACATGTAAAGAGTAGCGCTGGTAGAGACGCTCGAATAGAAAATACCTTTTGCTTCGATAGGTTCATCGGCTAAGTAAGTAATTTCTCCCGGATAGATGCCCTGAAAGGCATACTTGCCGATAGAAGTGATATTTTGGGGTATTGTTATTGAGGGCACATTTATGCTGAAAGGCATATAGAAAGCATAACTACCGATAGAAGTGACACCTTCGGAGATGTTTATTGAGGTGAGTTTCCTACAATTATAGAATGCGTAGTCTTTAATTTCTGTTACAGACTCCGGGATAGTAAGAGAAGTTACTTCCTTGCCGTCAATATATAATAAGCAAGGGTACCACTTTGAACCGTCCCTCCATCCGAACGCCAATGGATTGGCGTTCTCATCTGCGAAATCTATCCCACACAAAGCTTCTATGCTTGCAAATTCAGCAGAAGTGAACTCGCAATAAGAGAAGGCCTCTTCCCCGATTTTTGTGACAGAACCCGGGATAGAAACAGAGGTGAGGCTTTCGCAACCATAGAATGCGTAGTCTTTGATTTCTGTTACAGACTCCGGGATGATAAGAGAAGTTACTTCCTTGCCGTCAATATATAATGAACTACCCCAACGCAATGGATTGGCCTCCGGATTAGCAAAGTTAATCCTACACAAAGCCTCTATGCTTGCAAATTCAGCATAGGTGGGGTAGCAACCCACGAAGGCATCTTCTCCGATTTCTGTTACAGAACTCGGGATAGAGACTGAAGTGAGAGGGCAATACTCGAAGGTATGTGCTCTGATTTCTGTTAAAGAATTCGGGATAGTAATAGAGGTGAGACCGCACAATTCGAAAGCAGATTCTCCGATTTCTGTTACAGAATTCGGGATAGAAACAGAGGTGAGACGGTAGCAATTATAGAAGGCCTCTTTTCCGATTTTTTTAACAGAATTGGGGATAGAGACTGAAGTGAGATTCCAGCATTCAGAGAAGACATTTCCTTTGATTTCTGTTACAGACTCCGAGATAGTAACAGAGGTGATGTTATAGCAATCATAGAAAGCATATTCTCCGATTTCTTTTACAGAATTCGGGATAGTAAAGGAAGTGAAGAGAGTGCAAGATTCGAAGGCATGTGCTCCGATTTTTTTAACAGAATTCGGGATAGTGACAGATTTGAGTAATCTGCCTTTATAGAAGCCATATTCTCCGATTTCGATGACATCATATTTCACATCATCAACCTCTATTTGTGAGGGAATTACGAGATTGAAGTAAGTGTTACCACTGAACGCGTTTCCCGCAACGGGCTCATCTTCTGAAGAGACAGTGCCGGCCTTAGTTTTTACAGTCTTGGCTTCTTCGTCGATGACCGTGTAGATTAACGTCTGATTCTCGTGGGTGTACTCGATGTCGCGAGCGAAGCTCGGGAGGGAAAAAATCACTCCCAGGAGGAAGAGCAGAATTTTCTGTTACATTCTTAGAGTTTTAAATTGTGAATATTAATTATTGCTTGTTTGATATAACTTTTTTGATATAATCTGTAGGGGGGAGATAGTTGCGGGCACCTGACATGCAAACGAAGGTGACATCCTTCAGTTCAGGGTCGACGAGACGAAACGTGTCGACCTCAAGAGGGGGCACGCCGTGGGGATTGACCGAGACTTTGTCCTCGGTGATGCAGTCGGCGGCAAAGGCTCTGATTTTGCTGAGGGCGGCTCTGACAATCACGATGTTTTTGAGCGACGAGAGCGACTTGTCGGGCGAGGGTGCTACGATGTGGGTTGCGGCATCGGCTGCAAACTTCAAAACGTGGGCCACGAGATGGTCGGGGTGGAGGGATAGAAACCGTGCGTTGCTGACACGGTCGTGGAACGGGGCAAGCTCGATGCTAAGATGGTGGCGTGTGTCGGGAGCTATGTCGGCGTCAGCGGCGGCGAGAGCCTTCATCAGCGGGAGGTATCGACGAGAGTAGTGCCACCTCTCGGTAGGGGCCAGATGCGAGCGCAGCGCTCCCGAGAGCATGGCGGCCGAGTAGGAGTCGGAGCCAATGCACGCCATGGCGCACGCTACGCAGGGGCGCGTCTGAAGCTTGCCGCCGGGGGCGGGGCTGAGATTGAGCGCGACGCTGTGGAGAGGCCCCGCTTCAGGAGTCCATCCCCACCAAGGCTCGGGCATGTGCAATGCCCGGGGATAGCTGCCTGAGCGCCAAGCTCTGACGAAGTCGTCCCAGAAATCGAAATGTTGCTGAAGTGACGCGCTGCGTGGCATCAAAGGGTGAAGGCCTCCGGACTCCCCACGGAAGGCGTTAGGTGTGTGGAAACGAAAAAGCGTGAGAGCCGCACTATTGCCCGTTCTGCTTGTAGAGGCTCCGGAATTGCCCATTATGGTAGAACGGACAACGCAGAAGCCTCACGCGGAATATGCATGAATACACCAATGGCCGACGCTCGCGCGCCTGCCGGAGGTGGAATCGACATATCCACAAGGCATCTACCGTTGTCTCATTCTTGACCATAATTGAAATTTTCCGGATTTCTACAAGCCAAGAAAGAGCGTCGAGTAAACGCTTTTCAAAAAAATATTTATAGTGTGGGCGTGAAGAAGCACGCCCGATTCACCGACCCACCCGCGTCGCCCTTGACCGGGCTTCTGCGATGCGGTCTGCGGGTGCAAAATTAGTTATTTGTTTTGAGGTGTGCAATAAAGTTGTTTAAAAAATCGGGTGAAATGATAAAAAATGTGTTCGTGAGGGGGGTGAGAAGGCGACGGGGGAATTCGACATGGCGCAATGCGGTTCAAATAAGCTCGCTGTCATACGGCTATGGTGAAGCTGGATGGCGCCCCACCGCGACTCCCATCGCGACCATGTACGGACATGCCTTTGGCACGTTTGATAGGCCGGACGCCTCACCGCGGCAACTTCGTGTCCTCACTGGCGATGCATGCGTTGTGGAATTGTAAATTACCCCCGTCGAGGTGCATTAGAAACGTGCCGAAGGCACGTCCGTACATTTTCGCGAAAAAATTCCGCGCATTTTTGCGTTTTCATGTGTCGCTGTGCCAATTCGCTGCGGACGCGCCATGGCGCGTCCCAATGCTGTTTACTTAAGCTTTTCATTCCCAAAACTCATAATACTAAATCGTTGATTAATAGTACTAATATTATATCATAAAATCCTTAAGTAAACAGCATTGTGGCGCGTCCCTACCTGTGGCGGCGTTCTCTATTATTGGGTGTTTACATTTCCGGGGGACGGGGTATAGATATATACGTAACCCTGAAAAGGTATAGGAATTATGGACTATTTATTCATCTTTCTGTGTATCCTGGCGATAGCCGCTCAAATTTTACAGTTTTTTATGAAATCAAAAGAAGAAGAGAAAGAAGAACGTATGGAAAATGAGAAAGAATCAGTAGAGGCATCTGACCCGAAGCCTGATACGGCCGGGCTGATGCACGCCGTGCTGGGCGAGATAGGTTGTCGGCCGACGGTCAACGAGGACGGGTCGTTCTTCGTGCAGTATCAGGGCGAGACCTTCCACATACAGTTTGGAGGAATGTATGCGCGAGTGTGGGACCCCGCGTGGGCCGAGATGCGGGCCGACGACCCGGAGCTGCCACACCTTCAGGCGGCCGTCAATATGGCTAATTTCGAATTCGGTCCGACGGTGGTGATGTCGAGGGTGAACGATAATGGAATTATCCAACTCCACAGCCGCCGCGACATCATGCTCCACCCGGCGTGTCCCGACAATGTGAAGTTCGTCCGGGCGGTGCTCGACACATTCTTTGATACGAAAGCCAATGTGCGCAAATCCTTCAATGAGCTTAAGGAACGGGAGAACACAGGCCCGCGACCCTCGCGCCGCCCCATCGGCTTCGACACCACCACCCCTGAGGAAGGGGAGGAATAAGGAGTGAAGAGTGAGAAAAATCGGGATTAATCTCGAAAATTAACGAGATTAATCCCGATTATATTTTTTTATTGCGGGGGCGTCAGGGTTTGGCGAGGATGGCGTTGTAGCGGGGGGAGGTGAGGATGGTGCGGGCGGAGTCGACGGCCCGGTCGGTGAGGATGGAGTTTTCGATTTCGCCGGCGTCGAAGTAGTAGCGGCTGATGATTTCGGACGCGATGTAGGGGGAGATGTTGTCACGGTTCTGGAGGAGGTCGTGACGGAGGTCGTGGCGGAGCATTCCGGCGAGGATGTCAAACTGGGTGCGTGTGGAGTCGGTCATGTAGCCTTCGGCTTCGGCAAATTTGCGGAGCTGGTCCATCGCGGTCTCGCAGACTTTGTCGTAGTTGAATTTGTCGGGGTCGATGAAGGCGATGAATTCGTCGTAGATTGAGTCGGTGACCACGAAGTCGGCGGGGGCGGGGATGGATGTGTGCTCGGAGGCATACTTTGTGGCGAAGTCAAACGCCCATTGGTCGCGAATGATGTTGTAGGTGAGGCGGTTGAGGTCGGGGTATTCGACCTTGATGTCGGGTGTGATGCCGCCGCCGTCGCGCACTTCGCGCCCGGCCGCGGTGTGGAACACGTTGGTGAGCGAGTCGGGGATGCGTGCAACGGAGCCGTCGGGGTTGCGGTGGGAGTAGTCGATGGCCTGGATGAGGCGTCCTGAGGGGATGTAGTACTTGGCCACGGTGACTTTGAGGAGGCCGTCGTAGGGGAGCTGACGCGTCGACTGGACGAGGCCTTTGCCGAAGGAGCGGTTGCCTATGACGACGGCGCGGTCGAGGTCCTGGAGGGCACCGGTGACAATTTCGGAGGCCGAGGCGGAGGCACCGTCGATGAGTACGGCGAGGGGGATTTTGGTGTCGAGGGGCGAGATTGAGGTCTTGTAGACTTTCTCGTCGAGGACACCTTTGCCGCGGGTGTTGAGCACGGTGGTGCCTTTGGGGAGGAAGAGGCCGAGAATCTGGACTGCGCTTTCTACGAGGCCGCCGCCGTTGCCGCGGAGGTCGAGGATGATGCCGCTGACTTTGCGCCGGAGGAGCTCCTCGGCTGCGGCGCGCACCTCAGGGTAGGATTTCTCGGTGAAAGAGTTGAGGGAGATGTAGCCGACGTTGTCGGGAGTGACGCCCCAGTAGGGGACGGAGGGAATCTGGATTTTCTCGCGTCGGATGTCGACGGCAAAGACGGAGTCGGCTGTGGTGACGTAGGGGCGCTTGAGGGTGACGCTGACGTTGGTGCCCTGGGGGCCTTTGAGGCGTTCAGACACCTTGTCGGTGGTGAGCGAGGTGACGGAGTCGCCGTCGATGAGGAGGATGAGGTCGCCGGGGCGGAGGCCTGCGCGGGCTGCGGGGCTGCCGTCGTAGGGGCCTGCGATGATGACACCCTGGGGGCGCTGCTGAATGATGGAGCCGATGCCGCCATACTCGCCGGAGGTCATGGTGCGGAATTGCGCCTGCTCCTTCTCGGGGATATATTCGGTGTAGGGGTCGATGTCGGAGAGCATGGCGTTGATGGCCGTGGTGATAGACTTCTCGGCATCGATGGAGTCGACGTAGAAGGTCTGGATTTCCTTGTAGACAGTGTTGAAAATGTCGAGGTTTCGGGCAATCTGTGTCTTGGGACTGCGAGTGGCGGCGCCGGCCATGAGGGCCAGACCAGCAGCGGCTGCGGCTATGATGGGGAGTCGTTTCATCGTGATGATTTGGGGGTTTTTACATACTTAAACCGCTGAGGCGGCGCGAATGTTTCCGTCAATTGATGCAAAGGTAGTAATTATCTGTCATGTTCGGGCATAATTTCCTGTCAAAAATTCTGAAAAAAGCTGTCGGGATGGTGAAATATGGTTACGGAGGCCGACGGGAGGGGCTGACAGACAACCATTCGCGGGCGAAAAACGTTCTAACAGTGATGACTTCCGCCCCCCGGGGCAGCGGCAAAGCGGCTCGAGGCCGGGGCTTTGCGCGACGCTTTCAGAGGTTTTAACACAATGGGTAAGGAAGTTTGCGAAAAAAACTTTAACTTTGCAAGCTAAAATCAATTCTAATTAAACTATACATAAGATTATGGAACAGAAAGAACTCGACCGCATCAGCTATGCGCTGGGTCTCAGCATGGGAAACAATTTCCGTGCCAGCGGTATAAATGAGATTAACGTGCAGGACTTCGCCGACGGCGTGGCCGCAGTGTTCTCGGGTCTCGCCCCCAAAATGAGCTACGACGAAGCCAAGGCAGAAATCCAGGCCTACTTCAAGGCTATGGAAGAGAAGCAGCAGGCAGCCGCCGCCGAGATGGCCAAGGTCAACGAAGAGGCAGGCCGTCAGTTTATCGAAGAAAACGGCAAGCGCGTGGAAGTGAAGACCACTCCCTCGGGCCTTCAGTATGAAGTGCTCCAGGAAGGCGACGGCGAGATGCCTACCGCCGAAGACCAGGTGGAGGTGCACTACACGGGCAAGCTGCTCGACGGCACTGTGTTTGACAGCTCAGTCGACCGCGGCAACCCCGTGACCTTCGGCGTGACGCAGGTAATCCCCGGCTGGGTGGAAGCCCTCCAGCTGATGAAGGCCGGCTCGAAGTGGCGTCTCTTCATCCCCTCGCAGCTCGCCTACGGCCCCAACGGCGTGCCCGGCTCGCCCATCGGCCCCAACTCGACCCTGATTTTCGACGTTGAGCTGCTCAAGGTGATTAAGAAAGCCTGATGAGACGCTATCTCGTCGTCGCGCTCATAGCACTGTCGGCGGCCTTCGGGGCGGCAGCCTCGGAGCCGTCTGACTCGCTTGCGCGCGCACTTGCCACCTACTGGGCCACGACCGCGAAGACCGACCAGGTGCCCGCCGGGCAGATGGACGCCTTCTACCGCGGTCTCTCCGACCAGCTCCGGACATCGCCCGAAGCCTCGTCGGAAGCCTACATGCAGGGTGCGGCACTCGGCCGCGGCCTCGTCATGTCGCTTCAGCAGCTGAAAGAATTCGGCATCGACGTGACACCCGAAGCTGTGGCACCTCTCTTCATGCAGCTCATCAAAGGAGGCTCGCCCTACATGACCCACAAGGAGGCACTCGATATGCTAGACCGTGCGGCCGGCGTAGTGCCCGACACTGTTTTCACCCCCGAACGTCAGGCGGCATTCATAGCCGAGGCCGCGGCGGCCGACGGAGCTGTCACCACCCCCTCGGGACTCGTGTTTCAAGTGATTACCGAGGGCGAGGGCGCGATGCCCGTCTCGGGGCAGCACGCTGTGCTCACCTATACGGGACGCCTGTCGGACGGCACGGTGTTTGACACGACGGAAGAGCCGGTGAACTTCGACGTAGACCGTCTGGTGCCCGGATTCACCGAGGGGCTCAAGATGATGCGCCCCGGCGGCACCTACCGCCTCGTCATCCCGGCCAATCTGGCCTATGGCGACACGGGCGCGGGCGGAGGAACCATCCCCCCCGGCGCGGCCATCGACTTCACCGTCACGCTGCTCGGCGTGGAGTGAATTTCAAGTTTAATCAACGTTAAATCACATAACCTCATTATTCAAAATGAAAAAACTTCTCATGGGCCTCGGCGCGGCAGCCATCCTGCTTGGTGCCGCCTCGTGCTCGAAAAATGCTTCGACCGCCACACCCGAAGACAAGGCTTTCGGCGATTCGCTCTCAATGACCCTCGGCGAGTTCGGCGGTCTGCGCCTCAACAGCGCCTACGACAACGTGCCCGACGACCAGCGCAAAATGTATAAGAAAGAAGACATCCTGCGCGGATTCAAGGCCGTCATCATGAACGACTCGCTCGGTCAGGGCTTCGTAGTGGGTGCCACCCAGGCAGCCGAAATCAACAATCAGCTCCTCAACTTCGAAATGTCGGGCATCCCCGTTGACCGCGCCAAGGTCTACGAGGCTTACGCCAAGGCTTTCATGGCCGACACTATCAATCCTGAAGATATGCAGGCGATAGCCAACCTCTACCGCGAGCTTTCGATGAAGGCTCAGGAGCGCGCCATGATGGAACAGGCCCGCCGCGATGAGGAGGCCCGTCAGGCTGAGGCTAAGGCCGACACCTACGTGCAGGAGCTCGTGGCCAAAGACCCCTCCTACACCCTTTCGCCTTCAGGCATCGCCTACAAGGTGACCCGCGAGGGTGAAGGTCCCGTGGTTGGCAACGGCGGTAAGGCTGTGGTCAAGTACACCGGTCGCCTCACCGACGGCACTGTGTTCGACTCCAATGACCAGGGCGTGGAATTTGCCACCAATCAGGTGGTGCCCGGCTTTGGCGAAGCTATCTCGATGATGAACAAGGGCGAGCAGCTGACAGTGGTTATCCCCGCTTCCCTCGGCTATGGCAATCGTGACCATGGTCCTATCCCCGCCAACTCTACCCTCGTGTTCGACATCGAGGTTGTAGACCTTACTCCGGCCAACTAATCTCGCCCCACTGACACACACTCTCTCTACCTAAAGAGAGACAGCAGAGCGCGCCCCGACAGGGACGCGCTCTTGATGTTTTTTATGTGCCGCCCGCGCTACTCGCGGGCGCTGGGAGGGTCAGGCGAAGGCGGGGGAGGTGAGGCG
>JAIDCC010000065.1 GCA_029056055.1 Duncaniella sp.
ACCCCCGCCTACCACACCTTCCCCTCCGCCGCAGCCTTCCTCGCCTTCTCCCGCGCCGTCACCACCCACATCCTCACCACCCTCCAATCAGGCTACACCGCCAAAGACACAGCACTACCCATCCCCTAACCCCGCGCACCTCTCTCGAGTCTCGAGCCTTTGCGCACCTGACCCTCCCTCTCGGCATCCCTCCCTCGCCGCGACGACCAAGGGGCACCTTCCGACTTCCACCCGGACGGTGCCCCTTCGTCGTGTTGCTCCCGTCGCTGTCATCGGGCGCACTATGCCGCGTCCTTGCTCCTGTTCCCGCCGGACGCCGCATAACTCACGCCCTGCCCACCCCACACCCCTCGACATCCGGGCGTGGCGGCAGCGGTGGTTTCCGCTCCGAACGTTCAGGGGTTCCGTCTCGGGCGATGCAGCGCCTACGCTCCGGGGCGGCGAGTGGGCGCACGTTCGGCCGCTGCCGTCTCCGAGGCCGCCCTCGCTGCGCTCGTCCTACCTCTCCGCCGTCGCTTCCCCTCTCTATCACACCCCCTCGCTCGCCCCGTCCACTCCGTGGCCGCTCGGCGCACCCTCGCCCTTCGTCTCCACCCTTTCACTCTCTCCGCTCCACCCACCGCATCCACCCCTCCCTCCTGCCGAGCCTTCTCCCACCCGCAAGCGGGCAGAGCGGTGCAGCCCCGCGCGCGTCCGACTCTCTGCGTTCGCCTCCCTCACGCATGGCCGCGCATTCCCGTTTGTTTTACGCCCGCAAGCGGGCAGAGCGGTGGCAGCCGCACGCGCCTCGGGCTCGCTTCGTTCGCCCTCCTCGCACGCGTCAGCCTCATTACCGCCGCCCCCGCGCCCCCCTCGGCCTCGGAGGGCGTGTTGCATATTCCGCAAATGCTTTCGGGGGGCGGCGAAATCCGAACCATAGGGCGGTTGGGGTGGTCTTCCTTCGGAAAAAGGGGAAAAATTTCCCCTTTGCCCCTTTTAACGCGCTGATTTTAACCCTTTTAATTTTTCAACCTCTGGAAATCGGTGGAAAAACGTTAAAAGGGGCCCGCTCAGCGCTTGAAACAAGGTTTGATTTTCAGCTTTTTAGATACACCGAAAATTTATTGAATATTTTTAGGGTGTAACATTTGGGTTGTATAAATTTTTTCGTATATTTGCTCTATCGCAAGCGGCGAGGTTCAACACTCCGCGCAGCTGCATCAACAGGATTTCTAACTTTAAACGAGAACAATATGTTTATGAGTATGCTTTTAGGGGTCGGAGTGGGAATTGTATTACTAATGCTGGTTCCCGATAGATATCTCCCTAAGCCGAAAAAAAAGTCTCGTCGAAGAGGTCGCTCTCGGGGTGGTGATAAACCCTATGGCCTCCCATGGATGGGGGGGACTCTTCATCCGAGAGAACCTAAATACTAAAAAATTGATATCATAAAACGCCGTCGCTAATCACAGCGACGGCGTTTTCGTCTTTTCTACTCGAAACACGCCATGGTAGTTTTGCAGAAAAACTGCAATACTATGAGCAATATTTATGATAAAGCGACTGTTGAACTGTTCGTTAATGGTGAACAGGCCGAGGCGCAACTCGATAAGTTGCGGAGGTCTGCCGAAGACCTCGACACCCAACTCCAAGCAGCTTTAGCCGCAGGAGACAATAAGCAGGCGACGAAACTCCAACGCGAACTCGATAAGGTCAATAAAGCGATAGGACGAACCGAAACTCTCTTCAAGGGTACGGGCATCGTTCTCAATGATTTGAGCAATGCCACTATTACAGGTCTCAAAAATTCGTTGAAATTCCTCAAAGCGCAGTTAAACGCGACAAAACCTAACACCGAAAAATGGCATCAATACGCAGAGCAAATCAAGGCTGTAAAGGAGCGACTTTCGGAGCTTTCGGAGGAACTGAAAGAGGAACAATCTCTTTGGGACAGGTTTAAAGATTGGTCGGTGACTGTATGGCCCGCGTTTGACCTTCTCGAACAATGGGGAGGTAGTTTTATAGATATTGCCCGAGGTGCGGTTGACGCTTTCGCCGAAATGGACCAGGAGATGGCCAACGTCCGCAAATTTGCGGGTCTCTCCGCTTCGGAGGTCGAGGAACTGAATGACCAATTCAAACGAATGGACACGCGCACCGCGCGCGAGGACCTTAACAAACTCGCTCAGGAGGCCGGCCGACTCGGCAAGAATTCCGTCGAGGATGTTATGGGCTTCGTCCGCGCTGCCGATAAAATCAACGTGGCTCTTGACGACCTCGGGGAGGGTGCAACTCTGACCCTCTCTAAGCTGACCGGTGTGTTCGGCGACGAGGCACGCTATGGCACGGAGCAATCTCTTCTCAAAGTCGGCTCGGTAATCAATGAGCTTTCGCAGAACTGCTCGGCCTCTGCTCCCTACCTCGCCCAATTTGCTTCCCGAATGGGTGGCGTCGGCGCTCAAGCTCGGATGACTATCCCGCAAATTATGGCTTTCGGTGCAGTCCTCGACTCTAACGGTCAGGCTGTCGAGGCTTCCGCAACGGCTCTCTCGCAGGTAATTGTGCGCATGATGCAGGACCCCGCCAAGTATGCAAGGGTGGCAGGTCTCGACGTGCAGAACTTCGCCAATATGCTCAAGACCGATGTCAATGGTGCTCTTATCCTTTTCCTCGAAACTCTTCAGCAGGCGGGGGGAATGGATGTGCTTTCGCCTATGTTTAAGGATATGGGCGAAAACGGCTCTCGTGCTATCGCTGCGCTCTCCACTCTCGCCTCGAACATTGATGCTGTCAAGTCCCAACAGATTGAGGCTAATAAGGCTTTTGCCGAGGGAACTTCGGTCACCGCAGAGTTTAACGTCCAGAACACAACCGTACAGGCGTCGCTTGAGAAAGCTCAAAAGGCCGTGAACGACCTTCGGGTGGAACTCGGCGAGAACCTCGCTCCCGTGATGTCGCAAGTTATCTCTTCGTCATCCATTCTTATCCGAATTCTCGTTAACCTCCTGCGTTTCTTTTGGGACCACAAGACATCAATCATATCTGTCACCGCGGCTATCGTAGCTTACAATGTTGTCCTCAATATGGCTGCGATTAAGACTGCGGCGCTCACTGCCTGGACGAAACTTTTTAATGCAGCGTTACTCGTTCAGAGAGCCTCCCTTATTGCGGTCTCCGGGGTCGTGGCTCTCCTGTCAGGAAATATTACCAGAGCGACGGCAGCCTTCCGCCTGTTTAGTGCTGCTGTTAAAGCTAACCCCCTCGGGTTGGCCATTAGCCTTATTACTATGGCGGGGACTGCTATCTATAGTTGGATTAACAAGGTTAAGGAGGCTCGACGGGCTGAAATGCAACTCGCTCGCGAGAGGGAAAAGAATGCCCGTGAGTTCAGAAACCAAATCTCAAATATCTCTCAGACAGCAGGTGATTACGCAAAGTCTGAACTTGACCGTTTGGACGCTCTCTATAAGGCCACCCAAGATAACACAAAGTCGCAGAAGGAACGTATTGCCGCTGTCAAGGACCTGCAAAGAACCTATCCCACGGCATTCGGCAACCTCTCGCAGGAAAAAATCCTGACCGGCGAGGCTGCATCGGCCTACGACTTGCTCGCTCAGAATATCATTAAAGCCGCCAAAGCTAAGGCCGCAGCCGAGAAAATCAAGGATAATGAGAAGCTGCTCCTCGACCTCGAAATCGAACGCGAGGATTTGGAACAATCTATCAAGGATAATTCGGAGGCTCTTGACAGAGCTGTCTCGAAACGGAATGCTTTAACGCGTCGGGTGAGCTCCAACAATATGCTTAGCCTTAGCGGCCCCTCGGCAAGAGACCGTCGTCGGCTTGAGGAGTCGGCCACTACCGTGCAAACTCTCAATGACAATCTCGATGCGTCCTCCGACCGCCTCGAAACAATCATCATGCAGACCTCCGAACTGACTGCCGTTAATGAACGACTCGCGAAAAAAGCCGGAGACCCTTCGAAAATCGCTCCTGATGTCGACTTTTCCAATCCTATCGCCGTCCCCCCGCCCGCAGCTGACGTGGAGGATGCTGACGGGAGTAAGAAAACGTCGGCCAAAGACCGTTTCTCCGCTGAAAAGGCGTGGCGCGAACGGCAGGAGGCCGAAGCGCGCATCTCCTACGCTAAAGGGGAGACGCTTTTTTCTCAACACACCCAACGTATGGCCGAAATCGAGCGCGATTATTGGCAGCTCATTCTCGACCGTTCCGACCTCTCCGAAAAAGAACGGCTCTCGGCTCTCGCATCTTATTGGGAGGCCGTCAATAAGGAGACAACGTCGCAGGCTAATGTCTCAAAGGATATAACCGAGGCTAATGTCAAATCTGAAAATGCCGAATACGAGGCGCAACTCGCTATCCTCCGACGTCATCACCTGCGCCGTTTGGCCGATGAATCCCTCTCGGCCGAGGAGCGTGAAGCCGAGAATGCCCGCTATAACGAGGCTGTGGAACTCGAGGAACTGATGCACCTCAAGAAAATTCGCGACCTCTATGCCGAAGGGTCTGCGGAACGTCTCACGGCTCAGCGGAATTTTGAAAACAAGGAACTCGCGGCGCGCGAACGCCACCTCAAGGAGATGGAGGAGCGAGAGGCGCAGTTCGCTAAAATTAAAAATGACGTTTTCGGCCTCAATCAGTCCGAAAAGGATGCCGAGTACGCTCGACAACACGAGGCACTGACTCAGGTTCTGTCGCGCGAACTGCAAGCCGTAGGTGACAATGAGGCCGAGAAACTCCGCATCAAAGAGGCTTTCTTAGCTGCCGAGGCTGAACTTCGCCGGAAATACAATCAAGAAGGTGCAGAGGAAACCTCGTCGGCTTACTCGTCAGCTATTGCCAAATCGGTCGAATGGCTCCGAGGAGACGGCGGCCAAGCTCTCTCCGGGGCGCTTTCCACCGTCACCTCGGGCATGTCGTCAATCTTCTCGGAACTGTCGTCGATGGTTCAGGCGGAGCTCGATGTGCAGACTGCGACCATCGAGAGCCGTTACAACCGCGAGGTGCAACTCGCTCAAGGCAATTCCTACAAAATTGCCAAACTCGAAAAGAAGAAGAATGCTGAAATCGCTAAGGCCAAAAATGACGCGAACAAAAAGATGTTTGCGATGCAGGTCATTCAGGCCGTCGCTCAGACTGCCACGAATGCCCTTAACGCTTACGGCTCTGCCGCCGCAATCCCTGTGGTTGGCCACATTATGGCTCCTATCGCTGCCGCTATGGCTGTCGCTGCCGGCGCTGTCCAGATAGCCGCCATCAAGAAGCAACAACAGGCATCGCAGGCCCAGGGCTATTCGAAGGGTGGTTTTACCAAGCCGGGCGCCGTTGACGAGCCCGCGGGTATAGTCCACGCGGGCGAATGGGTGGCGTCGCAGCGTCTGCTCGCCTCGCCGGTGGCTCGCCCGATGATTGAGGCGCTCGACTATGCGCAACGCACCAACACGATTGGCTCGCTTCGTGCCGACGATGTCTCGCGCTCCATCACGGCGCCCGACTCGCTCGTGCGCATCGCCGAGGGCGACGGCGGCAGTTCTGTCGTGGTGGCAGCTGCTCTCGCTCAGTCGGCCCGCGCGGTGGCTGCTCTCTCCCGACGTCTCGACGAGCCTTTTGTCACCGTCAACACCGTCTCCGGCGACAAGGGAATCAAAGCAGCTCAAGATGAATACTCTCGCCTGATGGCTAACAAATCACCCAAAACCCGACGCAATGCAACTGCTCGTTAACGGCCGCCCGGCCTCGCTCAAGAAAAATAGCTCGTTTGATTACGTGTCGGAAAACCGTGCGTTTTCCGATGCTGACGCCTACACGCTTTCAATCTCTCTGCCGCTGGCCGGGTGTGTGGAGAATGAGGCGATTTTCGGCCACCTCGGCCGCATGGACTGTGAGTCGCGCCGTTTGGTGTATGACGCTGTGCTCGTTGATACTGCTGTCACGCGTGCGGGCGTCCTTACGGTCGTGGAGGCTTCGGAGTCTGAAATCAAATGCCAGTTTCTCGAAGGTCGCTCTTCCACCAATTTCGACACTACCTTTGACGATATTTATATCAATGAGCTCTCCCTGACCCCTGCCCCCTACGCGATGACGATGCCCCCCTCGATGTTTCTTAACCGTAGCGATATGGTGGTGCTCCCGTGGGTCAACGACTCGGCCGACGGCTATCTTAATAATGAGATGGTCATCGAGGATGGAGCATTGAAATGGGGTGACGATGTGCGCGCCATCGGCAAGCTCTCTTTCATGCCCTACCTCATAACCGTCGTGCGGGCCGTGTGCTCGCAGCTCGGATATTCGTGCGACCTTTCCCAGTGGGAACTGTCGCCGGAGCGTCAGTTGCTCGTGTGCAACACTCTGCCCGCGTCGTGGGATATCGGCAACGTAGCCCGTGCCCTGCCGCATTGGTCGGTGACGGAATTTTTTGCCGAACTCGAAAAAATCCTTGTCGGGGAGTTCGACATCGACCATAAGGCGCGCCATGTCGCTTTCCGTTTCAGTAGGGATATTCAGGAGTCGCGCGAAGTCGTCGCCATTGATGACGCCGACATCGTCGACTCCTTCACGGCCGAGGTGTCTTACGACGACGACCTCTGCGAGTTTCGCGGCTCGGCCAACATCTGTTATGCCGACCGCGGCGATGAATTGTGGAAGTTCCAACAGTGCCAATGGTTTATTGACCTGCTGGCGCAGGGCGACGACTCCTCCCTTGTAGAGTTCGCCGATAGGGAGGCTTTTGATGCGTGGTGCAAAAGTTTCTTTTGGAGTCGTAATTCTGACCATTTCTTATTACGGCTGCCACGGCTGCAATATGTCGACCGTCTCGATAAGGTATTCCACATCGCCGACTCGGATACTTATGGAGTGTTTCGTCTGCTCCACTATTTTCGATCCCTGAATCTTTATTTTTATGAGTATGTCTGGGTGGAACTCAATAAGTTTGGCAACTTGATAAAAGACCCCCTTTCCGATAATGAAATATCGCTCTCATGCGTCCCGGCTCGTGTCGATGGGCTCGACTCCGAACATGGCAGCGCGGTGTTTCTCGCCCCGTCTAACTATAACGAGTCTAAATTCCTGTCGCGCGAAGATGACGAGACGGAGTTGTCAGAGGATACTTTGCCGCAGACGCTCCCCGTCGAGAAGATTTCGGAGGGCGAACCGGATGCCTCCCCCGAGTATTACGATAAAATTTATCTCGCGTATTGGCCCGGTCTCCCGGCCGACACCCCCGCCTCTCTCGATGCCCTCTCCCCCGCGGTCGATGACCGTTTCAGCCTCTCCCGACGCTATGCCGATTATCTCGCCGGCGTGCGCATCGATACTGCATCAAAGCAGAAAGTGTCGTGGCTCGCCACCGCCATCCCTGACGTGCGCTCGATATTCCATATCCGCGGCCGTCGATACCTTTGCGAAAAAATAACTGCGACATTCACCGAAAATGGAATGTCGCAGCTACTCAAAGGGGAGTTTTATCCTCTCTCCGACGACTAAAGCGCCCCGTCAATCTCGAGAATCTCCGGATTGACCTCATGGTTGTGGTCGGTATAGATTTCCGTGATGGCGAGCGAGGAGTGTCTCGCCTGGTCGCGGACGTTGATGGCGGCCACCTTCGCCTTCAACATGGCCGTGATGCCGGTGTCCTTAAGCGAATAGAATTTCCATTCCTTCTTAAGTCCGACCGATTTTCTCACCTTCTCCCAATGGTCTCGGAAGATTTTCGGGTCTATCTCTATATCGCCCGGGCGCAGTTGCTCAGAAAAGATGTAGTCACTCGCCGGAGCAGAAAACACCCCTATGCTTATGGCATAGAAAAGCACCTTCTTAGGCACTGTCACCGTCTGCGTCTTGTGGTTCTTGCTGCAATCCGCGGGGATGGTGATGGTGCCCGTGTGCATGTTGAAGTCGCGCACCCTCAGGCGCGTCATCTCTACCGGGCGAATGAAACAGTAGTAGAGCAGGTAGCACGCCAACAGGAACGACGGGTCTTTCTCCTTGCAATACTCCGAAATCTTGCCGACTACATCGAGGGGGATGCAGGTGCGCTCCTTCTGATAGAGCCGCTTGCTGATAGGTTGAATCCCGTCGGTGGGCTTCGTCTGCAAATAACCTTTCTCGACGAGAAACCCGCTGAACACGCGCAAAAAACCGAGGTAGTTGTTGCGTGTCTGCGCTCCGTTATCGCGGTCGATGAATACGTAGTCAAGGAAGTCGACGCAAAATTTCCTGTCAAACTGATAGGCATAGTAGACAGGGCGCTTCTTCATGTAGAGTCGTAGCATTTTGACGTTCGACTTATAGCCGAGGTAGGTTTCCTTGCGGAAATAACCGCTCGCCAACATCTTCTCGATGTGAAGCTCATAGCGCTCCAGTGCTTCCTCAAAGGTCAACAGGTCGGTGGCATCTCCCGCAATCCACGGGTTCCAACCGTGCCGTAGTTGCTCCGTCAGGCGATTTATTACGCCTCGGACATACTGTCGGCGTTTCTGGACGCCCTTGATGCGGTTTGTCTTAATCCGTTTACGCCTCATTCTCCCTTTCTCAGGGTCGTATGCGTAAAATTCGATGTAGGAGCACCCCTCGTTGTCACGGAACTCCGGCAGCGTGTACTGTAGAGCGGCGCTTACTCCACTCTGCGTCCCGAGGGTCTCTCTTTCACTCCCATGTTTAGGCGTGTGGGTCGGTTTTGAACACATTTTTTAACATTATTTAGCGGACTGACCTACCAAATAATGCACGGTTTGACGGATGGAATAAAAACGACTTGTCCCGTTTTTGTCCCGGTGAATTTTAAAAATCGCCTGTAAATTGTTGATTTACAGGCGATTAGGTTGTTTGGTGTCGGGGTGACAGGA
>JAIDCC010000066.1 GCA_029056055.1 Duncaniella sp.
AGGGATTCGAACCCCCGGAGGTGTGACCCTCAACGGTTTTCAAGACCGCCGCAATCGACCACTCTGCCATCTCTCCTAAGATTGAGGTCTTTTGCCTTTTGCGATGCAAAGTTAGAACTTTTTTTTCAAACGTGCAAATTTTTCGCCAACAATTTTTCAAATTTTACCCGGAAACTTTTTGCAAGGTTCGGGTGAAATGAGTGCAAGTATCTGAGTATTAAGAGCGGGCGGCGCAACAAGAATACTGAAAGGACGGTCAGGTCGGATAGTAGTGACCGAGCAACCCGCCTCGGAGGCTATGAGCACACCTGCGCAGATGTCCCATTCGTGGAGCGCGAGTTCCCAAAAAGCATCGAGGAAACCTGCTCCGGCGTAGCAACAGTCGAGCGCAGCCGAGCCGAGGCGACGCACGTCGCGAACCTTAGGAAGAATAGCCAGAAAGTTGTCGGCATTACAGTCGGGATTTCTATCCTTGTCGACAGGGAAGCCCGTGCAGACCACACTTCGCGACAGCTTGCTCTCGCGCGAACATTCAATAGGGCGCCCGTTGAGAGTGGCACCGCCTCCGAGAGTTGCAGCAAACAATTCGCCCAAAGCCGGGGCAAAAACCACGCCATAACGTGTGACACCTTTGTATTGTACGGCAATGCTGACCGACCAGAAGGGGATACCTGCGAAGAAATTTGTAGTACCGTCGACAGGGTCGACCACCCAGCGCCAGTCTGACGCGCCCTCTCTTTCGCCTGATTCCTCTGTCAAAATGGCATGGCCGGGGAAATGAGTGGCCACATAGTCGCGGATGATTGCATCGCTTGCGCGATCGGCTTCGGTCACGATATCGGCGTCATTAAACTTATTGTCGGCGTGGAGCACCGAGGCGGGAGCGCGGAAATAGTGCAGAGCCGCTTCGCCTGCCATCCGGGCACATTCTATGATTTGATTTAACATGATTTCTAATTTAAATATGTAGGGGGTGAGGATGTGAGGGTCGTCGAGTCCGAAGGACTGATGGCATACGGGCTCAATCAGAAAACGGCGACAACGGCAAAAAAGTATCAAGCCGGCGAAATTCTTTCGGGCCGTCGAAAGGTAAACAAAGAAACACGAAAAATCGTTTAAAGCAAAAGCGGAGATACAAACCACAACCCCAATCGGCTCAGAAATTTTCACAACTTTTAAGAAATTAGACGCCGTTTTGGCTTGATTTTCGCTTCAATCAGTATGAAAATTCCAACATAATTTGTAACTTTGCACAACGGTAGACTTGTTTCGCCCGCCAATTCTTCTTCATCATGCCTCGACGTTGTCTCAACCGAGCGGAGTATAAAGACAGCGCGTCGTGACAGCTACCACTAAAAAACATCAATCAAAAGAAATGAATAACGATTTCAGAAACTACGCAGTCCATCATCTGGGAATGAACGGACTTGCTCTTGACCAATACACCGCAGCGGCCAACAAAAACGCGGCTTCAGGCATCACCTCAAGCTACATTTCGCCCACTATCATAGAGGAGCGTCAACTCAACGTAGCACAGATGGATGTGTTCTCGCGCCTGATGATGGACCGCATCATCTTTCTTTCTACCGACGTCAACGATTACACGGCCACAGTCGTACAGGGTCAGCTTCTTTACCTTGACTCGGTAGACCCGGGCAAAGACATCTCAATCTATCTCAATTCGCCCGGCGGCTCGGTGATAGCAGGTCTCGGACTTTACGACACCATGCAGCACGTGAAGAGCGACGTCTCGACCATCTGTATCGGTATGGCAGCGTCGATGGCCGCCGTACTTCTCGTGGCCGGCGCTAAAGGCAAACGCTTCGCGCTGCCTCACTCCCGCGTGATGATTCACCAGCCCCTCGGCGGCGTGCAGGGTCAGGCCAGCGATATCGAAATCACGGCTCGCGAAATCCTCAAGTACAAGGCCGAGCTCTACAAGATTATCGCCGACCACTCGGGCATGAGCCTTGAGAAAATAGAATCTGACGCCGACCGCGACTACTGGATGACAGCTCAGGAGGCTAAGGATTACGGTATGATTGACAACATCCTTCTTCCCAACCACGCAAAGTAAGTAAGCCTTACCTCGAAGTTGTTTAAACTTTTTTGCGGTGATGGAAAAGTGATTGAGTAGAAGCTGGAGAACGACCTCCTTGCGGGTCATTCATCGCCTCAACCATCCGACAAATCTCCGAAAAAAGTTTGAACAGCTTCCTAAAGTAAGTTCAGCTTAAACAATAAGAATGGCTAAGAAAAAAAATGATTCAACCGGAACGGGGGTGCATTGCTCGTTTTGCGGCAAGCAACCGTCGTATCGCGATTTGATGGTGCCATCGCCTATCGACGAAGCCTACATCTGCTCTGACTGCGTAAATCAGATTCAGGGCATGATAAAAGATTTCGTCGAGATGGAGGAGGGACCCGGCAAACAGTCGCGCGGCAATGACGCCCCGGATTCCAACAAAAAGCTGCCGACGCCGAAAGAAATCAACGATTTCCTCGACCAATACGTCATCGGTCAGGACGACGCGAAGAAGTATCTTTCGGTAGCGGTCTACAACCACTACAAACGCCTCAGCCAGAAGACCGACGACGTAGACATAGAGAAGAGCAACATCATCATGGTAGGCCCGACCGGCACAGGCAAGACACTTCTTGCCAAGACCATCGCCCGACAGCTTGATGTGCCTTTCGCGATAGTCGACGCGACGGTGCTAACCGAGGCGGGCTACGTAGGCGAAGACATCGAAAGCCTGCTCGTCAGACTTCTTCAGGCCGCCGACTACGACGTCAAGAAAGCCGAGCGCGGCATCGTGTTTATAGATGAAATAGACAAGATAGCCCGCAAAGGCGACAACCCGTCGATAACGCGCGACGTTTCGGGCGAAGGCGTACAGCAAGGATTGCTCAAGCTGCTTGAAGGGTCTGTGGTCAACGTCCCGCCGAACGGTGGTCGCAAGCACCCCGAGCAAAAGATGATAGCTGTGGATACTAAAAACATCCTCTTCATCTGCGGCGGAGCGTTTGACGGCATCGAGCGAAAGATTGCCCATCGTCTCAACACCCACGTCGTTGGCTTCACCGGCACATCTGAACGTGAGAAAGTTGATTCAGACAACTATCTGAAGTATATCGCGCCGCAAGACCTCAAGTCGTTCGGACTCATACCGGAAATCATCGGTCGTCTGCCCGTGCTCGTGCATCTTGACCCCCTCGACCGCGATGCACTTCTCAAGGTGCTCACCGAGCCCAAGAACGCCATCATCCGTCAATACGAGAAACTCTTCCGCATGGACGGGGTAGAACTCAAATTCACCCCCGAGGCTCTCGAATTTATTGTGGATAAGGCGATTGAATATAAGCTCGGAGCCCGCGGCCTTCGCACGATAGTCGAGACCATAATGATTGACCCGATGTTTGAGACCCCGTCGTCAGGCGTGACCGAACTCGTCATCACCCGCGAATTTGCCGAGGAGAAACTGCGTAAAGCCTACCTCGGTTCTTGAAAGCGCAAATGACCGAAAGGGAGAGCATTTCTCCCCGCCGGTCTTTCCCTCGAGAAGTCGGAGCGCTGACTCCGAGAGGCAGTAGCCTGCAAGGGCTTCGTGCATCGCGCATGGCTACAGTTTTTGAAATGTCCCCCCAAACCATAACAACTCACAGATATTGACAACACCACGTCAAAAAGCAGTTTTATAGGAAAATGTAACCCTCAGTCTTACCAATTCACCTTCACCCTCTCCTCCCACCTTACTCCCATCATGAAACAGAAGCTATACTCAGCACTTAAAGACCACTTCGGCTTTGACAAGTTCAAAGGCAACCAAGAGGCCATCATGACCAGTCTCCTTGAGGGACACGACGTGTTTGTGCTCATGCCGACGGGAGGAGGCAAATCGCTCTGCTACCAACTGCCCGCATTGATATCGGAAGGCACGGCAGTGGTGATTTCGCCTCTAATCGCCCTGATGAAAAATCAGGTGGATGCCATACGCCAGCATAGCGACAACGAGAGCATAGCGCATTTCATGAACTCGTCGCTGACGAGGGGAGCGATTGACAAGGTGAAATCAGACATCAGGGCCGGTCTTACTAAGCTGCTTTACGTGGCGCCCGAATCGCTCACGAAAGAGGAAAACATGGATTTCCTGCGGAGTGTGAACGTTTCGTTCTACGCAGTAGACGAAGCCCATTGCATTTCGGAATGGGGTCACGACTTCCGCCCGGAATATCGTCGTATCCGCCCCATCATTCAGGAAATCAGTTCGCGCCCGGTGATAGCTCTCACCGCCACGGCCACCCCCAAGGTGCAGGCTGACATACAGAAAAATCTCGGCATGACCAATGCCGTGGTTTATCGCTCGTCGTTCAACCGCTCGAACCTCTACTATGAGGTGCGCCCGAAGACAGCCTCGATTGACAAGGATATCATCCGGTTTATCCGTTCGCATCCCGGACAGAGCGGCATCGTCTACTGTCTGAGCCGAAAGAACGTGGAAGACCTTGCCGAGATGCTCCGCATCAACGACATCAAGGCATTGCCCTATCACGCAGGCATGGATTCGGCCACACGTTCGGCCAATCAGGACGCATTCTTGCTTGAACAGGTAGACGTCATCGTGGCCACGATAGCCTTCGGCATGGGCATTGACAAGCCAGACGTAAGGTTCGTGATACACTACGACATGCCCAAATCGCTTGAAGGCTACTATCAGGAGACGGGGCGCGCAGGCCGAGACGGAGGCGAAGGCTATTGCCTCTCGTTTTTCAGCGAACGCGACCTGCAGAAGATGGAGAAATTCATTCAGGGCAAACCTCAGGCCGAGCAGGAAATAGGGCGTCTGCTCCTTCAGGAGACACGGGCCTATGCCGAAACGGCCACATGCCGCCGGCGGGCACTGTTATTCTATTTCGGCGAACAATATCTGCAAGAGAATTGTCAGAATTGCGACAATTGTATTAATCCAAAGAAGAAAGTGGAAGCTAAAGATGATTTATGCGCAGTGATCGAAACCGTTCTCGCGCTTAAGGAAAAATTTAAGGCAGACCATATCATAAACGTACTTCTCGGTCGCGCCAACGCAGACATCAAATCATTCCATCACGACGAGCTCGAAGTGTTCGGATGCGAACAGGGAGCCGACGAACGCCTTCTCTCGGCGGTGATACGCCAGGGAGTGCAGGACGGCTATCTGGAGCGCGACATCGACAATTTCGGATTGCTCCATGTGACGCCGAAGGGCAAGAAATTTCTCTCGCGCCCCGAGTCGTTCAAGGTGGTCAGAGACCAGGAGTTTTCCGACGAGCCTGACCCGGAATTGATGAAAGTGTCGCCGGGCGCAGCCGACACCGAACTTTTCAGCATTCTTAAAGACCTTCGCAAGAAAGTGGCAAAGGAAAATGACCTCCCCCCGTATATCATTTTCCAGGACCCGTCGCTTGAAGCGATGGCCACCACCTATCCCATCTCGATAGAGGAGCTCACCAATATCCCCGGAGTAGGCCCCGGCAAAGCGAAGCGCTACGGCGAAGAGTTTGTCAAGGTCATCAAGCGTCATGTCGAAGAAAACGAGATTGACCGTCCGGAAGACATGCGTTTCCGCATGGTGGGCAACAAAACCCAGATGGGACCCTTCATCGCAACGAAACTCGACCTCAAGGTGCCCCTACCAGAGATAGCACGCGCCAAGGGTCTGGAGTTTTCCGAGCTTCTCGACGAAATAGAGCGCATCGTCCTTTCAGGCAACAAAATCAATATCGGTTACTATATCGACGAGGTGCTCGACGCCGACTCTCAGGACGAACTTTTCGACTATTTCCGCGAAAGCGAGTCGGACAGCCTTGACCAGGCCATCAGCGACCTGGGCGCAGATTTCTCGGAAGAAGAAATCCGTCTGGCGCGCATCAAATTTCTCTCCGAGATGGGCAACTAAAAAACTTTGTTTGAGACGAAATGGCCATAGTCATAAAGTATAAAGGCGTATCCATCCACCGCAACTCTCTTATCGCGCTGAAAGATGTCAATCTCACGGTAAAGGAGGGAGAGTTTGTCTATCTAATCGGCAAGGTAGGCTCGGGCAAATCGAGTCTGCTCAAGAGTATGTATGCCGACATTCCGATAGCCGAAGGAGAAGCCCGCGTCATGGACTATGACCTCCGCACCATCCGCCGCCGCGACATTCCTTACCTGCGTCGTCAATTCGGCATTGTCTTTCAAGACTTCCGTCTGCTCACCGACCGTTCGGCTGAAGCCAATTTGCGCTTTGTGCTTAAAGCCACGGGATGGAAAGACAAGGCTGCGATTGACGAACGCATACAGGAAGTGCTCAAACAGGTAGGTATGACCAAGAAAGCCTACAAGCATCCCCACGAGTTGTCGGGCGGCGAACAGCAGCGTCTGGTGATAGCGCGAGCGCTGCTCAATCGTCCGCCAATCATATTGGCCGACGAGCCCACGGGAAACCTCGATGCGGCCACGGGCGAGAGCATCGTGCGTCAGCTTCACAACATTGCCGCTCAGGGCACCGCCGTCATTATGGCCACCCACAACATGAACCTCGTGGAACAATTTCCGGCACGCCTCATCACATGCACCGACCACACACTCAAGGAATGACGCCTTTCGAGTGACCGCCGAGCTCTCGCTTCACGAGCCAAAAACCTAACAGCCATATTAATTGTTGTAAGATTGCGGGCGACTTTACCGCCGCCCCAACTTAACCCCGTTTCATCAACTATTATGGCTACAAAACAGAAACTCGTCATACTCGGAGGCGGCTTCGCCGGACTCAATCTCGTGAAGCATATTGATAAGCGCCAATATGACGTCACCCTTATCGACAGAAACAACTATCACAGCTTTCCCCCGCTATTTTATCAAGTAGCTTCTTCAGGTCTTGACCCGACGAGTATTTCGTTTCCGCTCCGACTCGAAGTGCGAAAGGCCATGCGAGAGGGGACACGTTTTCACATGGGCAACGTCACATCAATCGATGTCGCAGCCAAAACCGTGACAACCTCATCGGGGGTGATAGATTACGACAAGCTCGTGCTTGCATTGGGCACGACAAACAACTTCTTCGGTAACGACGAGCTGCTGTTTGATGTCTACACACTGAAATCAATCGACGAATCCATCCGCTGCCGCAACGAAATACTCGACCGTTGCGAGCGCGCTGCAGTGGCCCGCGATCCGGAAGAACGCAAACGCCTTCTGAGTTTCGTGGTGATTGGTGGCGGCCCCGCCGGGGTGGAAATCGCCGGAGCCATCGGCGAAATCAAGCGTTATATCCTACAACGCGATTATCCGGAAATCTCGCCCGACGAAATGTCGATAACCATTCTCGAAGGCACCGACCGCCTGCTCCGCACAATGAGCGAAGAGGCCTCGGCAGCCGCGCTCGACGGGCTTGAGAAACTGATGGTCAACGTCAGACTCAACACCCTTATGGAAAACTACAAGGATAACGTGGTGCATCTAAAAGGGGGCGGCGAAATCTATTCGGAAATGGTTATCTGGACCGCCGGAGTGACCGCCGTGCCCTTTAACATCGTCGGCGCGCCCGACTTTCAGCGCGGCCCCGGGGGACGTTTTGCCACCGACGAACATTGCGCGGTGACAGGTCTGAAAGACATCTACGCACTGGGCGACATGAACTACATGCCGTCTGCCGACTATCCTCGAGGGCTGCCGCAACTTGCCCAAGTGGCCATACAGCAAGGGCGTTACCTTGCGAAAGCACTCAACAAAGGCTCGTTCGACAAACCTTTCAAATATGTCGACAAAGGCTCAATGGCAACGATCGGTCGCAACAAAGCCGTGGCAGACATTGGCAAAGTACACCTCAAAGGATTCGGAGCATGGATGGCTTGGATGTTTATCCACCTTATCTCATTGCTCGGAATGCGCTCGAAAATCAACGTGCTTCTCAACTGGGTGTGGAGCTACTTCACGTTTAACACATCATTGCGACTGCTTCTGCGAGGAGCCAAATACCCACGCCGCGGCACCCTGTGGGACAGAGGATAGCGAGGCATCAAAGGCCCTGACTTTCTTTCAAGGCGAAACCCACAAGTAAAGACCGACTTTTTTGGCTCTCTTTGGAGCTAAATTCATTTCTTTTTTGTAACTTTGTAAATTAAAAGTGAGCAGGAGCTGACTCTGTAGTCATGATTGATGACCAACGGAAAAAGCGCCCTCGCACTACGCATTTCAGTCCCCCCATTTTTGAATACAAGATCATCGAAAAATCATTTTAGCATGACAAATGAAAGCCACGATAACGAACTGATAAAGGCTTATAAGGCCTCCAACTCGAATTACAGCAGAGAGCCGGGGTCTGTACCCATTAATAAAGGGCAAATTCTCACGTTCATCGACGGTGGCAAAGGCGAAAGTTGGACCGAGTACGAATGGCAGTCTGGCGTCCGTAAGGGCAAGAGACAAGTGTTCCTCACGAAGGAGGGCTACGAGGTCCCTTTCAGACAGATACTTCGCCGTGGTAACGGCTTGGGGCTAACCGGAACGCGCGTGGAAATGTTAGAGCAATTTGCTGCTCGTATTAACGGCAACTATGCGGTTGTCGTTGTTGACACCTTCAAGCAGGAGTCTTCTTATTACGACGGTAAAGATGTATACCTCGTGTTTATGACTCCCGAAGAGATAGCTGAAACGGGAGGCGCACAGACAACCGAAGATACGACCAAGCGAAACGAAATCGCCAAACTTTTAAACAAAGCACAAAACTTACTTAAAGAATTATAGGTTTTAACTTTTTTTAGCATGTCTATAGATAATATCATAGCTGAAGCAGTCAGCCGCGGAGTGAAAGAACTTTACGCGGTAGACACTCCCGCCGACAAGATTGTTCCGCAGGCCACCCGCAAAGAGTTTGAGGGCAATCTCACGGTTGTCGTCTTTCCCTGGGTGAAGGCAGC
Organism: Duncaniella sp.; assembly: GCA_029056055.1. Taxonomy (GTDB): domain Bacteria; phylum Bacteroidota; class Bacteroidia; order Bacteroidales; family Muribaculaceae; genus Duncaniella. The sequence goes on from JAIDCC010000066.1 coordinate 8,941, forward strand.
CCGCAAGGCCCCCGAAGCTGTTGCCGCCGAAATAGGGGAGTGGCTCGTGGCAAACGAACCCGCCGTTGAGAAATTCAACGTTGTAAAAGGATTTCTCAACCTCACAATCCGCCCCACGTTCTGGAACAACGTGCTCTCGCACATTGCCTCGACTCCCGACTACGGCCGCGTAGCCGTCACCGAAGAGTCGCCGCTCGTAATGGTGGAGTACTCGTCGCCCAACACCAACAAGCCTCTCCACCTGGGTCACGTCCGCAACAACCTTCTGGGATATTCGCTCGCAACGATACTCGAAGCCTGCGGCAACCGCGTCGTGAAGACCAACATCGTCAACGACCGCGGCATTCACATCTGCAAGTCGATGCTGGCTTGGAAAAAGTGGGGCGAAGGCGCCACTCCCGAATCGACAGGCAAGAAAGGCGACCACCTCATCGGCGACTTCTACGTGCTTTTCGATAAGAAATATCGCGTGCAAGTGGCCGAACTGATGGCTCAGGGCATGGGCGAGGAGGAAGCGAAGGCTGAAGCTCCGCTGCTCAAGGAAGCCCGCGAAATGCTCGTGAAGTGGGAAAACAAAGACCCGGAAGTGCGCTCCATGTGGGAGATGATGAACAACTGGGTGTATGACGGTTTCGACAAGACCTATCGCCGCATGGGTGTGGATTTCGACAAAATCTATTACGAAAGCGACACCTATCTCGAAGGCAAGGAGAAAGTGCTCGAAGGGCTTGAAGCCGGCAAAATGTACCGCCGTGAGGATGGCTCTGTCTGGGCCGACCTTACCCCGGAGGGCCTCGACCACAAGCTGCTGCTCCGTGCCGACGGCACATCGGTCTACATGACTCAGGATATCGGCACCGCCAAGCTCCGCTTTCAGGATTTCCCCATCGACAAGATGATTTATGTCGTGGGCAACGAGCAGAACTATCACTTTCAGGTGCTTTCGATTCTGCTTGACCGCCTCGGCTTCAAGTGGGGTAAAGACCTCGTGCACTTCTCGTATGGTATGGTCGAGCTGCCCAACGGCAAGATGAAGAGCCGCACCGGCACCGTGGTTGACGCCGACGACCTTATGGACGAAATGGTGACCACCGCGCGCGAGGTATCGGCCGAACTCGGCAAACTCGACGGACTTTCCGACAAAGAGCAGGCCGAAATATCGGAGATGGTAGGACTCGGCGCCCTGAAGTACTTCCTGCTCAAGGTAGACCCCCGCAAGAACATGCTCTTCAACCCCGAAGAGAGCATCGATTTCAACGGCAACACCGGCCCGTTCATTCAGTATACCCACGCCCGCATCTGTTCGGTGCTCCGCAAAGCAGCCGAAGAGGGCATCGAGATAGGCGACTACTCGGCTTACGTGCCCGGCGAGCGCGAAATCGCACTCATCCAGGCCCTCGCCGAATATCCCGAAGTGGTGCAGAAAGCAGGTCGCGAGTATAGCCCCGCGCTCATTGCCAACTATGCCTACGACCTCGTGAAGACCTACAACCAGTTCTACCACGACTGCTCGATTCTTAAAGAGACCAATGTCGAGGCTCGCTCGCTGCGTCTCGAACTGAGCCGTCAGACCGCCCGCGTCATAGCTTCGGCCATGTCGCTGCTCGGCATCAAAGTTCCCGAGCGAATGTAATCCAATCCACTACATCTGCGGAGCGGAATAACATCTCCGAATTATTAACAACAAAACATACTTCGAATCATGAGTAACTACAATCTTCAGACGCCGCCCCCCTTCAACGGCTACACTGACGAGCCCAAGCTTGCTCAGGCCACTTCATCGGTGATGCGCCAGGTCTACGTAAAGATGACCCTCGGCATGCTCGTCACCGCATTCATCTCTCTGTTTTGCGTAAGCACTCCCTCAGTCATCCATTTTCTGGTGTATAACCGCTGGTGCTTCTGGGGGCTGTTCATAGCTGAAATCGCCATCGTCTTTTTCCTCTCGGCACGTCTGACGAGAATGTCGTCGCAGGCAGCCACCGGACTTTTCTACCTATTCGCAGCAATCAACGGTGCCGCACTCTCGCCGATTTTCCTAATCTACACCGGAGCTTCGATTGCCAAAACATTCTTCATCACCGCCGGAACGTTCGGAGCAATGAGCGTCTATGGCTATTTCACTACCTCTGACCTGACCAAGTGGGGCACCTACCTCATCTACGCGCTATTCGGTCTGATTATCGTCTCGCTCGTCAACATCTTCACCAAAAGCTCGACACTCGACTGGATTATCTCAGGTGCAGGTGTGCTGATTTTCATCGGCCTCACCGCGTGGGACACCCAGACCGTCAAACGTATGGCCGCACAGGCTGTGCCCTCGCAGTACGGTCATCTCGCCACAATCGGCGCTCTCAATCTTTATCTCGACTTCATCAATCTGTTCTTATATCTCCTGCGCTTCTTCGGCAGCTCGCGCGACTAAGCGACAGGACATATTCCTCATGTAACCAACAATGGCAAAAGTTGTAATTATCGGAGCCGGCGGCGTAGGTACGGTCGTGGCTCACAAGTGTGCCCAACACCCCGAGGTGTTCACCGAAGTGGTGATTGCCTCGCGCACCCGCAGCAAATGTGAAGCGATTGTCGAAGCTATCGGCAAGCCCAACTTCTCGGCCGATGTCGTTGACGCCGACAGCGTGCCCCAGCTCGTCGAGCTCTTCCACCGTCACAAACCGGAACTCGTCATCAACGTGGCTCTTCCTTATCAGGACCTCACCATCATGGATGCCTGCCTGCTCTGCGGAGTCAACTATCTCGACACTGCAAACTACGAGCCCAAGGACGAAGCACACTTCGAATACTCATGGCAGTGGGCCTACAAGCAGCGTTTCGAAGATGCCGGTCTGACGGCTATCCTCGGCTGCGGTTTCGACCCCGGAGTGTCGGGCGTGTTCACCGCCTATGCCGCAAAGCATTACTTCTCGGAAATGCAGACCCTCGACATCGTAGACTGCAACGGAGGTGACCACGGCAAGGCTTTCGCCACCAACTTCAACCCCGAAATCAACATCCGCGAAATCACCCAGAACGGCCGTTTCTACAAGGACGGCGAATGGATTACTACCGGACCTCTTGAAATCCATCAGACCCTGACCTATCCCAACATCGGCGAGCGCGAAAGCTACATGATGTATCACGAAGAGCTCGAAAGCCTCGTGAAAAACTTCCCGTCGATTCGTCAGGCCCGCTTCTGGATGACATTCGGTCAGGAGTATCTCACCCACCTGCGCGTGATTCAGAACATCGGCATGGCACGCATCGACGAAATCGACTACAACGGTCAGAAAATCGTGCCTCTCCAGTTCCTCAAGGCTGTGCTCCCCAATCCGCAGGACCTCGGAGAAAACTATCACGGAGAGACTTCAATCGGTTGCCGTATCGCCGGTCTTGACAAGGAAGGCAAACCGCTGACCTACTACATCTGGAATAACTGTTCGCACGAAGCTGCCTACAAAGAGACCGGAATGCAGGCCGTCAGCTACACCACCGGTGTTCCCGCTATGGTAGGCGCTATGATGTTCCTCACCGGCAAGTGGGTGCGTCCCGGAGTGAACAACGTCGAGGAGTTCGACCCCGATCCTTTCCTGGCCGAACTTGCCAAGGATGGTCTTCCCTGGAACGAGTCGTTCAACATCGACCTTGAAGTGAAATAAGCAAGACTAAACGCCCTCTGATACAATCAGCCCTCGTCATTCACGGAATGGCGAGGGCTGAATTTTTGTGAGCCGGGGCGCGCGTTTAGAAATCAATGCTGAGGCGCACGTTGAGCTGGCGGCCGGTCAGATAGTTGGGCACGGCATACTGAATATCGTTGACATCTGTCACCCAATAGTAGGAGGCGACGTTGCTGATGCCGAGAAGATTGAAACAGTCGACACCGAGCCAGACACTTTTGAGATGGCGGCCGAGGCCTGAACGCGATTCTCCTTCTTTAAGGGGCGAAAGGAGAGCGTAGCTGAGTCCGAAGTCGAGACGTTTGTAGGGAGGCATGCGGAAATAGCTTTCGGCACGGCTGACGCGTGGCGCGGTAGAGGGAAGTCCCTGCATGAAGATGCCACGGAGCGAAGCCTTCAATTTGGGAAATTTCGGCAGATAGTCGGTGAAAAACACACTCATCGAATAGGCGCGGTCGTTGGGGCGGGGCACTTTGACGCCGTCAATGGTCTCGGAGGTCTTCATCAGCGAAAGGCTCACCCACGAGTCGTTGCCGGGCACGAACTGGCCGAAGAATTTGAAGTCGATGCCCGCAGCATAACCTGACGATTCGTTCAGACCCGTGTAGACCACCTTGAGATTGTCAATCTCGTAGGGCACCAGATTTGACAAGGCCTTGTAGTAGGCTTCGGCCGTAAATTTGAACGGACGGTTGATGGCGCGGAATGTGTAGTCGCAGCCCGCAATCACTTGGAAACTGCGCTGCGACTTTATGTCTTTATTGAGCAGGATGGTCTGATTGCCGCGGTCGTCTTCTACAGGGATACGAAATTCCTTGTAGAACGGCGACTGATAGTAGAGACCGGTGGCAAATCGGAGAGCCCAGCCGGGCGCCTTCTCGGGGATGAAACCGAGCGACACGCGCGGGCTGAAGAGAGTTTCGCCGTTGAAACTCCAGTGGCTGAGGCGGATTCCCGCATTGAGAGTGAGGAAACCTGCCGAAGTAGATTTCTTCCAGGTGTCCTGCACGTGGGCTTCAAATCGCGTCGTAGTGATGTCCTGACGCGACGAAAGGTTGTAGATGAGACGCACTTCCGACCCGGTAGAGGGGAGAGAGTAGCCGGCAGAGTCGCGCAATTCCCATTCGCGGGCACGCTCCATGATTTTTTCGCTGCGCATTCCGATGCCGTAGTTGAGAGTGTGGGCGGTGCCGATTGAGGTTGTTCCCCGTAGGGCAAGCGCAAGCACCGATGCCTTAAGGCGGTTTCTGGCGTGCTCCAGATACTTGCCGACGCCGAGCTCACCTCCGACTTCCTCCGTGCCGGCTTGGTCGAGCCAGTATTCGCCCGAGATGTCGTAAGACACCAGCTCGTTTGTCAGATAGCCCGAGGCGAGCAGGCGTAATTGCGTCGAGCGGTTTGCCCGATAGTCGAGCGCGAGTGCGCCGAAATAGGTTTCGAAACGGTCTTTTTCCTGACCGTCGAAGTAGACTGTGAATTGTTTGGCATCGTCTGACGTGCCGAAATTCGTCGTTCGGTTGACTGGGACGAAACGATAATCGTTGATGGCGATGTTGCCGAGAAACGAAGCCTTGAACCGCGATGAAAACTTATAGGAAATGTTTGTCTGATAGTCGAAGAAACGGGGGTCGTATTCGCCTTTGGTTTCCATCGAGCTCAGCAGCGAGGCAGCCGATTTGTAGCGCAAACCGTGGAGTTGGCTCAGCCGAGAGTTGCCCTGACCGATGGCGATACTTCCCCCCATCAACGAGGCGCTGACCGCACCCTCGAAAGCTTCGGGCTCGCGGTAGGTGATGTCGAGCACCGACGACATTTTGTCGCCATACTCGGCGGGGAAGCCGCCGGTAGAAAAGCCGACTGCGCCGACGAGGTCGGGGTTGATGATACTGAGACCTTCCTGCTGACCCGACGAAATGAGAAGAGGGCGATAGACCTCGATGCCGTTGATGTAGACAGCATTTTCGTCGTACGAACCGCCGCGCACTGTATACTGCGACGACATCTCGTTGCTTGAGCTGACACCCGCCATAGTGGAAATCACGCTCTCGACACTTCCTCCTGAAATGTCGGGCGAACGACGAAGGTCTTTCGTATCAATGTTGGCCACCGAACCGGTCTGTTTCTTGAGCTCGACCACTTCTACTTGGTCAAGCATCTCGGTGTTCATCTGGAGGCGGACGTTCAGGGTAACGTCGGAAGCCGGGTCAATGAGTTGCTTTTTTTCCTCGCGATAACCTATGCAGGAAAAAAACACCGTGATGGTGTCAGATTTGGGAGCGGTGAGCGAATAATCGCCGTCGAGTCCGGCCGTGGCACCGATAGCCGTGCCGCCGATGCGCACCGTGGCAAACTCCACGGGGTCGTTGTTGGCATCGGTGATACGGCCATGTATTTTGATTTGCGCATTGCCGCTTACAACTACTGTCAGCAGCATGAAAAGTATGATAGCGAACGGGCGACTGAGCCTCATGGTCATGCGTTAATATAATTTGAGTTACTCTATAATAACGCTGTAAGGGCCACGAAATTGTATAAACGGGGCTATTTCGCCAGCTCGCGCGCAATGGCGAGAGTTTCAGGGCGGCCGATGTCTACCCAATCATAAGAGCCGAAGGGTTGGAATGCGCGGTAGTCTTCTTCGGCACAAGACCCAACGTAGAAGGGCGTGATTGAGAATTTCGTTTGTCCGTACTCGCTCGCCATACGTTCGATGAGACGAGGCTCAATGATATGAATACCACCGAAAGCCAATGGAATTTCGTTACCTGCGAGAGGCCGAGGCGAACGCTCCTCGCCTGTCGACACGTTGCGCCACCCGCGCATCCTTCCGTCTGCATCGAAGAGCAGGTAACGCGAAGTCTGACGGGAGGAGGTAAGCAGTGTGGCCGCGGCTGCGCTTGAGACATGCGCCGCAGCCATCTCCTCAATCGAAAAATTGCTGAAAATGTCGGCGTTGTAGAGCAAAATCGGCTCGTCGCCTTTCAGGAAGGGGAGTGCCTTGACAAGAGCGCCGCCGGTGTCAAGCAGGGCGTCGCGTTCGTCGCTGATATTGATAGCGTCGCCATAATTGTCGCGGATGTGCTTTTCGAGCATATCGGCGTGGTGATGCACGTTGACAGTGATGTCGTCAATTCCGGCCTCTCTCATTCGGGCAATGACGCGGTCGATTTGCGGCACGCCTCCGACTTCAATCAACGCTTTGGGCATATGGTCGGTCAAGGGGCGCAGGCGCGTACCGAGTCCGGCGGCGAAAATCATTCCTTTCATAACTCTTCCGAAATGCCTTGTTCGCGATGATTGAGAACGATGCGTATTTCAGGATATTTTTCGCGCAGATGCCGGGCCATGCAGTCGGCGTTGTAGACCGAACGATGGCGCCCGCCGGTGCAACCGAACCACACCGACAACGACGTGAATCCACGCTCGATATAGTTTGACACGGCTTGGTCGACAAGGCGCGAGCATGCGCTTTTAAAAGTAGCCACGCTCTGATGCTCTTCCAAAAATTCAATGACAGGCGTATCGCGACCGGTCAAGGATTTGTATTCGTCATAACGGCCGGGGTTGTCAAGGGCACGGCAGTCAAAGACAAATCCGCCGCCATTGCCCGACGTGTCTTCGGGATAACCTTTTTTGTAGGAGAAACTACCGACGGTCACTGTAAGGCGTGAAAATTCCTTGTCAATCATTTTTTCTATTACGTTCATTAGGTATGGATATTCTTCAAATGGGGTTGCCACAAGATCTCTCAATGCTGCGAGTGCGGGGCGGATTGATTTCAGGAAATGAGGTTTCCGTTCAAAACGGCCACGCAAACCATAAGCGCCGAGCGTCTGGAGCGAACGCAGGAGGGAGTACTCGCGATACTGCGTTTCAAACTCCTCACGCGACATTTGTTCGTGAGATTGAACAACCTCGAAATAGACATTCTTTAGATGTTGCTGCACCTCGGGCGAGTAGGCGGCGCGCGCCTGACGTACAAACGAGACGAGGTCGTAGACGCCGGGGCCGCGGCGACCTCCCTGAAAGTCGATAAACCATACTTCATCATCGGGAGAGACCATGACATTTCGTGCCTGAAAGTCGCGATACATGAACGTACGCGCGTGAGGGCGCGACAAACGCTGAGCCATCTTATCGAACTCGCCCTGCAATTTCGGTTCGCTGTAGGAAATACCTACTGTATTGAGAAAGCTATACTTGAAATAGTTCAAATCCCACAGGACGCATCTCTCGTCGAACGATTCGACAGGGTAGGGGTGCCACCCGGGGGCATCACCGAGGCCATACTGAAGATTTACAAGCCCGCGCACTGCCTTTTCGAGCAACTCGATTCGGTGTCGCTCGTCAAAGAGCGAAGTGTCTCCGAGGTCGGTCTGGAGGTAGGAGAGTCTGTCGTCGCTTACGGCAATCACCTTCGGCACGTTGAAGTTTTTCCTGCTGAACGCATCCGAGAGTGCAATAAAGGCTTCGTTCTCGGCGGCATCAGTCCCTTCGCAACCTACGACGGTGTTTCCCGCCGCATCGCTGAAACGGTAATAACGGCGCGGCGAACCGGCAGCTGTCAGTGGCTGCGCGGAGGCGGGGGGGTAGCCGTAGAAGTGCTCAAATAATTTTTCTGCTTTCATAGTGCAAAATTACCAAAATATTTAGTAATTTTGAAGTCATGAACGAAATCCTGACCAAAAAACAAATCAAAAACATAAAGAGTCTTGACACGTCGAAGGGTAGACGTCAGCAACGACTGTTCAAGGCCGAGGGTGAGAAGTGTGTGTTCGACCTAATGCGCCATTTCACTCTAAAGGGGGTGTATGCCACTGCGGAGGGCTTCTCTGCGGAAACCGTCGGTGACTTTGACGCGACTGTCGTGCGCCGGGCTGACATAATCGAAATGTCATCTATGGTCAACGCACCCGACATACTGGGGGTTTTCGAAATGCCTGAATGGCAGCTCGATGCGCCCAAGGCTCATTCGGAACTCGTGCTCGCGCTCGACACTATCCAAGACCCGGGCAATCTCGGAACAATAATCCGTGTGGCCGATTGGTTCGGCGTTCACACCATCATTGCTTCACGTGAGACGGTAGATTGCTTTTCGCCAAAGGTAGTTCAGGCCACGATGGGGTCGCTCGGACGTGTAAAGGTGTTCTACGGTTCGTTGCCTGAAATGATTGCGGAGATCGCCCCGACGGCTGTCTACGGAACATTTCTCGATGGCGACTCGATTTCAGAGGCTACTCTCTCGCAGACGGGGGTGATTGTGATTGGCAACGAGGGACAGGGCATATCGCCGGCTATAGGCGAGCTCGTCACGTCGCGTCTGCTGATTCCGTCTTATCCTCCCGGAGCCGAAACCGGCGAAAGCCTTAATGCTGCCATTGCCACAGCCATAACCCTTGCAAAATTCCGCGGCGTATGAGTGCGAAAAAAACACAGACGCTATGGTTTTGCACGTCGTGCGGAGCGGAGTCGCCCAAGTGGCAAGGTAAGTGTCCGGAGTGCGGAGAGTGGAACACCATGGTCGAGGAGCGGGCTCCGGCCTCTTCGTCGGGGCGCAAAAGCAAGGCATTCTCGCCAGAGTCGACGCAATCAAAACCGATTGCGGTCAGCGCCATCGACGCCTCCGATTTGCCACGCATTCCCATGCCCTCGCAAGAACTCAATCGCGTGTTGGGCGGTGGTCTCGTGCCTGGCAGTCTGGTGCTCATCGGCGGCGAACCGGGAATTGGCAAATCCACTCTCGTGTTGCAAAACATTCTCTCGATAAAATCGCGCACTATATTATATGTGTCGGGCGAGGAAAGCGCACGACAGATAAAGATGCGTGCCGACCGAATCGGCCGTCCTTCCGACAATGTTTTCATAGTCTGCGAAACGTCGCTTGAAGCCATCCGGCGGCACATCGAAACCGTGAAACCGGGGTTGCTGATTGTCGATTCTATCCAGACCATCGCATCCGACGACCTTGACTCGGTGGCCGGGTCGGTGAGTCAGGTGCGCGAATGTGCCGCCACTCTTCTCAAGTATGCCAAAGAGACCGGCGTGCCTGTCATACTCATCGGGCATATCACCAAAGAAGGCTCGATAGCCGGGCCGAAAGTGCTCGAACACATTGTCGACGCGGTGCTTCAATTTGAAGGCGACCGCCAGCACATGTATCGCATTCTCCGCTCTATCAAAAATCGTTTCGGCTCGACGGCCGAACTTGGCATATATGAAATGTGTCAGAGAGGACTGCGCGAGGTTACGAATCCGTCGGAGATGCTCGTCAGCGCGTCATCCGACGAGTCGCTCTCGGGTGTGGCCGTAGGCCTTACCATGGAAGGTATCCGGAGCTTTCTGATTGAGGTGCAGGCGCTGGTCTCTACCGCGGCCTATGGCACGCCCCAGCGCTCGGTGACCGGCTTCGATGCGAAACGCATGAACATGCTTCTCGCCGTGCTCGAAAAGCGAGTGGGTTTCAAGCTTGCGGCAAAAGACGTATTTCTCAACATAGCCGGGGGTCTCAAGGTGGCCGACCCTGCTCTTGACCTCGCGGTGATTTGCTCAATTCTGTCGAGCAACGTCGATATGCCCGTGCCTCCGCGCACCTGCATGGCTGGCGAGGTAGGTCTGTCAGGCGAAATCCGTCCCGTCACCCGCATCGAGCAGCGCATACGCGAAGCGCAGAAGATGGGCATGGACACCATCCTCGTTCCCCGTGGCAATCTGAAGGGCATCGACACTTCAAGCCTCACAATCCGCATCATCGAAGTCTCAAAGGTCGAAGAGGCCTTCAGGACTCTTTTCTCCTAATTCTCAAAATGTCAAACTATTATGAAATCTCTATTACCCTCAGCCATCATCGCTCTTGCAGTTGTCATCTTCGGCTTCTGCCTGAAAGCCGGCATCGACAATCTTGCCTACAACGACCGCATCGTCACCGTCCGCGGGCTAGCCGAACGTGAAGTCCCGGCCAACATGGTCACTTGGCCCATCTCCTATCCTCTGGCCGGCAACGACCTTGCGTCGCTCTACACCCAGATGAACCGCAACAACGACATCATCATTGACTTCCTGACTTCAAATGGTATTTCGCGCGACGAGATATCAGTCAATCCGCCTGACACCTACGATGCCTCGACAAATCGCTACCGCTCGGATTCATTCAACTACACTTATTCAATCTCGTGCTCGATGACTGTCTCGACCTCGAAAGTAGAGAAGGTGCGCGAACTGCTCCGCCGGCAGACCGAACTTCTGAAAAATGGCATTGCGTTCTCCAACTCCTACATTTCTTATGAGTTTACGGGGCTCAACGACATCAAGCCCGAAATGATAGCCGAAGCCACGAAGAACGCACGCGCCGCCGCCGACCGTTTTGCGGCCGACTCCGATTCGCGGATCGGCAAACTCAAGCAGGCTCAACAGGGGCAGTTCTCCATCGAAGACCGCGACAGTTCTACTCCCTACATCAAAAAAGTGCGCGTGGTTTCGTCGCTGACATACTTCCTTGAGGACTGATTTCAGCCGAAATCTACATGAGATAATGACCATTTATTCTCACTGAATTTCCGAATTTCGCGTTTTTAAGTAAATTTCTTTGAAACATACTTGGTCATCTCTCAAAAAGTTTCTACCTTTGCATCGCAAAAGCAAAGAGGGCGCTTAGCTCAGCTGGTTCAGAGCGTCTGCCTTACAAGCAGAGGGTCGGGGGTTCGAATCCCTCAGCGCCCACTCTCTTAAAGGTCGCAGTCCTTCCAAAACTGCAAATCTTCCCTGCAAAGGGGCGCTTAGCTCAGCTGGTTCAGAGCGTCTGCCTTACAAGCAGAGGGTCGGGGGTTCGAATCCCTCAGCGCCCACCAATCCTAAATCACCTCCCGCAAAGAGGTGATTTCTTTTGTATGACGGGCATGTCATACATCTGTGGTGAAAGTCCACACAGGGCGTAGTTGGGGTCAGTAGATATTTTCGGTTGGTCTCAATATTAATTTTATCCATATAAAGTGCATAATCTGTACAAGAAGAATGTAGTATCACTTATCCCTCGGAACTGCCTGCGAAGATCTTTGATTTTGGCATTGAACGATTCGGCAGATGCGTTGGTAAGTCTGTCCTTGAAGTAGTTTACAATGGTATCGCTGTGTGTCGTGAAGGTATCAATGACAGTCTTGAAGCGAACGGCGTCAAACTGTTCAAGTTCGTTGTACCATCTGGCCAGTTTGAGTCTGGCCACAGGTACGGTTATCTTCTCGTTGTATATGTCAGTCAGTTTCATCGACAGCTCGTATGCTTTTTTAAGTTGAGGATAATGCTCGAAAAGTATTTGGGCACGCGTGCGTTGTGTATCGCTCCATTTAGACATATTCCGGGTCATGATGTGCTTCGAGCGCGCCATAATTTGCCGTAGAGTCTCGCCATTGGCTTCGATTCCGGGTCGGTAGGGCGTTTTCTGCCGCCTGCATATCCTGATTCGCTCGTTTTCGGCCTTGATGACCTCCCAGCGCAGTTCAATGCGCATCTCGTCAATCGTCTGACTCATCAGCTGTTGCACGTGAAAACGGTCGCTTATCTGTTGTGCACACGGAAATGCCACGGATGCGATATACTTCATCGACCCGGACAGATCGGATGTGATGGTCTTGACCATACGTCGTTTCGACAGACCAAGGAGTTTGAGTTTCTCGATAACATTGTCGCTTGCGACTCCCTTTATGACAGCGACCAATGCGCCCTTACGGCCCTTAGCGGCTTTGTTGGTCACAATCGTGTAAACCTCTCCATTACTCAGTGAGGTTTCGTCTATGCTGAGATTCTCTCCGATATTAGAGCGGCACAGCACGTACTCCCCGGCATGCTCAAGCTGTTCCCATTCATGGAAGCCACTCAGCTTGTTTTTATATAACTTAGTGAAAGTCCGTCCGTTGACTCCGTGAAAACCTGCGATTGTCGTGATTGGTATCGTTGTGGTCTCAACACTCGTCTTTTAAAAAAGCCACGAACTCTGCATTGAGCCGTGTTCCCTCATATTCAGAGGTGTCTGTACTGTAACTGAAGATTTCTCCCGTGCTTTTGTCAAGCCACTTTCTTTTGCGCAGATGCAGATGCGTGATTCTGCCACGCAACGGAAAATCCTGAATAACTTTGTAATCACAGAAGCCGTAAGCGATGATGTCAGAATTATCGGCATCAGCTTCACACTGTATTTTCTTTTCGTCAAACCAGATGTCAAACCTGTCCGCTGTCTTCTCATAGCGGACTATATCGAAATTGTCCACTATTTCCGACGGTAGCAGCTCCCGTAGTATATCCGTTAGTTCCATGCGCAAAGATACAAATTTTATGGATAAAATTAATAATGAGACCAACCGAAAATATCTACTGACCCGGAATTGAGGGGCTAACGGCTATTGAGTACAAGGAGAAGATGGCATCGGCGCACGTAAAGAAGTTAAAGCAGGAGCAGCAGGAACTTGAAAGCCGTAAGTCTGAACCACTCAAAGAGCAGACTGCAAAAGATTACGCGAGGCGATAACAGCTCTTATCGAATTTTCAAGAGCCGTAATCAAGGAGTTTACAATGTCCCACCGAGAAACGTAGGCGTGTACCTTACCGATAGTATGAGAAAAGAAGCAAGGAGTTAGACCGCCTGACCTCCAATCTCCCTTCCGCCCCGGAGGAAGGGAACCGGACACAGAGCCGAGGATTCAGACGGTAAAAGGAATCTTTAACCAACCGTAAGCATTATTATAATATTCACAAGTGTTTTATAATAGACAGACATCTGGATAATCTTTGCTGCAAAATCCGCGACTGCTACATCTGCGAAGCAAACGATTGTGAGGTATTCCTTTGAAATGTCGCGCAAAATGATTATATTTGCCCCGTAAAAAATAACTCGCATATAATATGAAAGCAATAATCTCCATTATTATATCTCTTTTAAGTTGTTTGAGTTTATCTGCTCAATCAGTCACGGAATACTTCAATGTTGGCAATCCAATCAATTACTGCGGAACAGAATACTCTCTTGTGTGGAGTGCTCATCCGCAAGAAAATTATTTTATTCAAGAGTATCTGCCAAAAGGAGAAACTCTTGAACACTACAACCAAATGTTTACTGTTAGTATAATCTTTTGGGATAGAACACCTTTGGAAGCTGTTCAAGCTAAAATCGCAGAATTGGAGGAGCGAAAAAAGACTGATCCAATTACTAATTACATGGCCGCTGAAAATAACGGAGAATATATCCTTGAATTTTTAGTTGGCGATAGTAGTAACGGTAAAATGAATATCGTTGAGGTTGATGTGCATTATTATAGGCAAATGACAATTAATGGTAAAAAAGCGAGTGTACTATGCTTTTATTCCGGTCGAGCTTATGGAGATGATATTTTGCCTTTTATTAAGTCAATACCGGAAAAAAGAAGTGCTTGGTACGAAGGCATGAGCAACTTAAAGATTATTCCAAAATTCCCTAAGAAATAAGCGTCTTTTCGCAACCGCCATAAGGTCGCCTTTGGCGGAAAGGAGGTAAGCGATGAAAATGGCAAATCGACTGTTTTTCTGTTTATGGTGATCAGTACAAGGTTTTGTTTGGTTCAATATGAGATTCATAACAACAAGTTTGTGCCTAATCGCAGGTGTTATATTGATATTCTGTGGAGTAAGCAGTTTCAGTAGTAATAAAGAAATCTCGTTCATATCACTAATATTAATGGTGCTGTATTCTGTTGGTTTTATTTGCTTTGCTTTTATGTTGATTGCCGTAGGATCGCCTCAAAAATGGTTGGCAGTATTTTTGGCCATCGTTGCATTATTGAATGTTGCATTCTGTATCATAAAAGGATATAAACTTATTAAAGGATGAAACAGTGACAGAAGATAGCAGGACTTATCATTCTCGCTATAGCACTCATATTCCTTAGTATAGTCAGTATTTTGATGGACTGGCATTGCGCTAATGTCCGTTCATCAGAAGCCCAACAAAACGCATACTTCAGTAATACAGAATATTATATTAAAGGTCGTATGCTATCTATGGAGTTCCTATATGACTATGGCTCGGAATATAAACGTGTGTTTTTAATAAAAATGAAAGTAGATTCAATCTCATTTAGAAATAATTTATCTGAAAATAAAGACTCGTTATTTAGTTGCGTATATTCTCCAAATGACAGCATACTGTATTTCGTCTCCGATTATTCTGCTTTGAAAAATGGAGCGGATGATAATCTAAATGACAGCTTGCTCAAAATTATAATTTCCTCAAAAAAACGAACTGTTGAATTTTCAACAGGATTAGAAAAGGGATTAAGGATATATGGCTATCAATACCCTCAATTGAAAGCCGAAGAGACACCTGAAACCATATTGTTATGAAAATCTGCCGAGTGTTAAATATTGATTACTAAAAATTCATTGATTCGATAACGATGTTTCCGATATTCTCGACATAGACGCGGTTTAGGTCGAGGATGTTATTTACTCTAACGCCAACAATACAGTTCATGAAATCTTGTTCCAGTTACATCAGTTCACCGACGGTTGATGTGAATCGGTCGTAATACTTGGAGTCTTGGATGAATAGATTGAAGAACGCCTGTGACGGGTTTTCTATCCTGTAGAATCTATTTGTCAGACTTTTGCACAGCTTCATACCAACTAAAAACACTCTTGCAAGTGGAAACCCCTCGACCCGATTTAAAATGAAAACAAGAGCCTAAATCGGCTCTATAGCCTATTGAGCACCCCAATCACCCCCTATTTTATTACGGAAAATATTGTAATTACAAATAGAATAAAGTTAATGCAAGAATGACGTTAAAGAAGAAATACCTAAATTAGCCGATACACTTCTAACTACCTGAAAACACAAAACTTGCACAAGGGAACACTTTTTTGCCTAATCCTTAAAAAATCTGTACCTTTCCTATATTCTTTTATATAAATCTCCGCTGATTATCAGCAGAGTAACGGCTTTCATATGCACATTCCATCACACAATCGAGTAGGTCGGGAAACGAAAGTTTTCTGACCTACTTTCGTTTCCGTCCCTCTCACACCACCGTACGTGCCGT
>JAIDCC010000067.1 GCA_029056055.1 Duncaniella sp.
ACTCGTCGCCCCCTCCCTCTCCCGCTATTCACGTTTCTGAAATACAAATCCTTAATATTAACCAGTTAAACTATCCAAATTATTAACCATGGGAAAGCAACACACAGGTAGGTTCCGCCTTGCGGAACAGCTACTCCGGACAGTGGTCCTGACGCTGTGCCTCTTTATGGGCGTAGGTCTGGCCGCTGCCGCACAGCTGACCGTTAAAGGCACAGTCACACAAGCCTCCGACGGCGAGCCCTTAGCAGGCGTCAGCATCGTCGTCAAGGGCACAAGCCAAGGTGTCACCACCGACTTCGACGGCAACTACACGATTACCGTAGAAGAGGGCACGACCCTCGTATTCAGCTACGTCGGCTGCCAGACACGCGAAATCAAGGCCACGCAGAGCCATATGGATGTCGACCTCCTCGACAATGCCGAGCTGCTCGACGAAGTGGTGGTCGTAGGCTACGGCGTGCAGAAGAAGAAACTCGTCACCGGCGCGACGGCGCAAATCAAAGGTGAGGAGATTGCCAAACTCAACACCACCTCGCCCCTCCAGGCCATGCAGGGTCAGCTCCCCGGCGTGAACATCTCGTCGAGCTCCGGTCAGCCCGGCTCGGGCATGAAGGTGACCATCCGCGGTCTCGGAACCATCGGCAACGCCTCGCCCCTCTACCTCATCGACGGCATCGGCGGCGACATCTCTACCCTCAACCCCAACGACATCGAGAGCATCGACGTGCTCAAGGATGCCGCCTCGGCTGCCATCTATGGCGCGCAGGCTGCCAACGGCGTCGTGCTCATCACCACCAAGCAGGGCAAGGAAGGTCGCACCAAGGTGACATTCGACGGCTACTTCGGCTGGCAGTCTGCTCCCCGCAAGATGCCCATGCTCAACTCGCGCGAATACATGACCATCATGGACGAGCAGGCACTCAACTCCGGCCTCGAAGCCTGGAACTGGGGCGCCATGAACAACGTCGGCCGCATCAACGAGGCCGGCGAAATGGTCTACAACGACACCGACTGGGTAGGTTCGATGTTCCATGACAACGCCAAGACCCAGAGCTACAACATCGGCGTCAGCGGCGGCTCGGCCACTTCGACCTTCACCCTCTCGCTCGGCTACATCAATCAGGAAGGTATCGCCGGCGGTCCCAAGGTGTCAAACTACTCGCGCTACAACTTCCGCATCAACTCCGACCACAAGGCATTCGGCGGTCTGCTCACCGTGGGCGAACAGGCCAGCTTCATCTACAAGAAGAACGTCGGCATCGGCGTGGGCAACCAGTATAACAACTCGCTGCGCGGCGCCTTCGGCGTGGCTCCCCTCATCCCCATCTACAACGAGGACGGCGAATACAACTGCACCCGCGGCGGCGACTGGACTCCAACCGCAGGCAACCCCTACGGCGCGATGATGCTCCTCAACAACAACCACAATGTAAACGCCACCTTCTCGGGCAACGTCTACGCACAGGTTGAACCCATCAAGAACCTGCGCGTGCGCACGGTCTTCGGTGTGGTCTACGGCACATCGCACAACCGTGACTTCACTCCCATCTACGACTTCTCGGAGTATAGCTACAACGAGCACACCCGCGTCAGCCAAGGCTCGAGCAACGGCCTCACCATGACATGGACCAACACCGCTTCCTACGACTTCGCGGTCAAAGACCACCAGTTCAACGTCCTCATCGGTATGGAAAGCTCGCGCTACTCCGGCTCATGGCTCAACGGCGGCAACCGCGACCTCAAGGAAGGCTTCGACACATGGCAGTATGCGTGGATTAACAACGGCACCGCCGCCACCACCGCCGACGGCCTCAGCGTAGGCGGCGCTCCCAACGACGACTCGCGCACCGTCAGCTACTTCGGTCGTCTCGGCTGGAACTGGAAGGAAAAATACATGATTAACGTGACCGTGCGCCGCGACGGCTCCTCGCGCTTCGCCAAGGGGCACCGCTTCGGCACATTCCCCTCTGTCTCGGCCGGCTGGAACATCTCCAACGAAGAGTTCATGGAAAGCACCAAGAGCTGGCTCGACTTCCTCAAGCTGCGTGTCAGCTGGGGTCGCGTCGGCAACCAGAACATCGACAACTACCAGTACCTCGCTCCCATCACCACCTCAAACACCCACTACTTCTTCGGTGAATACCTCGGTCCTGAAGGCCAGTACGGCAGCTACGACTCGACACTCGCCGCCAACTGGGGTGCCTATCCCTCGCGTCTGGCCAACTGGGACGTGACCTGGGAAACCTCCGAGCAGACCAACATCGGTCTTGACGCCCGCTTCCTCGGCTCGCGCCTCGGCCTCAACTTCGACTACTACATCAAGAACACCAAAGACTGGCTCGTGCAGGCACCCATCCTCGCCACGGTCGGCGCAGGTGCCCCCTACATCAACGGCGGTTCGGTCAAGAACACCGGCGTCGAGTTCAACCTCACCTGGAACGACATCATCGGCCGCGACTTCTCCTACAGCGTAGGCGTCAACGGCGCATGGAACAAGAACAAAGTGGGCTACATCCCCACTGAGGACGGCCTCATCCACGGTGCCACCAACATGCTCTACAACAACTCGGGCGAATTCTACCGCGCACAGCAAGACTACGCCATCGGTTACTTCTGGGGCCTCAAGACGGCAGGCATCTTCCAGAACCAGCAGGAAATCACCGACTGGATTGCCGCCGGCAACGGTGTGCTCCAGAGCGATGTCAAGCCCGGCGACGTCAAGTTTGTCGACCTCGACCACAACGGCGTAATCGACGACGCCGACAAGACCGACCTCGGCAACGGTATCCCCAAATTCACCTACGGCATCAACCTCAACTTCTACTGGCGCAACTTCGACCTCGGCATCGTGGGCACAGGCGTGGCCGGCAACAAAATCGTGCAGTCCTACCGCAACTTCGACGACATGTATGCCAACTACACCACCGCCATCCTCGACCGCTGGACCGGCGAAGGCACATCGAACCGCGTGCCCCGCGTCACCAACCAGAACATCAACTACAACCAGTTCTCCGACCTCTTCATTCAGGACGGCGACTTCTTCCGCATCTCGTCGCTGACGTTCGGCTACAACTTCGCACCCCTGATGAATCAGAAATGGTGTTCGCAGTGCCGCCTCTATTTCCAGGCCCAGAACCTCGTCACCTTCACCAAGTATGACGGTATGGACCCCGAAATCGGCTACGGCACGTCAGACTGGGTGTCGGGCATCGACGTGGGCTTCTATCCCCGCTCGCGCACCTACCTCATCGGCCTGAACCTTGCATTCTAAACCCGCTGAAAACACTTATCAACAATGAAGATTCTTAAATCAAACATATTAGCACTCTCGGTGGTCGCCGCCGGAGCCCTCACCCTCGGCTCCTGCTCCGACAGCTTCCTCGACGTAAGCTCGAAGACCGAATCGACCACCGGCAACTTCTACAAGACCGAAGGCGATGCGTGGCGCGCCCTCATCGGCTGCTACGACGGCTGGCGCCGCATCTCGTCGAACCCCGGCGTAGGCTTCTACGTGGCTTCGACCGTGATGAGCGACGAGGCCTACGGCGGCACGGGCGCAGGCGACGGCTTCACCTATCAGTCAATCGACCACTTCGACATCTCCTTCTCGCCCTCCGACATGAACATGTATGAGACCGACTGGGTGAACTACTATGCCGCCGTCTACCGCTGCAACGAGCTGCTCGACCGCGCCGACGACATAGCATGGCTCGAAAACACCGGCAACCGCGAGCTCTATCTGGGCGAAGCCCACGCGCTGCGCGCCCTCTGCTACTTCGACATGGTGCGTCTGTGGGGCAACATCCCCCTCTTCCTCGAGGCCATCAACGAAAACCGCGAGCAGGCCAACCCCGACGACGTCTATGCCGCCATTTTCGCCGACTTCAAGTTTGCCGCCGAGAACATCCCCGCCGATGCCAACCTCACCAAAGCCGACAACGGCCGCATCACCAAGTATGCCGCCGAGGCAATGGCCGCACGCGCCTACCTGTTCTACACCGGCTACTACGGCAAAGAGCCTGAAGGCATCACCAAAGCCGAAGTGTTAAACTATCTTAACGACATAGTTGCCTCACACAATTTTGAGCTGGTTACGGCCGTTAAAGATTTGTTCCCCGCATCTTCCCTTGTCCCCCTTGCCGACTCATCGGGCTGGAATCCCGAACTGTCCACCTATGCCGGCGAGGCTAATTCGGAGGTAATTCTCCAGCAGAAATTCACTCCCTCACAGGATTACAACGGCAACGCCGACTCCAACCGCTGGCAGGTGATGATGGGCATGCGCTCCATCAACTCCTCGCCCTATGGCAAAGGTTGGGGTGCAGCCACCACATGTCCTGCGTTTGTTGAAATGTTCCCCGCCAACGACCCCCGTCGCGAGGCCGCAATCATCGACCTTGCCGCTGAAGGCGTCACTTCTGTAGCCGACTTTGAAAACGGTTGGAAAGACTGGCGCGAGTACACAGGCTACACCTGCAAGAAGTATTCGCCCATCGCCTTCCCCAACGGCAACAGCGCCTCGAAGCCCGACGGAACCGGCGACTTCCAGATTACGAATATGACCAACTGGGTCATAATGCGTTATGCCGACGTGCTGCTGATGATAGCCGAGCTGGGCGATGTGCCCGCAATCACGGCTCAGCAGGCCCTTGACGAGGTGCGCGCCCGCTCGGGCCTGGCCTCAATCCCCGCCACCAAAGCCAACGTGCTCAACGAGCGCGCGCTCGAACTTGCTTATGAAGGCCACCGCTACTGGGACCTGCTCCGTCAGGGAGTAGACGTCCTCGCGGCAGCCATCGTGGCCAAGAAAGGCCCCGTCACCAGTGGCGGCGCCGCATCCACGGTGGAGTATGACGCCGAAAAGATACGTCAGACCAAGGGTCTCTCGCAGATACCCTACAACCAAATCACTCTGGCCAACGGCACCCTCAAGCAGAATGCAGGCTGGTGATGACATTCTTATCGCCGCAGGCCGCTGCGGGGGAGACACCTCCCCCGCGCGCGCCCCGGCAAACAAAGATATCTTTCTACAATTAACCTCTCTCTCTAAACAAAAACACAGCACATGAATCTCAAATTTTTATGCATCCCTGTCATCGCCGGCATGCTCGCGCTCTCAACAGCCTGTACGCCCGACGACCATGGCCTGGCTGCCCCCGCTGTCACCTCGGCCGAGCTCGTCGAGGGCATCGCCTTTGCCGTAGCTCCCGATGCAAGCAATCCCAATAAGATACGTCTGACCTCGCTCACCAAGGGAGCGACCCCCGTGTGGAAAACTCCGCAGGGAATGTCGCAGAGCCAGGACTTCACCATCGACCTCCCCTTTGCCGGAACGTATGAAGTGACGTTCGGCGTAATGACTCAGGGAGGCACCGTCTGGGGCGACCCCTACACCTTCGAAGTCAAGCAGAGCGACTTCAGCATGCTCTCCGACGAAATCTGGACCAACCTCGCGGGCGGTGTGGACGAAAACGGAAACGGCAACCCCAAGAAGTGGGTGCCCTGCAACGCCAACTACGGCATCGGCTCATGCTCCGGCCCCGTGATGTACATGAGTCCCGATGACTACCCCGAGCCTGAACTCGGCAACTGGAGCCCCAACTGGGACCCCGGCTTCCAGTCGTGGCTCATCCCCGCCGACGACCCCTACATGGACTCCTACTGGGTGTTCGGCCTCGACCCCGTCAAAGGCTCGACCGTAGAAATCTCGCGCGGCACCGCCAACGGCACCGAGACCGTCAGCGGCACCTTCTCGCTCAACAACTCCGACCCCAAGCACCCGCTCATCACCTTCAACGGGGGCACCTACTCGCTCCACAACACCGGTTTTGACGGCACTTGCGACAACTACGTCACCGACATCCGCATCATCTCGTGCACGCCCTACCTGCTTCAGATAGCCACGATGCGCACCAACTCCGAAGGACCCTGGTGGATTGTCTGGAACTTCGTGTCGGAAGACGTGAAGAACGACCCCTCCATCCTTCCCGGCTCAGGCCCCGAGCTCATCGAAGGCACCCCCGTGCAGGAACCCTCCTACGACGACCTCTCCACTCTGCTCTTCACCATCTCGGGCTCGGACGCTTCCTACATCGCCTCGAAGACCACCTATCTCCTCGACGAAGAAGTGCCCTACGACTACATGTGGTGGAACTCGGCATCGGCCCGTTGGGAATGGGTAGGCGGCTACGGCTCAACGTGGGCTCCCGCCTACGAAGGCGCCGATGAATTTGCCCTGACCCTTTCGAACAACGGCTCGGCCACCATCGAGACCGCCGACGGCCAGCAAGACGCCAAGTTTACCGTAGAAGGCAACAAGGTGGTGTTCGACAAGGAAGTGA
The DNA here is from genome assembly GCA_029056055.1 of Duncaniella sp. Lineage (GTDB taxonomy): Bacteria > Bacteroidota > Bacteroidia > Bacteroidales > Muribaculaceae > Duncaniella. Next base: position 6,342 of record JAIDCC010000067.1, read on the forward strand.
CCCTCCTCACCGCCGGCAACAACGCCGTGACGGGCAAGGAATTCACCGTGCTCAAGTGTTCGCCCGACGACAATGAAGTGGTGTTCGGCGTGCCCGCCGAGACCAACGCCGACGGCGACGTGTGCAAGTATCTCTGCGCCCGCATGACCATCAAGGCCATCGGCGGCGCACAGGAAGGCCCCATCGTGCTGCCGGTAGACAACACGAAGCTCGACGTCTACATGGAAGCCAACAAGTATCTGCGCATCCAGCTCTACAACCCCTGGGCAGGCAAGGATGACGACGCATGGCCCGTAGACCCCAACCTGCTCAAGCTCAAGAAAAATCAGAAGCTCGTCATCAAATTCACCGTCAACGGCATCAACTGGACCGCACAGCCCAAGGCCGCATTCTGCTGCAACATGGACGAAGGCGGTTGGGACTGGGAACCCGGCTGCTTCAGCAACTTCCAGGCCTACGACTTCAACACCACAGGCGAGAACGTCATGGAACTCCCCAACACCATGGGCGCCACCTACAGCTTCTATGGCGCAGGCTCGCTCCAGGTGTCGGTTCAGCTCGACGGCTTCGGCACATTCGAAGGTGAAAGCATCTCCGATGCAGTCACTGTCAACGTCACCTCGCTGACCATCGAATAACCAACCCCCATCACACTCCACGGCGGGAGCCGGCAGGCTCCCGCCAATCCAACACCTTAATATAAGTTTAAGTATGTGTTAGAAATTATTTAATGCATTGGCTCATGAATTCTGAGGCGAACTTTCGAATTCAGCTTCAGTTGTTATGGAACCCCATAACGCCTTCAGCCGAATGCAAAATTTCATCCACATACTTAATAACCCAGTGTATTAATAATTTCGAACACATACTTATGAAAACGAAATATTATCTCCCGGCGTTGATGATGTGCATGGGGCTGACGCTTGCTTCGTGCGACGACGATGACGTCTTCATCAGCACCGACCCCATCATGACCGCCGACTCGGTGGTGACCGGTTCGTCAGACGTCACCGCCACCTCGGCCACCTTCCACGCCACCGTCAAGGGCGTAGAAAACCTCTCTCCCCAGGCCTACACCGCAGGCTTCAAGTGGGGCTACACCGAAAACGCTCTCACCGAAAGCGTCAGCGGCAGCCTTGAAGACGGACAGCTCACCGCCACCGTCAACGGCCTGACCGAAAACACCGTCATCTACTATCAGGCATACGTGACCCTTTCGGGCAAGGTGACCTACACCGGCGCCGTTTCGAAACTCGTCACGACCGACGCCACCGTGGCCACGGCCGACGCCGCCTCAATAGACTTCGCCGGCGCATCGCTGGGCGCATCGGTCAGCGGCGCACCCGCCGATGCCACCTACGGCATCGTGATAGCCGCCACTCCCGACGAAGAGGCAGTGCGCGCAGGTCTCATCGTGCCCGCCGGCACGGAAGCCTCGTTTGCAGTGGCCACCGCCGGTCTGGCACCTTCGACCACCTACTACTACGCCGGCTATGCCGACCTCGGTTCGGGCATCGTCTACGGCGCGGTCAAGAGCTTCACCACCCGCAGCTATGACGTAGATGTCGACAACGACTTCGTCGACCTCGGTCTCTCCGTTAAGTGGGCCAAGAACAACGTCGGCGCCCGCAACGCCTCCGACCTCGGCGGCTACTTCGGCTATGGCGACGTCAGCGGCGTCAGCACCTCGGTCAGCGTCTCCGACTACGCCACCGGCGACATCTACAAGACAGCCTCCGACGTGGCAAACCGCGCGTGGAACGGCAAAGTGACCCTGCCCACCGCCGCCGACTTTGAAGAACTCTTCACACTCTGCTCGAAAGAGTGGACCGTGGAAGACGGCGTGGCAGGCGTGCGCCTCACCGGCCCCAACGGCAACTCGATTTTCCTCCCCGCCGCAGGCTCGCGCACCATCAGCGAAGTCAGCGCCGATGGAGTGAACGGCCTCTATGCCACCGGCTCAATCAACCCCTCCGACGAGCGATTCGCAGTGTCGTTCAGCTTCGGCGAGCAGGGTCAGAGCCGCGTCACCACTCCCGTCTACCAGGCCCTCTCGGTGCGTCCCGTCTCGACCGCCCGCAACGTGGCCCTCGACCTCAGCCTGCTCTGCCGCACCTGGGAAATCGACTACAACGACGGTGAGACCATCCTCTGGAACGGTCCCGTCTGGTTTTACGGCACCGACGACTGCTGGGGTTCGGTGACCAACAACGAGCCCATCGTAGGCGACACCTGGCTCTGGGATGCCGACAAGACCAACACCTGGGCCTTCGGCGACTGCACCGGCTACATCACATTCAAAGAAGACGGCACCGTAGAGGTGAAAAACCAGAATGGCGAAGTCGAGACCGGTAAGTACACCGTCGACATGGCCGCCAAGACCATCACCGCCGACGTCGACCTTCTCGCTCCCGACAACTTCAAGCCCGGTTTCGTAGAAAACCGCCGCAACGCCATCAAAATCCTTTCGCTGACGCAAGACGGCCTGCAGCTCGGCTACTTCCGCGACGCCGACCCCTGCACGCTCTCGGTCAACATGGTGCCCCAGGCCAAGAAGTATGGTTTCGAAGTGAAACTGCTCTGCGTCGACGGCAACTGGGCCGGCACGTGGGGCTCCTCGCTCGACCTGCTCCAGCCCGCCACCATCGAAGGCAAGCACACCGCCCGCTATGAAGGCGCAACCGACGGCGTGATGGTGTTCACGCTCGACTTCGCCGGACTGGCCGCAGCCTATCCCAACGCAGTGGTCACCGTGACCGACATGCGCTGCGACGGCGAATCGGTGAAGTTTGACGCATCGAAATTCCGCTACGGCGACATCGAAGACAACGGCAACTTCCGCGTGGAACTCTTCAACACCTTCGGCAAGGCAGCCGACAGCGACGGCAAGGTAGACTCTCCATTCTCGGCCCTCGTCAGCAACTCCGACCCCGCCTTCAAGTTTGGCACGTCGCTCGAAATCGACTACGTAGTCAACACCAACCCCACCTTCACCCCGAACCTCATCACCATCAATCCCTCATGGGCAGGTCCGTGGGACTTCAATCAGGGTGCTACGATGACCGTGTCAATCGACAAGGCCACGGCAATGTACGTAATCGACAATCAGACGTTCGACATCACCTACACCCCCGCGGATGTCGACCACTCGGCCGGTTCGATTATGACCTTCATTCAGATTGACGGGTTTAAATCTCTCTTCCCCGGCGCACACTCGACGCTCGACGCCCTCGTGCTCGACGGCAAAGCAGTCACCGGCTATGACCCCGCCAAAATCTACGACACCAACGACGGCGACGCCTATCGTCTGGAGCTCTGGAACATGTATGGCACCTCGTCGGCCAACGGTTGCGCCTTCGGCACCGCAGGTGCTAACGGCGAAATCGCCGAGCTTGGTTTCAGCTCGTCGATGGAGGTGAAATTCACCCTCCGCTCGCTCTTCCCGACGGTAGCATGGTAATCAGCCACTAATCAATTAAAATACAGTCGGGCGTGACTGCTCTCAGGCGAGTCGCGCCCGACTTTTTCAACCGCACACACCTACATGAATCCACTCCTCTCGATATTCACTTCCGGGCTGCTCCTGGCCTCGGCGGCGTGCCTCACCGCATGCGGCGACGACAAATCGTCGAACGGCGGTGTGGAATTTGCCGACGGCGACTTCAAGGTGAGCCGCACCGAGGTGGCACTCCTCAACGACGAGCCGCAGAGCATCACCGTGCGCGCCGGCGTGAAGCCGTCGGTGTCGTCTGACGCCACATGGCTCAACATCTCGGCCGTCACTGCCTCAAACGGCGCAAACCTCTACACGTTCAGCCTCTCGGCCGACGCCAACACCACCTACGACGAGCGCAAAGCCACGGTCAGCGTCACGGCCGGCTCAGAGCGCGCCTCGATAGCCGTCACGCAGTTTGGCGCGGAGACCGTCGAGGTCAGCACCGCAGCCGCCGAGGGCACCCTCGACCCCGCGGGGGGCACCTTCACGCTCAAGTACAAATCAACATCGGCCGTTTCCATCACGGCTCCATCGTGGCTCACCCCCGTGACCTCGAAATCGCTTTCAGAGGGTGAGGCCTCGTATGTCTATGCGGCCAACATGACCGGCGTGGAGCGTGGCGGCGACTTCCTCATCACCCTCGCCTCGACTCCCTCGATTTCGGCTACGTTCTCGGTGACCCAGGCCTCGCTGCCCCCCACCGACGACATGCCCTCGACCGCCGTCGAGATAGCCCGCAACATCGTGGCGGGCGTCAACATCGGCAATACGCTCGAGTGCCCCGGCACGGAAGGCTCGTGGAGCGGTCAGAAAGTAAATCTCGAATATGTCAGAGGCCTGAAGACGCTCGGTTTCAATGCCGTGCGTGTGCCCTGCGCGTGGGACAGCCACGTGTCAGACCGCTCGACCAACACCATTGACCCCGCATGGCTCGACCGCGTAGACGAAGTGGTGGGCATGATTGTGGGCGAGGGCATGTATGCCATCGTCAACATCCACTGGGACGGCGGCTGGCTCGAAGAGTCGGTCATCAAAGGCTATGACGAGGCTGTCGACAAGAAACAGCGCGACTACTGGACGCAGATTGCAACCAAGCTCAACCATTACGACGAGCATCTGCTCCTCGCCGGCATGAACGAACCGGGAGTGCAGGAACAGGACAAATTTGCCTCGAAATCGCTCCAGGCTCTCATGACCTACCAGCAGACATTCCTCGACGCAGTGCGCGCCACCGGCGGCAACAACGCCCGCCGTGTGCTCGTGATGCAGGCTCCCTACACCAACATAGCGCAGGCTGTCAAGGCCGACTTCAAACTCCCGACCGACGTCGTGGCCGACCGCATGATGTGCGAGGTACACTACTACGACCCCTATCAGTTTAACATGATGTCGGAAGATGCCTCGTGGGGCAAGATGTACTACTACTGGGGTGCAGACAACCACGTGGCCGGGTCGAACCGCAACACCCCCTCTTCGATGGAAGAGCAGGGCGTGAAAAACGAATTCAAGAAAATCCGCGACACCTACGCCTCGCGCAACATCCCTGTCATTCTCGGCGAGTATGCAGTGTGCGAGTGGCGTCAGGGCTACAAGGACATCGACGTTGACAAGTGGTGGGCCTCGCGCAACCTCTGGACGGAGGTCGTGACCCGCGAAGCCAAGAACCACGGCCTCGTGCCCTTCTACTGGGAAACCAACGGCGACATCAACCGCATCGACGGCCGCGCCAAGACCAACGTCTTCGACGCCATCCGCACCGGAGCCGCCGCCGGCACCTACCCCTGGTAAGTCTGCGCGGCCACACCCCGCCGCGTCTAACGAAATCAAGCCCCGGGGCTGAGCCTCCTCGACACTCCGCCGTGCCCCCCGGCTGACATGAATCCGGCCTAAGGATAGCCCCCGGCTGAACCTAATTGAGCCTTGCGGCTCAACCTACTACCTAACTGTGTTAATAGCGCCGACCCGGCCGTGAGGCCCGGTCGGCGCGCTTGTATCCGACCCCGAAGAAATGGTTTTTCATTGATTAAAAATGTATAGAAAAAGGATAGTTGCATCACTATCCTTTTTTCTATACAATTCCTTAACGATGATTAATAGAAATATGGGTAATGTGATTTTGTAATTCCTATGGAAAAAATACAAAATCGCTACATGAAAATTCATGTAGTTTTCCTGTAATACGCTTAATTTTATGTAGTATTTCAGTAGGAAAGGGGGCAATGCGGTTCAAATAAAGAATTGAGGAAGACATCTGTAATTCCTATCGGCACGTCCCCAAAAGATAGCAGCGCCTCCGAATCAAGATAACCGATTGATTAGCAGGTAGGGACGCGCCATGGCGCGTCCGCAGAGACGTTGGCGCGGCGAGAGGGGGTAATTCGTAGTCGTGGGTCTG
>JAIDCC010000068.1 GCA_029056055.1 Duncaniella sp.
TTTCCAGCAGACGCCGGCACCCGCGCGCGCCTCTTGTCTCGTGGGCGCGGAGATGTGTCTACGCGACAGGGGAGATTTGGTGCGGGGGGAGATTTGAGAAATTTTAAGAAGTAAAAAAGTGTCGTTTCAGATTTTTTGTGTACCTTTGCGGACAAATCGCTTACAGATTTTCTCGAGGGACGCACGGCGTGCGGCAAATCCGCACCAATCCCCACCGAAATCCTTAGACAATACCGATTTTCGCGCCCGCGGCAGCGCTGCGTGTCAGCCCCTCCGGGCCGCCCGAACAACGAATTTTCAACTATCAACTCAGATTATAGTTACTTAACTATGGCAAAAGTGACCAAAAAAGAGGCTCTTGACTATCATGAATTTCCGAGAGCCGGCAAAATCGAAGTAATCCCCACCAAACCATACGCCACGCAGGCCGACCTCGCGCTGGCCTACTCGCCCGGTGTGGCATACCCGTGTCTCGAAATCAAAGACAACCCGACGGACGTCTATAAGTACACCGACAAGGGCAACCTCGTGGCCGTCATCTCAAACGGCACGGCCGTGCTTGGTCTGGGCAACATCGGCGCGCTCGCCGGCAAGCCCGTGATGGAAGGCAAGGCGCTGCTCTTCAAGATTTTCGCAGGCCTCGACTGTTTCGACATCGAAGTAGACGAGACCGACCCCGAAAAGTTCATCCAGGTGGTCAAAGCCCTCGGCCCGACCTTCGGCGGCATCAATCTCGAAGACATCAAGGCACCCGAGTGTTTTGAAATCGAGACCCGTCTGAAAGCCGAAATGGACATCCCCGTGATGCACGACGACCAGCACGGCACCGCCATCATCTCGGCAGCCGGTCTGCTCAACGCACTCGAAATCCAGGGCAAGAAGATAGAAGACATCCGTCTGGTGGTCAACGGCGCCGGCGCGGCAGCCGTCAGCTGCACGAAGCTCTACATGGCGCTCGGCGTGAAGAAAGAAAACGTCGTGATGTGCGACTCGAAAGGCGTCATCACCACCCGCCGCACCGACATCAACAAGCAGAAAGCCCAGTTTGCCACCGACCGCGACATCACGACGCTTGCCGAAGCAATGGTGGATGCCGACGTGTTCCTCGGTCTGTCGGTGAAAGACGTGGTGACCCCCGAAATGATTAAGAGCATGGCCCCGCGCCCCGTGGTGTTCGCGCTCGCCAACCCCGACCCCGAAATAGCCTACGACCTGGCCGTCTCGACCCGTCCCGACCTCATCATGGCCACCGGTCGCTCCGACTATCCCAACCAGATAAACAATGTGCTCGGCTTCCCCTACATCTTCCGCGGTGCGCTCGACTGCGGCGCTTCGGAAATCAACGAGACGATGAAGATTTATGCCGTTCACGCCATCGCCGAGATAGCGCGCAAGCCGGTGCCCCCGGTGGTCAACGCAGCCTATGGCCGCGGCGACCTCAAATTCGGCCGCGAGTACATCGTGCCCACCCCGTTTGACCCGCGCCTCCTGACGGCAGTGTCGCCCGCCGTGGCACGCGGCGCAATGGACAGCGGCGTGGCCCGTCGCCCCATCGAAGACTGGGCAGCCTACGACGAGAAACTGCTCCGTCTGAAAGGCAACGACCGCAAATTTACCCGCCGCCTCAACGAAGCCGCCCGCACCAACCCCAAGCGCGTGGTATTCGCCGAAGCCAACACCGACAACATGCTCCGCGCCGCCGCACTGGCAGGCGCCGACGGTCTCTGCATACCCATCCTGCTCGGCAACGAGGAAATGATACAGAAGCGCGCCGACCGTCTGGGTCTCGACATCTCGCAGATTGAGATTGTCAACCTCCGCCACGACCGCGAGGCACCCCGCCGCGAGAAGTATGCCAAGATGCTCGTCGAGAAACGTCAGCGCAAGGGCGAGACCTTCGACAGCGCCCTCGACAAGATGTTCGACCGTAACTACTTCGGCATGATGATGGTGGAGAACGGCGACGCCGACGCCTTCATCGCCGGCACCCACAACTCGGGCGCCCGCACCGGCCGCATCGCCAAGGAGGTGATAGGCATCCGCGACGGCTTCAACCACTTCGCCACGATGCACGTGCTCGAAACCACCAAGGGCACCTACTTCCTGGCCGACACCTCGGTGAATGGTCAGACCGACGAGGAGACACTGCTCGACATAGCCCGTCTGTCGGCCGATGCGGTGAAATTCTTCGCCCACGACCCCGTGATGGCCATGGTGAGCTACAGCAACTTCGGCTCGAGCAAAGAGCCTGAATGTCAGGCCGTCCACAATGCCGTAGAAAAGATGCAGGAACTCTATCCCGAGCTCCCCATCGACGGCGAGATGCAAATAAACTACGCGCTAAACGCCACGGCGCGTGACCGCGTCTTCCCCTTCAACCGTCTGGCAGGCAAGGAAGTCAACACCCTCATCTTCCCCAACCTCTCGGCAGCCAACGCCGCCTACCGCCTGATGCTCGAAATGGGAGTGGGCGAGTCAATAGGCCCGATTCAGATGGGTCTGAAGAAGCCTATCCACTTCATCAACGTCGATGCAGAGGTGAGAGACATCCTCAACCTCATCGCGATAGCCGTCATCGACGCCGCCGTGCTCGACCACAATAAGTAAAAAACACACACCCTCGGAGCCGCGCGACACATCCGCGGCGCTGAGGCCACTTCACACCGACACTTTTCCAGCCCCCGGTGCCCTACCCGGGCCCGGGGGCTTGGTTTTTCCCACCCCGCGGGGACGTGCCGCCGACCACCGCGCCGCCCCCGTCAGAAACACCTGTCACCTATGCCACCAATTTTCCTCATCGGCTACATGGCCTCGGGCAAGACCACCCTCGGCCGCGCCCTCGCCGAGCGCCACGGCGCCCGCTTCGCCGACCTCGACGAGCTGATAGAACAGCGCGCCGGCATGAGCGTCAAAGAAATCTTCGCCGCCGAGGGAGAAAGCGGATTCCGCCGCCGCGAGCGCGCCATGCTCGAAGAGCTCGCCGCGAAAGGGCGAGACGACGGAGGGCTGACGGTGATAGCCTGCGGCGGAGGCACACCCTGTCAGCCCGGCAACATGGAGCTGATGAACGCCGCCGGTGTGACGGTGTGGCTCGAAGCATCGGGCGAGCGACTCCGCAACCGCCTGCTCGAAGGACGCGCCACACGCCCGCTGATAGCCTCGCTGTCAGACGACGAGCTCATCGAGTTTGCCGCACGGCAGCTCGAAGCACGCCGCCCTCACTACAGCGCCGCCGCCCACCGCTTCGACTCGTCGCTGCTCGAAACGCCCGACGAAGTGGCCGCGACCGCGCTCGAATTCTTTAACCGATTTCTCTCCTCACCCCACAGACCATCATGAACGAATTTGCCGCCACACCGCAGGAACAGCCGTGCGCGACAGCCACCATGCGCCGCAAAATGACCATCGGCCTGCCCGCCTCCGAGTGGGCCGCCGAGCGCCGCTTCCCGCTCACCCCCGAAGGGTGTGAGATGCTCATCGGGCGCGGATTCCGCATCATCATGCAGCAAGGCGCACCCGCCGACATCAATTACACCGACTCGCGCTACGCCCGCCGCGGCGTAGAGATAGCCACCCGTCAGGAAGCGTGGGGAGCCGACATAGTCATCTCTCCCGCCCCCGCGTCGCGCGCCGACATAGGCTGCATGCGGCGCGGCGCGATGCTGCTCACCCTGATGCGTCCCGAGATACAAGACCCCGCTGCCCTGCGTCTGATGCTCGACCGCCACATAGTCAGCATAGCCCTCGACCTGGTGAAAGACAGCCACGGCTGCCGCCCCTTTGCCGACATTCTGGCCGAGATTGACGGGCGCGCCGCCACCACGCTCGCGTCGGCCATCCTCGCCGACCCCCTGCGGGGCAAAGGTATCCTGCTGGGCGGAGTGGCCGGCATCGTGCCGTGCGAAATCCTCATCGTAGGCTCCGGGCTGGCCGCACAGGCCGCCGCGCGCTCGGCCATCGGACTGGGCGCGATGGTTAGAATGTATGACAATGACGTCTACGCCCTGCGCAGCGCCATGACCACGATAGGCCCCGCCCTCATCACCTCGTCGCTGCATCCCCACACCCTCGGCAACGCCCTGCGCAGCGCCGACGTGGTGATTGTCACTCCGACAGAGACCCCATTCGTCATAGACCGCGACGAAGTGGCCTCGATGAAAAAAGGAGTGCTCTGCTTCGACCTCACTTCGGCCTCAGGCAAAGCCTTCCCCTCGCTGACCGCCGTAGACCTCGCCCTGGCCTCGGCACTCAACAAATCGTCGCTCGCCGAGGGACGCATGTGTTTTGTCAACGCCGGCTGCGGAGTGGCCCGCACCGCCGCCATGGCGCTGAGCAACACCCTGGTAAAACTGCTGGCCGACATCACCGAATGCGACGGCGTGCAGAACGCCATCCGCCTGCTGCCCGGCATCCAGTGTGCCACCCTGACCTTCTTCGGGCGTGCCGTCAACCCCCACATCGCCGCCCGCGCCGCCGTGAGATGCGTCGACCTCTCGATATTCCTCTCCCTCTCATAACCAGCCACCAACATCATCCAATGGGAAAATACTACGTAATCTGGGAAGGACGCGCCACGGGCGTATTCTCGTCGTGGGACGAAGCCAAGGAATTTGTAGAAAACTATCCGGGCGCCCGCTACAAAGCCTTTCCCACCCGCGAGGCCGCCATCGAAGCCTTCCGCGGCCCCTATGAAGCGCAGACCGACATACTCCGCGCCATAGCCGCCCACCGCAACGAGAAAGTCAACTATGACGCCTTCCCGCAGATAGTGCAGGACGCGCTGGCCGTCGACGCCGCCTGTTCGAAAAACCCCGGGCCGGTGGAATACCGCGGCGTGTGGGTGCGCACGGGTCAACAGATTTTCCACGTCGGCCCGCTCGACGACGGCACCAACAACTTGGGCGAATTTCTCGCCCTCGTCCACGGCCTGGCCCTCCTGACCGCCCAGGGGCGCACCAATGTGCCCATCTACACCGACTCGAAAACCGCGCGCTCGTGGGTGAGAAACCGTAAAATCAAGACCACCGTGCAGCGCACCCCCCGCAACGCCGAGATATTCCGGCTCATCGACCGCGCGCTCGGCTGGCTCGCCACCCACACCCCCACAAACCCCATCCTGACGTGGGACACCCCCGCTTGGGGCGAAATCCCCGCCGACTTCGGACGCAAATAACAGGTAAGTAGATGTGTCCGGCACGGACTATGCCACGATACGAGGCAATCGCCTGATTTACAGGTATGGACGCGCCATGGCGCGTCCGCAGAGACGTTGGCGCGGCGAGAGGGGGTAATTCGTAGTCGTGGGTCTGCGTGGACGCGCCATGGCGCGTCCCTACCTGCTAATCAGATGATTACAGCGCAATGCATCCCCCGAGGGGATGTGGTCAATCCTCTATTTGAACCGCATTGGGCTATGCCGCTATCTGAGACAACGAATGTTTTTGGTACAAACGATAAAGTTTTCTATATCTCCATTATCAAATAGTGTGCCATGGCACACTATTTGATAATGGAGATTATATTGACCGACGGTCCGGACGGGGCGAAATTTTGCATTCGGTTCAGTTGGTATGGCACCCGATGGCGGCTTCAGCCGGATGCGAAATTTCGAGCACATACTTAATTAACAAAATTTAAGTCATTTTCCGTCATTTTTTTCGTAATTTTGTGGATAAGTAGCCGATAGAATAGCCTGTCGGTTGCGAGGGAAAACCATATCCGCACGACGGCGCCCCCATCAATGCCGAAAGCTAATACCATGCCCAGCGCGAGGTGCGGAGCCGCTACCCCGAAGCAGCACGCTCCGCGACAACCGAAGACCGCTTCTTGCCGAGGCACCCGTCAGCCGTCGCAACGGACCTTCCCCACCCCCTCCCGATAAGAAAAAAACAACATAAATGACAAGTAAATGGAATTACTGTCCCCTCACATCCACACAGCAAGAAGCAGCGCGCCGCCTGGCGGGACGCTACGCCCAGGTGCCACCCGTCAGTGAGCTCCTCGCAAGGCGTGGCATCACCGACCAGACGCAAGCCGACCGTTTTCTCTATCCCTCGCTGCGCGACCTCCACGACCCCTTCCTGATGCCGGGCATGGACCGCGCCGTGGCGCGCCTCAACGCCGCCATGGGGGCGAAGGAAAAGATAATGGTCTACGGCGACTATGACGTGGACGGCACCACGGCGGTGGCACTCGTCTACAAATACCTGCGCACATACTATTCGGCCATCGACTACTATATCCCCACCCGCTCGGAGGATGGATATGGCATCTCGCGGGCCACGATTGACATGGCGGCCGAGAGGGGCGTCAGCCTGTTCATCATACTCGACTGTGGCATCAAAGCCACCGAAGAGGTGAGTTATGCCCTTGAGAAAGGCATCGACTTCATCATCTGCGACCATCACGTGGCCGACGAGGCCCTGCCACCGGCCGCGGCCATCCTCAACCCCAAGCTCGAAGGTTCGACCTACCCGTGCCCCCACCTGTCGGGCTGCGGCGTAGGGTTCAAACTCATGCAGGCCTTCGCGAAGTCAAACGGCCTCGACCCCGGCGAGCTCGAGGGAATGCTCGACCTCGTGGCGGTGTCGATAGCCGCCGACATCGTGCCCATGGTGGGCGAAAACCGCATCATGACCTACTGGGGCATGCGACGGCTCAACGCCAATCCCAACCTCGGTCTGCGCGCCATCATCCGCACCTGCGGCCTGGCGGGCAAGGAAATCACCATCAGCGACGTGATATTCAAAATCGGGCCGCGCATCAACGCCTCGGGCCGTATGCAGAGCGGCAAAGAAGCCGTCGACCTGCTCGTGTGTCGCGACATGAGCGAAGCCATGACCCGCGCCCGCGAGATAGACCGCTACAACCGCGAGCGCAAAGAGCTCGACAAACAGATTACCGACGAAGCCACGGCCATCATAGCCGCCTCGGGCATCGACCCCGACACACGCTCGACGGTGGTGGTCTACCACAAAGACTGGCACAAAGGCATCATCGGCATCGTGGCCTCGCGCCTCACCGAACTCTACTACAAACCCTCGGTGGTGCTGACCAACTCGGGGGGCATGGCCACCGGCTCGTCGCGCTCGGTGCAAGGCTTCGACGTCTACAGCGCCGTGGCCTCGGCACGTCATCTGCTCGAAAACTTCGGCGGCCACACCTATGCCGTAGGGCTCTCGCTCAAAGAAGAAAACATCCCGGAATTCACGCGCCTGTTCGAGGAATACGTCTCGACCCACATCCTCGCCGAGCAACGCGAGCCGCTGCTCGACATCGACGCCTACCTGACCTTTGCCGAAATCACCCCCGACTTCCTGGGAGTGCTGCACAGGTTCAACCCCTTCGGGCCGGGCAACCGCAAACCGGTGTTCTGCACGCGCGGCGTCACCGACTTCGGCACGTCGAAAGCCGTGGGGCGCAACCTCGAACACATCAAGCTCGACCTCGTCGACGACACCTGCGGGAAAGTCTTCTCGGCCATCGCCTTCAACTCGGCCCGACACTTCGACCACATCCACGCCGGAAAGCGATTTGACATCTGCTACACCATCGAGGAGACCCACCGCAAAGGCCACACCTCGCTGCAACTGCAAGTGAAATCCATCCGCCACACCTCAGCCGAAGAGTGACACCGGTAGACATCCTGAGCCGTTACTGGGGCTACGACAGGTTTCGCCCCATGCAGGAAGAGATAATAGAGTCGGTGCTCGCGGGGCACGACACCATAGGCCTGCTCCCCACCGGCGGCGGCAAGAGCATCACGTTTCAGGTGCCCGCCATGCTGCTGCCGGGGCTGACCCTCGTGGTGACCCCCCTCATCTCGCTGATGAAAGACCAGGCCGACAACCTGAAAGCCGTAGGCATCCCCGCCACCATACTCCACGCCGGCCTCACCCACCGCGAGAAAGAACTCGCCATGACCCGCTGCCGTCTGGGCAAGGTGAAAATAGTCTACCTCTCGCCCGAACGCCTGCAAAACCGCTCGTTTCTGGCCGAAATGCGGGGCGTCGACGTCAGCCTCATCGTGGTAGACGAAGCCCACTGCATCTCCCAGTGGGGCTACGACTTCCGTCCCAACTATCTGAAAGTGGCCGCACTGCGTTCGCTTGTGGGCGAACATGTGCCCGTGCTCGCCCTGACCGCCTCGGCCACCCCCGAAGTCGTGGCCGACATAGCCGACAAACTTCAGATGCGCGACCACCGGCTCTTCGCGCGCAGCTTCGACCGCGACAACCTGAGCTACATCGTGCGCTACTCCGACACAAAAGAGCAGACCCTCGGGCGCGTGCTCGCCTCGACCGACGGCACCGCCATAGTCTACGTGCGGTCGCGCCGCCGCACCATCGAACTCGCCGCCTCCCTCTCGGCCTCAGGCTTCTCGGCCGAAGCCTATCACGCCGGGCTCGACCCCGACACCAAGACCGAGCGTCAGGACCGCTGGAAATCGGGCGAGACGCGCATCATCGTGGCCACAAACGCCTTCGGGATGGGCATCGACAAGCCCGACGTGCGCCTCGTGGTGCACGTCGACCTCCCTTCGTCGCTCGAAGAATACTATCAGGAAGCAGGCCGCGCCGGGCGCGACGGCCTCCCCTCGATGGCCGTAGCCATAGTCAACAACCGCGACAAAGCCACACTGACGCGCCGCCTCAACGACGCCTTTCCCGACAAGAGCTTCATAGCCGACGTCTACGAGAAACTCTGTGTGTTTCTCGGCGTGGCCGTGGGCGACGGCTACGACCGCGTGTTTGAATTTCCCTTCGACACCTTCGTCCACCGCTTCAAGCTGCCCCCCGTCACCACCGACTCGGCCCTGCGGCTGCTGACCCGCGCGGGGTGGATAGACTTCGACCCCGAACCCTCGGCCGAAGCGCGCGTGATGCTACGCATGAACCGCGAGGAACTCTACGGGCTATCGCTTCCGCCCGTGGCCGAGGAAGTGCTCGAAGCCATCCTGCGCCGCTACACAGGCCTCTTCGCCGACTACGTGGGCATCTCCGAGCAACGCCTCGGCATAGTGTGCGGCATCTCCACGCAGCAAGTCTACGAAGCCCTGCTCCTGCTGGGGCGCATGAAAGTGCTTTCCTACGTGCCGCGCTCCGCCTCGTCGATAGTCTACTTCCCCACCTCGCGCGAAGACACGCGCCACATCGTCATGCCCCTCGAAGTCTACGACCGTCAGCGCGAGCGCATGGAGCGCCGCCTCGAAGCCGTGAGAAATTTCGCCTTCTCCTCGACCGAATGCCGCTCGACCACCCTCCTGCGCTACTTCGGCGAAACCCCCGAGGCGCCCTGCGGCAAGTGTGACGTGTGCCGTCAGCGCCGCGGCACCGACGGCGGCCCGCGCGACGACGCACCCCTCGAAGCCGCCATTCTCGCCACGCTCGCCTACGGCCCCCGCACCCTCTCGTCGCTGACCGCCCTCATCTCGGGGCGCACCCCCGCCGCGATAGCCGAGAGCGTGCGCCGTCTGGCCGCCGCCTCGCGCCTCACCCTCTCGCCCCCCGCCGTCGACCCCCTCCTCTCGCTCCCGGAAGCCTGACCCACAGCGAGAAGCCTGAAAAATCGCAGGGAGATTTTCGGGTGTGGTTTAAAATGCTTATCTTTGCAGTCTCGATTACGGAAACTTTTCGGCACGGTCGGAGGTTGTAAGAAAGTACGGCTTCCCGACCCCCGAAACTTTTAGACTATGGCAGACATTAAGGAAAAAACTCAGGCAGACGACAACGCCACCCCCCGCAGGCGCTCTCCGTGGAAGAAAGCACTCAAATGGTTCGGCATCACCCTCGCTACGATAGTGGTTCTGGCGGGTGTGGCCGTCACCGTGGCCGTGTCATATCTGAACCCTGAACGTCTGACCCCGCTCGTGGAGCGTCTGGCCAACGAAAACCTCCGTGCCGACGTCAAGCTCGGTCGCGCCGAACTGAGCTTCTGGAGCACATTCCCACGCCTCGTGGTGGAAATCGACACCCTGCGCGTGCGCACGGCGGCCTTCGACTCGCTCCCCTCCGACGTGCGCGCCTCCCTTCCCGCCTATGCCGACTCGCTCCTCAGCCTCGACGGCCTCAAAGGCTCGCTTTCAATCCCCGCGCTGCTCAAAGGCGACATCGCCCTCGACTACATCACCCTGACCCGCCCCCGCGTCAACATCGTGCAGGCCACCCCCGACGTCTCCGGGCTCGACATCGTGCCCCCCGGCGACACCTCTTCCCCCGACGAACAGTCATCGTCATCGCTCCCCGACATTTCGATAGGCCGCTTCGAGATAGAAGGGGGTATGCCCGTGCGCTACACATCGCTCCCCGACACGATAGATGCTGCGGTCACCCTCTCGACCACCCGTCTCGAAGGCGAGGCGCAACCACGCTACGACATCGACGTGCAGGGTCTCACCTCGGCCTCACTCGCCTCCTTCAGTCTGCGCGACATCTCGGTGGGGCTCAAAGGCGAAATTAAATGGAGTCCGAAGACCCCCGCGCGCCTCGCGCTCGAACGCTTTCTCATCGGAGTCAACGACGTGCACCTGCTCGTCACCACCGAGGCCGATTTCGCCGCGTCGCCCACCGTCGAGACCCTGCGCCTTGAGCTTGAACCTGTGGCCGCCGCCTCGCTCCTCGGCCTCGTGCCCGACGACATGAAAGCCGAGGCCGCCCTCGACCGCCTCGACGCGCGATTCGACGTAGCGGCAACCGCCGAACTCACCGCCCCCTTCCGCCTCGGCGTCGACTCGATTCCCTCGGCCGTAGTGACCCTTGACATCCCCGAAGGGAGCGCCGAGTATGACGGAATGCACCTCGACAAATTCACCCTGCAAGCCAACGCCCGCATCGACGGCGCCGCCCCCGACCGCTCGGTAGTCACCATCGACAATCTCACCGCCATCGGCGAAGGCATAGGCGTCAACGTAGCCGCCACCGTCACCACGCCTCTCTCCGACCCCGCCGTGAAAGGGACGTTCAAGGGCGGACTGCGCGCGCAGCGCCTCCCGCGCTCGCTCTACGACAACCTGCCCCTCACCGCCCAAGGCGACCTGAGAGCCGACTTCGACTTCAATCTGCGCCGCTCCTACCTGACGCGCGACAACTTCCACCGCATCAAGCTCGACGGCAGCGCTACGCTCAAGGGGCTGCACGTGGGCATGGAGGCGATGGGAATCGACGTGCGCGCCCGCGAAATCGAACTCAAACTGGGCACCTCCGGAAAATTCGTCACCGACGCGGCCACCGTAGACTCGCTGCTGACCGCCTCGCTCACCATCGACACCGTGGCCGCCGAACTGCCCGGCATGACACTGCGCGGCGCACGCCTCAAAGCGGGCGTCGGCATGAAAAACGTCGCCGCCTCGGCCGACACCACGCAAATTACCCCCATCGGAGGCCGCATCCTGGCCGACCGCGTCTATTTCTCCACCACGGCCGAAGACTCCATGCGCCTGCGTCTGCGCTCGGCCACCATCGCCGGCTCCGTGCGCCGCTACAAAGGCGACTCGCGCAAACCGCAGCTCTCGCTCAGCGTGGCCACCGACCGCGCCTTCTATGCCGACGAGACAGTCAAGGCCCTGCTCAACAAGGCCCTGCTCGCCGTCACCGTCCATCCCACCATGCTCGCCAGACGCGACTCCGTCCGCCCCGACTCAGCCACTGTGGCTGCCCGCCGCGCAGCCCGAGCGCAGCGTCTGGCCGCCGATTCCGTAGCCAGAGCCGAGGGGCAGGTGCTCGACATGGGCGTCGACGGGTCGCTCGCCTCGCTCATGCGCAAATGGCGCGCCAAGGGCACACTCCGCGCCGACCGTCTCGGCATCTTCACCCCCGTCTTTCCGCTGCGCACACGCCTCACCGACCTGCGCCTTGACTTCACGAGCGACTCGCTCAACCTGCGCGACACCCGCGTGCGTCTGGGGCGCAGCGCCTTCAAGGCCGACGGCTCAATCTCCAATCTGACGCGCGCCCTCACCTCGCGCTCCGGGCGGCAGCCGCTCCGTGCCAACCTCCGCCTCGACGCCGACACCATCGACGTCAATCAGCTCACTGAAGCCATCTTCACAGGCGCCGCCTATGCCGAGCGCCACGGCGCGTCGGCATCTGTCACCGACCTTGACAGCGACAACGAAAACGCCCTCGAATCCTCGGCCCTCCAGGCCGCGCAGACCGATTCGATGGCCCTCCTCGTGGTGCCCTCCAACATTGAGGCCGAGCTCGCCGTCACCGCGCGCGACATCATCTACAGCAATCTCGACTTCCACAAATTCCGCGGGTCGGTCAGCATCAACGAGGGCGCGATACGCCTCAACGGCCTCCGCGCCGCCTCCGACATCGGTTCAATCGACCTCACCGCTCTCTACTCGGCCCCGACGCGCCGCGACGCATCGTTTGCCTTCGGGCTCAATGTGGCCGACTTCCGTCTGGCGCAGTTCATGAGCCTCGTGCCGGCCGTCGACTCGGTGATGCCCCTGCTCAACGGCATTTCGGGGCGTGTCAACGCCAGCATGGCCGCCACCTCGCAAATCGACTCGGCCATGAACATCGAGCTTCCCACACTGCGCGCCGCCCTCAACATCCGCGGCGACTCGCTCGTGCTCATCGACGAAGACATCTACAAGAAAGTAGGCAAGTGGCTGCTGTTCAAGGACCGTCAGCGCAACGTCATCGACTCGATGCACGTCGAGATGATTATTGAAGACTCGCGCCTGCAACTCTTCCCCTTCATCTTCAACCTCGACCGCTACAAGCTGGGCGTGATGGGCAACAACGACCTCGCGCTCAACCTCAACTATCACGTTGCGGTGCTCAAATCGCCCATCCCCTTCAAATTCGGCATCAACATCAAAGGCACTCCCGACAACATGAAGATACGTCTCGGCCGCGCGAAATTCAACGAGAAGAACATGCCGGCCAGTGTACAGATAGCCGACACGACACGCATCAACCTGGTGCGCGAGATTTCAAACATCTTCCGCCGCGGCGTCAGGGGAGCCCGCGTAGGGCGCCTCGACCTGCGACGCCCCGACTCGCCGGAGGCCACCCCCGAAAGCGCCGACACCATCTCGGCAGCCGACTCGCTCTATCTAAAACAACAAGGACTCGACATCTGATGACTTTACCACCCTTTACAGCCGACATACATCGCTTTCTGGAGCGCCACCACTATGAGCGCGTCACGCCGCGCGCGGCCCTCATCGACATGGACGGCACGCTCTACGACTCGATGGTCAACCACACCGCCGCCTGGCACCGCCTGATTTCGGAACTCGGCATCGACTGCACGCGCGACGAATTCTACCTCTACGAAGGAGCCACGGGGCGAGCCACAATCAACCACCTCTTCCGCCGCGCCTACGGCCATGAGGCCACTCCCGACGAGGCCGATGCTCTCTACAAGCGCAAGACCGAATATTTCAAGGAGTTGCCTCCCGTCAAGGTGATGCCCGGAGCGCAGAAGATGGTCAGCGAGCTTCAGCGGATGGGGCTCACGACGGTGCTCGTCACCGGGTCGGGGCAAAACTCGGTCATCTCGCGGCTCGACACCGACTTCCCGGGAGCTTTCCCGGAACAGATGAGGGTGACGTCGCGCTCGGTGACCAACGGTAAGCCTCACCCCGAGCCTTACATCCGCGCAATGCAGATGGCCCGTGTCAGTCCCTCGGCCTCGATAGTCATCGAAAACGCCCCGCTCGGCTGCGAGGCGGGCGACCGCGCCGGAGCCTTCACCATAGGCGTCACCACCGGGCCGATTCCCGAAACGGCGCTCTACGAAGCTGGCGCAGCCATCGTGTTCAGCTCCATGCCGGCTCTGGCCGAAGCCCTGCCGGTGCTGCTCCTCGCGCTCTTCACCACCTCACGTCAGAAATCCTGAAAATTTCACATACTACACACTTACACATAATACGATAATCACATATGCTTAAAATCGCTATTCAGGCCAAAGGGCGCCTCAACGAAGAATGTGTCTCTCTGCTCGCCGACGCCGGCATCAAAGCCTCGTCGGGTTCGCGCCGCCTCATCTCGCAGGCCAAAGGCTTCCCGATGGAAATCCTCTACCTGCGCGACGACGACATTCCCCAGGCCGTGGCCATGGGGGTGGCCGACATCGGCATAGTCGGTCAGAACGAAGTAGCCGAGAAGAGCCTCGACGTCGAAGAGGTGATGCCCCTCGGCTTCGGCGCGTGCCGCATTTCGATAGCCGTGCCTCGCGATGCCGACTACACCGGCCCCGGGTGGCTCGCAGGCCGCCGCATCGCCACGAGCTATCCCGTCATCCTGCGCCGCTGGCTCGACGAGCAGGGCGTCGAGGCTGAAATCCACGAGATTGCCGGGTCGGTGGAGATAGCTCCCGCAGTCGGAATGGCCGACGCCATCTTCGACATCGTTTCGTCGGGCGGCACGCTCATTCAGAACGGTCTGCGCGAGGTCGAGAAGGTGTTTCCCTCGGAGGCCGTGCTCATCAGCCGCCCCGACCTCGACGAAGAGCGCCGCGGGGAGCTCGACACGCTTTGCTTCCGCTTCAAGTCGATTCTCGACTCGCGCGGCATGAAATACGTGCTCATGAACATCCCCGAGAGTGCCGTCGAAGCCGCCGTGGCCATCCTGCCCGCCATGAAAAGCCCCACGCTGCTGCCCCTCACCCTCGAGGGCTGGTATTCGCTCCACGTCGTAATCTCCGAAGACCATCTCTGGGAGAAAATCCGCCAGCTCAAGGAAATCGGGGCCGAAGACATCCTCGTGCTCGCCCTCGAAAACATCATACGCTAACGCAGTCTCCATCCCCCCAAATCCAAACTCTTCCTTCCGAAATGGACCTCATAGTCAATCCCCCGCGCGAGCAATGGCCCGACCTCTGCCGCCGCAACATCCCCGCCGACGATGCCGACGTCAGTCGCGCCGTCGAAGAAATCGTCGGGCGTGTGGCCCGCGAGGGCGATGCCGCGCTGCGCGACTACGCCCGCCGCTTTGACGGCGTGGAGCTTGCCGACCTCCGCGTAAGCTCTGCCGAAATCGAGGCGGCCGCCGACGCGGTAGCCGCCGACGTGAAAGCCGCCATCGAGCGCGCCGCCGCCAACATCGAAGCCTTCCACGCCGCACAGCTTCCCCGCGAAATCACCGTCGAGACGATGCCCGGAGTGGTGTGCTCGCAGCGCCCCGTGCCCCTGCGCCGCGTCGGGCTCTACATCCCCGGAGGCCGCGCGCCTCTCTTTTCCACGGTGCTGATGCTCGCCATCCCCGCTCGCATTGCCGGCTGCCGCGACGTAGTGCTCTTCACCCCCCGCGGCCCCGAGGGCATCAAGGCGGAAATTCTTTATGCCGCCCGTGTGGCCGGAGTCGACACCGTCTATGCCGTGGGCGGCGCGCAGGCCATCGCCGCCATGGCCTACGGCACCGAGTCAATCCTCCGCGTCGACAAGATTTTCGGTCCCGGCAACCGTTTCGTCACCAAGGCCAAACAGCTCGTCTCGACGGTCTGCTCCATCGACATGCCCGCCGGGCCGAGCGAGGTGATGATACTCGCCGACTCCTCGGCGCGCCCCGACTTCGTGGCCGCCGACATGCTCTCGCAGGCCGAGCATGGACCCGACTCGCAGGCCATGGCCGTGGTGAGCGACGCCGGAATTGCCCGTGAAGTGGCCGGCGAGGTCGAGAGTCAGATGCAGCGCCTTTCCGAAGCGCGCCGCGCCTCGGTGAGCGGGTCGCTTTCGAAGAGCCGCATCATCGTGCTCGGCTCGCGTCGAGAGATGCTTGAGTTTGCCGACCTCTACGGAGCCGAACACCTCATCATCTCGCTCGACGACGCCGACGAGGCCGCCGCGGCCATCAGTGCCGCCGGGAGCATCTTCCTCGGCAACTTCTCGCCCGAGAGTGCCGGCGACTATGCGTCGGGCACCAACCACACCCTCCCCACCGGCGGCTGGGCCCGCTCGCTGCCGGGGGTCAACGTCGACAGTTTCATTCACAAAATCACCTGCCAGCGGCTGTCGCGCGACGGTCTTGCCTCGCTCGCTCCCACCATCACCGCCATGGCCCGCGCCGAGGGACTCGACGCCCACGCCGCCGCTGTCACAATACGCCTCAAAGATGATGATGATCTCACGCAAGCATGACCCTCTCGACTACGTGCGCCCCAACATCCGTGCCCTCAAGCCCTACTCGACGGCGCGCGACGAGTTCAAGGGGGGCGACATTTCCATCTGGCTCGACGCCAACGAGAGTCCCTATCCCGACACCGGGCTCAACCGCTATCCCGACCCGCGCCACCGCCGCCTGAAGCAAGCCATCGGGCGGCTGAAGGGTGTCGCGCCCGACTGTGTGTTCATCGGCGGCGCCGGCTCCGACGAGGCCATCGACCTTGTCTATCGCATCTTCTGCGTCCCCGGCCGCGACAACGTCGTAGCAGCCGCCCCGACCTACGGCGTCTACGCCGTGGCCGCCGATATCAACGACGTCGAGTATCGCGAAGTGGCGCCCGACACCGACCTCACCTACACCGCCGCCGACCTCCTCGCCGCCACCGACTCCCTCACAAAAGTCATCTGGATTTGTTCGCCCGACAATCCTACCGGCATCTCGCTCCCCCTCTCCGAAATCGAGATCGTGGCGCGCGAGTTTGACGGCATCGTGGCCGTCGACGAGGCCTACATCGACTTCTCGACGCAGCCCTCCGCGCTCACCCTCCTCGCGCGCTACCCCAATCTCATCGTGCTCCAGACCTTCTCGAAGGCACGCGGCATGGCCTCGCTGCGCATAGGCATGGCCTTTGCCACGCCCTCCATCGCGGCCATCTTCGCCAACGTCAAGTATCCCTACAACATCAACGGCCCCACGCAGGAGCGGCTCCTCGCGATGATTGACCGCGACATCACCGCCCAAGTGGCCGAAATCCGTGAGCAGCGCGAGTGGTTGCGCGGCAGCCTCGACGCTCTCAGTTGCGTCGAAAAGGTCTATCCGTCCGACGCCAATTTCCTGCTCGTGAAGTTCGACGATGCCGACAAGGTCTACGACTACCTCGTCTCGCAGGGCATACTCGTCAGAAACCGCAACCGCGTGGCACATTGCCGCGGCTGCCTGCGCATCACCGTGGGCACGCCCGACGAAAACCATGCCCTTGTCAACGCTCTCAAACGCATTCTCTGATGTCACGCAAAGCTCTTTTCATCGACCGCGACGGCACAATCATAGCCGAACCCGCCGACGAGCAGATTGACTCGCTCGAAAAACTTTCGTTTGTCCCCGGTGCAATCTCGGCGCTCCGCGCTCTCTCGGGGCGCGGGTTCTCGCTCGTCATGGTCAGCAATCAGGATGGCCTCGGCACACCATCATTTCCCGAGGAGACCTTCTGGCCCGCCCACAACAAGATGCTCGAAACCTTGCGGGGCGAGGGGGTGGAGTTTGACGAAATCCTCATCGACCGCTCCTTTCCCGCCGACAACGCTCCCACGCGCAAACCTCGCACCGGGATGCTCACCGCCTACATGGACGGCTCCTACGACCTGGGCGCCTCCTACGTCATCGGCGACCGCGACACCGACGTCGAGCTGGCGCGCAATCTCGGTGCCATTCCGTTGCGCATCGGTGGCCCCGACGGGCTGACCTGGGCCGAAATCACCGACCGCATTCTCGCCGGTGCGCCGCGCCGCGCCACGGTGGAACGCCGCACGGCCGAGACCGACATCCGTGTCAGCGTCGACCTCGACGGCTCGGGCAGCTCCATCTCCACCGGCCTTCACTTCTTCGACCACATGCTCTCGCAGATTCCCCACCACGGCGGGATGCGCGTCGACATAGCCTGCCGCGGCGACCTCGAAGTAGACGAGCACCACACCATCGAGGATGTCGGCATTGCCCTCGGCGAGGCTCTCGCGCTCGCTCTGGGCGACAAGCGCGGCATCGAACGCTACGGGTTCACTCTCCCTATGGACGAGAGTCGCGCCACGGTGCTCATCGACCTCGGCGGGCGCATCGACTTCGCCTGGGATGTCCGTTTCACGCGCGAATACGTCGGCGACACTCCCACCGAGATGTTCTCCCACTTCTTCAAGAGCCTCGCCGCCGGTCTGCGCGCCAACATCCACGTCTACGCCGCGGGCGAAAACAATCACCACATCGCCGAAGGGGTGTTCAAGGCCTTTGCCCGCGCGCTGCGCCAGGCCGTGCGCCGCACTCCGTTCGTCACCACTCTTCCATCTTCTAAAGGCACGTTATGATAGCTGTAATCGACTATAGCACAGGTAATCTCCACTCCGTAGGCAACGCCCTCTCGCGCCTCGGAGCCGAATGGACCCTCACCGCCGACCCCGCCGCGATACATGCCGCCTCCCACGTCATCCTCCCCGGCGTCGGTCATGCCGGCGAGGCGATAGCCCGACTGCGCGAGCGCGGCCTCGACAGCGTCATCCGCGACCTCCGCCACCCCGTGCTCGGCATCTGCGTGGGCATGCAGGCTCTCTGCCGTCACACCGCCGAGGGCGACGCCGAAGGGCTCGGCATCTTCGACGCCCGCGTGCGCCGCTTCGAGCCGCGGTCGGAGGCCGACAAGGTGCCTGTCATGGGCTGGGCGCCCATTGCCAACCTCGAAAGCAAGCTCTTCACCGGCATCAGCGGCGGCGAGTTTGTCTATTTCGTCCATTCCTACTACGCCCATCTCTGCCCCGACACCATCGCCACCTCGCGCTTCGGCACGGAGGGCATGATGTATAGCGCGGCGCTTAAGTATGAAAATTTCTATGCCACTCAGTTCCACCCCGAGAAGAGTGGCGACGTCGGCAGCCGCATCCTCGCTAATTTCCTCAACCTCTGACGCATGATTACAGTTATCCCTGCTATTGACATTATCGACGGCAAGTGTGTGCGCCTCACGCGCGGCGACTATGACCGTCAGACCACCTACGACGCGTCGCCCGCCGAAATGGTGCGCCGATACGTCGACGCCGGTCTCGGCTACATCCATGCCGTCGACCTCTCGGGGGCGCGCCTCGGTAGGCCCGACGCCCTGCGCTCGCTCGAGGCGATGGCTTCGGTCGACGGCGCCCGCATCGAGTGGGGCGGCGGGCTGAAGTCCATGGCCGACATGCGCGACGCTTTCAACGCCGGCGCCTCCGTGGCCGTGGCCGGAAGTGTGGCTGTCAAGGCTCCCGACCTCTTCGCCGAGTGGCTCCGCACCTACGGGGGCGCGCGCATCACCCTCGGCGCCGACTTGCGCGAGGGGCGCGTCAGCGTCAGCGGCTGGACCCGCGACGAAGACATCACGGCCCTGCAGTTGGCCGAGCGTTTCATCCCCGACGGCCTGAGCCGCCTCATCGTCACCGACATCGCCTGCGACGGTATGCTTCAGGGCCCGTCGTTCAGCCTCTACACCTCCCTCATCGCCTCTCTCCCCGAGGGTATGGTGGTCTGCGCGTCGGGTGGCATCTCCGGCCTGGCCGACATTGAGCGGCTCGACGCCGACGGCGTGCCCGAAGTAATCGTCGGAAAGGCCATCTACGAGGGGCGCATCACTCTTAAGGAACTTGAACGCTATGGTAAGTAAACGCATCATCCCCTGCCTCGACGTCAAGGAGGGGCGCACCGTCAAGGGTGTCAATTTCGAGGGCCTCACCGACATCGGCGACCCCGTGGAACTCGGCACCTACTACGCCTCGCAGGGGGCCGACGAGCTGGTCTACCTCGACATCACCGCCTCGCGCGAAGGCCGCTCCACATTCCTCGACCTCGTGCGCCGCGTGGCCGACCGCGTCGACATTCCTTTCACCGTCGGTGGCGGCATCTCGTCGCTCGCCGAGGCCGAGGCTCTGCTCATGGCCGGTGCCGACAAGATTTCGGTCAATTCGGCCGCCGTGCGTCGCCCGGAGCTAATCACCGAGATTGCCTCGCGCTACGGCTCGCAGTTTGTGGTGGTGGCCATCGACGCCCGTTCCACTCCCGACGGCTCATGGCGAGTCACCACCCACGGAGGTTCGCGCCTCACCGACCGCGAACTCTTCGCCTGGGCCTCCGAAGCCGCCGACCGCGGTGCCGGCGAGATACTTTTCACCTCGATGGACCATGATGGCACGCGCTCAGGCTATCCTTGCCCCCTCTTCGCCCGGCTCTGCTCGCAGCTCCCCGTGCCCGTCATCGCATCCGGAGGTGCCGGAAGCATCGACGACATTGCCCGCGTGCTCTCCGAAGGCCGTGCCGACGCCGCCCTCGCCGCCTCGATTTTCCACTACAACGAAATTCCAATCCCAGTGCTCAAACGCGCCCTCGCCGAGAGGGGCATATACGTAAGACGATGATATCTTTCTCTCAACTCAATTTGTCAAAAAACGCCGACGGTCTTGTGCCCGTCATCATTCAGGACAATGTCACCCTCAAGGTGCTCATGCTCGGCTACATGAATCGCGAAGCCTTCGACATGACCGTCGAGACGGGGCGCGTCACGTTCTGGTCGCGCACACGCGGCGAACTGTGGACCAAAGGCGAAACCTCGGGCAACTTCCTCTACTGGGACTCGATTCTCCCCGACTGCGATAACGACACTCTTCTCATCAAGGCCACACCCGTTGGCCCGACCTGCCACCGGGGCACCACATCCTGCTTCGACACCTCCGACGACGAAGGGTTTATCCGTTCGCTCGCGGCCCTCATCCGTCAGCGCCACCTCGAAATGCCCGAGGGGAGCTACACCACGCGACTCTTCATCAAAGGTGTCAAGAAAATTGCGCAGAAAGTGGGCGAAGAAGCCGTTGAAACCGTTGTCGAAGCTGTCGACGCCAACCGCGATCGCTTCATCTACGAAGCCGGCGACCTCCTCTACCACTACCTCGTCCTGCTCGAACAGATGGGCGTCACCCTCGCCGACATCGAATCCGAACTCCACAAACGCCACTCCTAACCCCCCACGCCCCGGCAAATTCGATTACATCGTTGCTTCGACAAATTTGACGCAGCCGTCCGGCCAATGTGATTACGCATCTTGTAGGGACGCGATTCTTCGCGTCCGCGTCCTCCCACGCCCACCCTCAAATATCTCCTGCAAATCAACCGATTGTGAGTCCCCCATGTCAGGCCACAATCATCCGCGTGAAAACAATTGTATATCAATTGATTAACCTTGTAGGGGCGCAATACATTGCGCCCGCGTCCTCCCGCGCGCCGTTAATTTCCTGCGGTGTTTTCTTGTTTAATCCGAAAAATTTTGCTAATATTGCATCGGCTGGTCGCTCTGAAGAGCGGCTGACCTCACTCCGGAAGGTTGACTCATTGAGGAAGTCTTCCGGTTTTATTTTAAATCCATTGCGGGAAAGCCGCTCTCAAATATCTTCTGCTAATCAGCCAATTGCGCGCGTCCCTACCTGAAAATCATGCAATTGCGTCCGTTCAGAGCATCATTTTCGCGCTCCCATTGCGTAGACCGCCACCTCCAATAGCGCGAAGGCGGCCGCAATCCACAGGGGATACGTCGCATCAATGCCAAACAGCATCGCTATCAAACCCGAAAGCGTCAACGCATACGGAAGTGCGAGAAGCTCCGACACAATCCCTACGACCACTGACGACCCACCCTCGGAATTTCGCGAAGCCGATGCCACACGAAAAATCAGTCCTACCATAGCGATTTCGCCGACGCCCGCAGCAATCCAAGCCACGACACGTCCCCAGCCCAAACCAATCCGCCCGCCTATCATCCCCACGGTAATCATCGGCAGCATCGCCGCACACACCTTGTAGTACGTCTCGTAATATACGTCTCCCTTCAATAATTTCTTCATATCATAAATAAATTTTCGTGATTATTGAAAATATAGTAATTATTATATTACAAAGCAAGAAAATTTTAAAAACTATTTATTGAGGCGGGAGGCGAGGAAGCGGAAGATTACGACGGGGTCGTCGACGAAGTAGCGGCGGAACATGCGGCGGGGTTCGCACAGGAAACGGTAGAACCATTCCATGCCGACCCGCTGCACCCACCGCGGGGCGCGGCGCAGGGCACCCGCCTCAAAGTCGATTGTCGCACCGAGCGCGAGCCAGAGTTTCACGCCGGGCATTTCGTCGCGGTGTGCCATAATCCATTTTTCCTGCTTCGGTGCGCCGACGCCCACGAGCACCACGTTTGCCCCGGAGGCATTGACAATCGAGGCTATCTCGGCGGCCTCGTCGGGACGTTTCTCAAATCCGAACGAAGGGGAGTGGGCGCCGACGACAATCTCGCGCCCCACGCGGGCGTTGATGCGGCGGCGGGCCTCGTCGGCCACACCGGGACGCGCGCCCAGCAGAAAGATGCGGCAGTCGGGGTCGGAGGCATGATGCTCGTAGAATCGGGTGAAGAACGTGCTTCCGGGGATAGTCTCGGGGATAGGCGTAGGGAGCAGCCGCGAGAGGGTGCTGATGATGCGCGAGTCGCAAAGCACCCAGTCGGCCGCCTCGTAGCAGCGGCGAAATTCGGCGTCGTGATGCAGCTTGGCCAGGTGGTCGATGTTGGGGGTGACGACCACACCGCTCTCAATCGTGTCGAGAGCCTCCTGCATCGTGGCGATGTGGATGGGAGTGTCGAGAAATGTGGTGTGCGACAGCGCGTGGTTCATGGCAGAGCGAGGTAGTTGGTGTGTGAGAGGCGGTGGGGCGTTACGAGAAAATCACGGTCTTGTTGCCGTGGGTGAGGATTTTGCGGGCGATGTGAGCCCCGACCGCACGCGAGAGAACGATTTTTTCGAGGTCGCGCCCTTTCTTGACAAGTTCGGACACGGAGTCCTTGTGGCTGATGCGGGCGATGTCTTGCTCGATGATTGGACCGGCGTCGAGGTCGGCCGTCACGTAGTGGCTCGTCGCGCCGATGAGCTTCACGCCGCGTTCGTAGGCCTGATGATAGGGTTTGGCACCTACGAAAGCTGGGAGGAAAGAGTGGTGGATGTTGATGATGCGGTTGGGATAGCGCGCGATGAAGTCCTCGGAGAGCACCTGCATGTAGCGGGCGAGTACGATGAAGTCAATGCCGTAGCGGTCGAGCAGCTCAAACTCGCGGGCTTCCATCTCGGCCTTGTTGTCGCGCGTCACGGGCACCACTTCGAAGGGGATGCCGAACTGGCGCCCTACGATTTCGAGGTCGGGGTGGTTGGAAATGATGAGGGGAATCTCGACGTCCCACTCGCCCGCGGTGTAGCGGGCGAGCAGGTCGTAGAGGCAGTGAGACATCTTCGAGACGAAGATTGCCATCTTCTGGCGGTGGGAGGTGAACGAGATGTGAAACCACATGTCGTAGCGGCGGGCGTAGAGCGTCTCGAAGTAGTCGCGGATTTTCTCGCGCGGAATGGCAAACTTGTCGAGCTCCCACTCGACCCGCATGTAGAACACTCCGTTGGAATGGTCGACGTACTGGTCGAGATTGATGATGTTGCCGCCGTTTGAAGTGATGAACTCGGTGATGACAGAGATGATGCCGGGACAGTCGGGGCAGTGCATTCGCAGGATTGCGGTCATGGCTGAGAAAGGAAAAGGAATGTGAGAGTCAAAAAGGATGGCGTGTGACGCAGTCGTTACTTGAACAGTGTGGCATATTTCTTGAGCAGAGCGTCGAAGCGGTCGTCTTTGCGCAGGGGAGCGCAGTTGACGTTGGCGTCGGCGGCCATGGTCCAGGCGTAAAGGTTGGCGTAGCCTTTCTCAAGCGAGGCTTCGGCGTGGCGCAGGGCGCGGTCCATGAGACCCATCTGCGAGTAGAGGCAAGCGGCGTAGTAGTTGATTTCGCCGTCGTAGTCGTCGGCGGTGTCGAGCACGCGCTTCATCCATGCTTCGGCCTCGTCACGGCGGTCGAGGTAGAGGAGGGCGAAACCTTTGAGCGAGCGGACGTCGTCGAAGTCATAGTCCATGTCGAGCATTCGCTCCCATGCCTGAGCGGCGGGTTTGGGCTGATTGCGGAACTCCGAGAGCACCCACCCGCGCAGCAGGAAGGCGAGGGCGTTCTCAGGCTCGTTCATGGCCACTTCCGAGAGAGCCACCGAGGCGTCGGCACTCTCGTTGAGGTCGAGCTGTGCGAGAGCCTTGGCTATGAGGGCGTCCGAGTATTCGGCGTTGCTGACGAGGGCAGCGTTGGCGGCTTCGACGGCCTGTTCGGGGTGTCCCATGGCGCGCTCGATGCGCGACTTGAACATGTAGTAGTAGGCGTTTTCTTCGGTGCCGTTGATGGCGTAGTCGATGTTGAGGAGAGCCGTGTCGAAGCGGGTCAGATAGTAGTAGCACTCGGCCAGCGAGCCGTTGATGCCGGGATAGGAGTCGAGCTTGTTGTTGAGGATGGCGTCATAGTCAGCGATGGCCGACAGATAGTTGCAGTGGCCTTGGGCAATCATGCCGCGGATGTAGTAGAAGAGGCCGTTGCGGGGAGCCTTGCGGATGGCTTCGGTCAGACCGCTGATTACCACGGGATAATTGCGGCGCGAGAGGTCGACGAGGGCGCGGAGCGCACCTGCGGTGTTGGCGTTGTCGGTAGAGAGGGCGTAGATGTAGTCTTCGACGGCGCCGGGAGCGTTGCCCATCTGGGTGCGCACCGATGCGCGGCGCATGTAGGCTTCTGAGTTGGTGGGGGTGATTGCCACGGCCATGTCGCAGAGTTCGCCGGCCACACCGATGTTCTTTTCCTTGACGGCGATGCGGGCCAGACCGAAGAGGGCTTCCTGGCTTCGGGGATTAATCTGACGGAGCATCTGGAAGTCGCGCTTGGCCTCGGCGAGGCGGTCGAGGTTGTAGAGGGCGGTGCCGCGCTGGTAGTAGGCGGCATAGTCGGCGGGGTCGTTTTCGATGACAGCGTTGAGGTCTTCGACGGCGCGGTCATACTTCTTCTGCATCATGAGGATGTTGGAGCGGAGAATGCGTGCCTGCTGGAGGAAGTCGGCATCGGCGGGGTCGGCATACTTGATGGCGCCGTTGAGGTCGTCGAGGGCGTGGACGTAGTCGTTGATGTTATAGTATTCGGAGCCGCGGCGGAAGAGGGTTTCGGGGTCGCGGGGGTCTTCGTCGAGCAACTGGTCGTAGACTTTCATCAGAGCTACGGTCATCGGGTCGTCGGCGCGGCGCTGTGCCGAGAGCGTCGTGAATGAGGCAGCGGCAAGCAGCAGTGCCACGAGGGTCTTCAGGTTCATAAGTGATGATGGGGGAGTGGTGGATGTAAGAGAGGGATGGAAATCTTTGTTACAGACGTCGCAGGCTTTTCAGACAGGCCTTTAGGAAGTATAACGCAGATTGCGCCCCGTTGGTTCTGGGATTGCGGAGATTGTGTGCGGGGTCGGCAGGGGGGCGTCAGTCGTGCATGGCGTCGATTTCGACTACGGCCTTGCGCAGCACCGACAGACGTTCGAGCAGCCCGGGCAGGAGGTGGAGGGGGAGCATGTTTGCGCCGTCGCTCTTGGCCACCGCGGGGTTCTGATGAGTCTCGAGGAAAATGCCGTCGATGCCCGAGGCTATGCCGGCGCGGGCTACGGTCTCGATGAGGTCGGGGCGACCGCCGGTGACGCCTGCGGCCTGGTTGGGCTGCTGGAGCGAGTGGGTGATGTCAAGGATTACGGGCGCTCCGAAGGCGCGCATTGTGGGGATGCCGCGGTAGTCGACGATGAGGTCCTGATAGCCGAAGGTGACGCCGCGTTCGGTGAGCGCCACGTTGTCGCAGCCGGCGTCGCGCACCTTGCCGAGAGCAAACTGCATCGACTCGGGCGAGAGGAACTGGCCTTTCTTGACGTTGACGGCGCGGCCGGTGCGTGCGGCGGCCACGAGGAGGTCGGTCTGGCGGCAGAGGAAGGCGGGAATCTGGAGCACGTCGACGTATTCGGCGGCCATGCGTGCCTCTTCGGCCGAATGGATGTCGGTGACCACGGGGATGCCGAACGTCTCGCGCACCTTGGCCAGAATAGCCAGTGCCTCATGGTCGCCGATGCCGGTGAACGAGTCGAGGCGCGAGCGGTTGGCCTTGCGGTAGGAACCTTTGAAAACGTAGGGGATGCCGAGGCGCGAGGTGATTTCGCATGCGCGTTCGGCTATTTCGAGGGCCATCTTTTCGCCTTCGATGACGCAGGGACCTGCGAGAAGAAAGAACTGACCCGAGCGGGTGGCTTCGTTGAAATTGAACATATCGGAAATTGGGAATGATTATCAATAAAGTAAGACCGGTTTTTCTCAGTTGCTCAGCGGGCGTGAGCGTCGAGGATGTGGCAGGCCGAGGCGGCGTAGAGGGCGGCTGTCTCGGTGCGCAGACGGTTGTCGCCGAAAGTGACGGGGATG
The DNA here is from genome assembly GCA_029056055.1 of Duncaniella sp. Lineage (GTDB taxonomy): Bacteria > Bacteroidota > Bacteroidia > Bacteroidales > Muribaculaceae > Duncaniella. Next base: position 26,232 of record JAIDCC010000068.1, read on the forward strand.
ATGCCGGCGCCCAGCACGCGCTCAATCTCGGCGGGCGAGAAGTCGCCTTCGGGGCCGATGAGGATGAGGGTGTCGCGGCGCGGCGTGTAGGTGCGGGCGAAGTCGCGGCGCTCGACGGCATCGTCGCAGTAGCCCACATAGCGCTGCGCGTCGGGCATGAGGGTGAGCACTTCGGCGAGAGGCATCATGTCGTCGATGACGGGGAGGGTGGCTTTGAGGCTCTGCTTCATGGCCGAGACGGCAATCTTTTCGATGCGTTCGCGCTTGATGATCTTTCGCTCGGAGCGCGAGGTGAGCACGGGGATGAAGCGCGAGATGCCAATCTCGACGAGCTTTTCGACGAGCCATTCCATGCGGTCGATGTGCTTCGTCGGGGCTACGGCCACAACAATCTCCTGCGTCCAGACGGGAGGGCAGTCGCGCACACCGGTCAGCTCGACGCGGGCGTGTTTGGGATGAGGGTCGGCTATGCGGCACGAGTAGATGCGGCCTTGTCCGTCGGTCACCTCAAGCTCGGCGCCGGCGCCGAGGCGCAGCACGCGCACGGCGTGACCCGAATCGCTTTCGGGCAGAGTGAGGGTCTCGGCTATGTCGGGAGCGTAAAACCTAATCATGGGTTGGGGAGTTCGTCGGCTTCCTCGATGGAGCGGCGTGCTTCAGACGCGCTCGGAGCCGGCGTGGATTTGAATATGAAATAGAAGAGCACGCCGACCACGAGGGCGTAGAGGGCGAAAATCATCCAGGCCGCTTTCCAGCCGGCATACATGCCTTCGGGGGTGTATTGCGTGAAGACGAGGCGGTTGACGATGGCCTGTGCGGCGAGGGTGCCTACGGTGGCGCCTATGCCGTTGGTGCAAATCATGAAAAGTCCCTGGGCCGACGAGCGCATCGAGGGAGAGGTCTGCTGGTCGACGTAGAGACCGCCCGAGACGTTGAAGAAGTCGAAGGCCACGCCGTAGACGATGCACGAGAGCACAATCATCCAGAGGCCCGACCCGGTGTCGCCGAGGCTGAAGAGCCCGAAGCGGCACACCCACGCCAGCATCGACATGAGCATGACTCCCTTGATGCCGAAACGTTTCAGGCAGAAGGGGATGAGGAGGATGCAGAGGGTCTCGGAGGCCTGCGAGATGGCTATGAGGGCGTTGGCGTTGCGTGCGCCCCACGTCGAGGCGAAGTCGGGCAGCGAGGCAAACGACGAGATGAAGACGTTGCCGTAGGAGTTGGTGATTTGGAGCGAGACACCCAAGAGCATGCTGAAGATGAGGAACACGGCCATGCGGCGCTCGCGGAAGAGACGGAAGGCGTTGAGACCGAGGCTTTCGGCGAGCGAACCACCCTTGGAGCGGTTGACCGGGCAGGCGGGGAGGGTCACGGCGTAGGCGGCGAGGCAGAACGAGAGCACGCCCGACGTCAGCAGCTGGTAGGCGTTGGTCTGAAACTGAGTGAAGTTGACAAACAGCATCGAGCAGATGAAACCGACGGTGCCGAAGACGCGAATCGGGGGGAAGTGGGTCACGGTGTCGAGCTTGGCCTCGGTGAGCGCGTTGAAGGCCACCGAGTTGGCCAGACCGATTGAGGGCATGAAGAAAGCCACCGAGAAGGAGTAGAGGGTGAAGAGGGGGGCAAACTCCACCTGCGAGGCGGTCAGCGCATACATTCCCGCGGCACACATGAACGAGCCGGCCAGAATGTGGCATATCGAAAGCATTTTCTGAGCCGAGATGAAACGGTCGGCGATGATGCCGATGATGGCGGGCATGAAAATGGAGACGATGCCCTGGATGGCGTAGAACCATCCGATTTGTTCGGCGAGCCCGACGCGGCTCAGAAAGTTGCCGAGCGAGATGAGGTAGGCACCCCAGACGGCAAATTCGAGGAAGCTGAGGGCTGCGAGGCGTGTGCGGATTGCAGAGGTTTTCACGGTGGGTTAAGGTCAGGAGTTTTTCTTACGGTTGAGGATTTCGGAGACCTTTGCGGCCTCTTCGTATTTTTCTTCGGCAATGAGGCGCTCGAGAGTGCGCTCAAGCTCGGGGATGGCATAGTTTTCGAGGCGCGGCTCGTTGAGGCCGGGGGCGTCGGAGGTGTCGTCGCCGCCGGCGGTGGCTGACGCGGCGGGTTGGCGGAGTTCTTCGGTGTCGGAGTCGGCGTCGGCAGAGCTTTCGGCAAGAGTCTCGTCGAGTTCGAAGCCGGTTTCGTCGACCACCTCGCGGGCGGCGTAGATGGGAGTGCCGTAGCGCATGGCTATGGCAATCGCGTCGGAGGTGCGGGCGTCGATGACCACGCTGCGCTCAGAGTCGGTGAAGGTGATTTCGGAGTAGAACACACCATCCTGAAATTTGTAAATCATCACTTCGACGGGGCGGATGCCGAAGGCGTGGCCCATCGCGGCGAAGAGGTCGTGGGTGAGGGGCCGGGGCGGTTTGACGCCCTCGATTGCCATGGCTATGGCCTGCGCCTCGGCGGCACCTATGACCACCGGCACTCTGAGCGGGCCGTTTTTCTCGGCAAGAATCAGAGCGTAGGCAGTGCCCTGGATTTTGTTGATGCTTAGCCCCATCACCCGGAGCGCGACGCGACGGGAGGAGTGGGAGGAGGATGATGTATGCTGGCTGTCCATTTCTGATGTGGGGGTTTGAGAGAGTGAGGAGTGAGTAGGGGAGAGGGAGGAGGTGGGTCAGATGACGTTTCGGCCGGTGATGACACCGCTTCCTAGGCAGAGCGAGGCGTCGGGGGTGTAGATGACGGCAAACTGGCCGGGGGCGATGCCCTGCACGCGCTCGGCGCTTTCTATGACAAACTCGCCGTCGGAGCCGTGGCGCACCAGGCTGCCGGGCAGGAAGTCGGGCGAGTGGCGGTTTTTGAACATGATTTCGATGCGGTCGGCGCCTGCGGCGGTCTCGGCGAAGGGGTCGGCTGTAATCCAGTGCATTTCGTCGAGGTGGAGGGTGCGGCCGTATTGCAGGGCGGTGTCATAGCCGCGCGAGACGTAGACCACGTTGTCGGTCACATTCTTCTTGACCACAAACCACGGGCCCCCGCTGAGGCCGAGCCCCTTGCGCTGGCCGATGGTGTGAAACCAGAAGCCGCGGTGCTCGCCGAGCTTGCGTCCGGTCTCGATTTCGACGATTGGGCCGGGGCGCTCGCCGAGGTGACGGGCTATGAACTCGTTGTAATCGATTTTGCCCAGGAAGCAGATGCCCTGGCTGTCGCGGCGGAATGCGTTGGGGAGCTTGAGGTCGACGGCCAGGCGTCGCACCTCCGACTTGGGCATGTCGCCGATGGGGAACATGAGGTGAGAGAGCTGGTCGTAGGTGATGCGGCAGAGGAAGTCGGTCTGGTCTTTGACGCGGTCGACCCCGGTGCCGAGCCATACGCGGCCGTCAATTTCGCGGGTGGTGGCGTAGTGGCCCGTGGCGGTCTTGTCGAACTCGTGCCCCCATCGTTCTTCGAAGAACCCGAACTTAATCATCTTGTTGCACATCACGTCGGGGTTGGGCGTGAGGCCCGCCTTGACCGAGCGGAGGGCATACTCCATCACGTTGTCCCAGTATTCCTCGTGGAGCGAGACGACGTCGAAGGGCAGACCGTAGCGGCGTGCGATGAAGGAGCACATCTCGATGTCTTCCTCGGCCGAGCAGTCGCCGCGCCCGTCGTCCATGCCTATTCTTATATAAAATAGGTGTAGGTCGTGGCCGTGGTCGAGGAGTTGCTGCACAGCCACGGCCGAATCGACGCCTCCTGAGATGAGGACGGCTATTTTCATCGGAGCGTCAGACATCTTCGAGCACCTCCTCCTCGCTCTTCTCCTCAAGGCTCAGAAAGTAGATTGACATGAGATAGTCGAAAGAAATCTTTCCGGGTCCGGCAATCAGGAGATAAATGTAGATGCCGATGAACATGATGGGCAGGTAGCCGGGGTCGGTGCTGTCGAGACCGTAGACGGGCAGGTTTGACACCAGGTCGTGGACGATGTAGTATTCGGCCACAATCATGGCGATGATGGGCGGGATGCACATCAGACGGGTGAAGGCCCCGAGCATGATGAGCGCCGAGCAACCCACCTCGATGATAATCATGACGATGAGCGACGTCTCGGAACTCATGCCGAGCACGGCGGGAAACGTCGTGGCGAGGAGGTTGTAGTTGACGAGGTGGCGCACGCCGAATTGCAGCAGCATCATGCCCACGAAGAGTCGCATGAAGAGACGGGCGAGGTTGGAGTAGGTCCAGCCCGTGGAGCGCATGAAGAACGCCGCGAATATTTTCTGGATACTGTTCATATTGCAGTGGTGGTGAGAAAGTTCGATGAGAAAAACGTTGAGACGCCCGAACCGGGGAAGAGCCGCGGGGCCGTCAGACCTGCCGCCCGAAGCGGTCAAGGGCGGGCGTCGGCGGCGAGGCGGACGGAAATCAGCGTTTTTTGATTTGGCGCGCGATGTCGAGCACCATGTCGGTGGTGAGATGCTTCCAGCGCAGATTGTGCTTGCGGTCGAAGATGAAGAGCGAGGGGCCCGAGACGCGCATGTCCCAGAGCGTGTCGACGTCGGGATTGGCGCCGACGGTCCACGAAGAGGGCATTTCGGCCGCTTTGGCCTGCCATTCGGGGTCGGCGGGGTCGGCGATGCCTATGACCACCACCTTGAAGCGCCCCTCGTCGACCAGCTCGCGCAACGAAGCGTCGGCGTCGAGGCGCAGACGCGCCATCGAGCAATCGGAGCAAGTGGGGTCGGCGAGCATGACGAGGACAGCCTCGGCGTTGTCCATGTCGAGGTTGCGGCGTTCGCCCGAGGGGGTGACGTATTCGAGGGGAGCAACTTTCGAGCCGATGAGCGAGCCTTCGAGCACCTTGGCCTGACGGACAAAGCGAGCCTTCTCGGCGCGTTGGATTTTCTTGTTGTCGGCCACGGCGCTTGCAAACGGCAGGTAGAGGCGGTCATACCACGCGGCGGCAGAGTCGGAGTAGTAGGCTTCCTCGGCGAGCGTGGCCACGTAGAGCTGGTCGGCCGGCTGTTTGGCGAGCTGCTCCATCAGACGCGAGGCTGCGGCCTGGGCACGTTCGGGCGAGGCCTGGGGGAGAATTTCGAGGTAGGTGCGAATTTCGTCGCCCATGCGTGCGCGCGACGAAAAAGCCTTCTTGAGGTCGCAGAAATCAAAGAAATGGTCGGCCACGTAGTTGCACCGCCCGGCGAGGGTGGAAATCGAATCGGGCACGATGGGGCGCTGGATGTAGGTGGCGGGCATCTCCTGCGCCTGCGCGCCGAAGACAGCCGCTATAAAAGCGATGACGCTGAGTATGAGTGACTTGCGTTTCATGTAAGAATGGGGTAGTGGTTGAGAGAGAATTGAGAGTTGTAGAGGGCGTGCGAAACGGGGCTAATCGCATCACAATCACGGGATTTGAGCAGTAACTTTGCAGAGCGATACAGCAGAGGGCCGCGGAGCGCGTCGCCACGATTTGCGATGCACGTCAAAATGCAGATGCAAAGGTAATAAATTTCCGCTCAATCCCCAAGCCCACAGACCTAAATTTGATTGCGTCGCGCGGGGGGCGGCCGCCGCGCCGAAGCCGCCCACCGTCGGAGAGGACAGGGCGGAGGAACGCCGGGGACGTGGAATAAGTTGGAAGAAATGTCGAATAAATAGGCCGATATGTAATTTTTTTTAAAATATTGTTGGGTGATTTTTCGCATTTCGAAAAAATATGCTAATTTTGCACGTATTTTGCATGAAAGGGCAAACTACGTTTAAGGATAGAAAAAATTAAAACAGAAGGTATAATTTCTTAATTCATCTACAGCTCAATGAAAGCTATTCTTTCATCAGTTTCAGCCGCAGCACTCGTGCTGGGCCTCTCCGGATGCTCGGGCTCGCAGCAACAGCAGCAGATGCCTGCTCCCCAGATAGCCACCATGACCGTGGAGCAGACCCCTACCACTCTTCAGACCACCTTACCCGCCACCATCAAGGGTAAGACCGACATCGACATCCGTCCACAGGTGACAGGATTTATCACCAAAGTGTGTGTTGACGAAGGTCAGCACGTGCGCAAAGGTCAGACACTCTTCGTGCTCGACCAGGTGACGTTTCAGGCAGCCGTAGACCAGGCGCAGGCACAGGTGAACTCGGCCAAGACCGCCGTGGCCACCGCCCAGATGACCTACGACTCGAAGAAGGCACTGCGCGAAAAGAACATCATCTCAGACTACGAACTTCAGGTGTCGGCCAACCAGCTGGCCCAGGCCAAGAGCTCGCTTGCCACCGCGCAGGCCGCGCTGACCTCGGCACAGAAGAACCTCGGCTACACCGTGGTGACCGCACCCTCGGACGGCGTAGTGGGCACCATCCCCAACCGCGAAGGCTCGCTCGCGTCGCCCTCGTCGGCCCAGCCCCTGACCACAGTGTCGGACAACTCTGAAGTCTACGCCTACTTCTCGCTGACCGAGAAAGACATCCTCGACATGACCGAGGGAGGCGCCCGCTCGCTCGACGCCGCCATCAAAGAGATGCCCGCCGTGCAGCTCCAGCTCAACGACGGCACCATCTATCCCCTCGAAGGCAAAGTGGCCACCGTGTCGGGCGTAATCGACAACAACACCGGCGCCTCGTCGGTGCGCGCGCTCTTCAACAACCCCGGCGGACGTCTCCGTTCGGGCGGTACGGGCGCCATCATCATCCCCACCTCAATCGACTCTGCCCTCATCATCCCGCAGAAGGCCACTTTCGAGCTTCAGGACAAGCGTTTCGTCTATGTGCTCGGCGACTCGAACAAAGTGGTTTCGACCCCCATCACCGTCAGCCCCATCTCAGACGGCCAGACCTTCGTGGTGACCTCGGGCATCAAGCCGGGCGACGTCATCGCGGTTGAAGGCGTAGGCACCCGTCTGTCGGACGGCATGGCCATCCAGCCCGTGGACGCAGCACAGCTCGCCGCCCAGCAGGCCGCAGCCGCCGCTCAGCAGCAGGGCGCAGCGAAGTAAGGACGCGCCGCATAGCGGAGCGCTCAGAGCCATCCTCTCTCCCCACCCCTCTTTCCTTTGCCATAAAGAAAAAATATCCAACACGCAAAAATGAAACTCGATACTTTCATCAATAGACCGGTGCTGTCGACGGTGATTTCAATCTTCATCGTGCTTCTGGGTCTGATTGGCCTCTTCTCGCTGCCTATCACCCAGTTTCCCGACATCGCACCTCCTACTATTCAGGTGTCGACCACCTATACCGGTGCGAATGCTCAGGCCGTGCTCAACTCGGTGATCGCGCCTCTTGAAGAGTCGATTAACGGTGCGGAAGGCATGACCTACATGGAGTCGACCGCCACCAACACCGGCTCGGCCACCATCAACGTTTACTTCGAGCAGGGCTTCGACCCCGACATGGCCGCCGTCGACGTGCAGAACCGTGTGGCCAAGGCCCAGAACCTTCTGCCCTCCGAGGTGACCCAGGTGGGCGTGCTGACGCAGAAGCGTCAAACGTCGATGCTTCTCAACGTCGCCCTCTATGACAAATCGGGCAATTATTCGGCCGAGTTTATCGACAACTACGCCAAAATCAACATCATTCCTCAGCTCCAGCGTGTGTCGGGTGTGGGCGACGTCATGTCGTTCGGTGCCGACTACTCGATGCGAATCTGGCTCAAGCCCGACGTAATGGCACAGTACGGACTCGTGCCCACCGACATCTCGTATGCACTTGCCGAGCAGAACATCGAGGCCGCTCCCGGTGCGTTCGGCGAGCAGGGCGACCAGAGCTTCCAGTACACCATGAAGTACAAAGGCCGTCTGACCACCCCCGAGGAATTTGAAGACATCGTCGTGGCCGCCAAGCCCACGGGCGAAGTGCTTCGTCTGGGCGACGTGGCCGAGGTGGAACTCGGACGTGTGACCTACGGCTTCTGGAACTCGCTGAACGGCATGACGGCGACGTCGGCCATCGTGTTCCAGACGGCAGGCTCGAACGCAACGCAAATCATCAACGACTGTCTTGCCAAGGTAGACGAGATGAAGAAAGACCTCCCCGCAGGTCTGGCGTTCGCCATCCCTATGAACAACAACGACTTCCTTGATGCCTCTATCCACGAGGTAATCAAGACCCTCATCGAGGCATTCATCCTCGTGTTCTTCGTGGTCTACGTGTTCCTTCAGGACATCCGTTCGACCATCATCCCCGCCATCGCCATTCCTGTGGCCCTCGTGGGTACGTTCTTCTTCATGAACCTCATCGGCTTCTCGCTCAACCTCATCACCCTGTCGGCCCTCGTGTTGGCAATCGCGATTGTGGTGGACGACGCCATCGTGGTGGTCGAGGCGGTGCACGCCAAACTCGACGTGGGCTACAAGAGCGCGCGCAAGGCCTCAATAGACGCCATGAGCGAAATCGGCGGCGCCATCATCTCGATTACGCTCGTCATGATGCTCGTGTTCATCCCCGTGTCGTTCATGAGCGGCACCACGGGTGTGTTCTACCGCCAGTTCGGTCTGACCATGGCCATAGCCATCGGTCTGTCGGCACTCAACGCCTTGACGCTTTCGCCGGCACTCTGCGCCCTCTTCCTCAAGGCCCATAACCCCGAGACCTCGCTCAAAGACAACCTCTCCAAGAGCTATCAGGCCGCCGGCGAAGCCATCGTGGCCCACAAGAAGAAGAGCTTCGGCCTCAACCTTCCCCCGGTAATCACCTTCATCTTCCTCGCCGCCACCATCACCTTCATGGTGCTCGGCTGGTATAGCCTCGAACACCCCGTCAAGCTCATCATAGCATCGGTGTGTGCCATCATCACCATCTTCGGCATTTTCAGCAAGCGCTTCCACAAAGGTTTCGATAAGGGCTTCAACCGTCTGTTGAAAGTCTACCGCGGAGGCACCTCGTTCTTCATCCATCACAAGATAACGAGCTTCTGCACCATCGCCGCTGCTGTGGCCATCCTCGTATGGCTCATGGGCCGCACGACCTCGACCCTCGTGCCCAACGAAGACACCGGCGTGTTCTTCGCCATGATTGACATGCCTCCGGGCACGTCGCAGGAGCGCACGCTCAAGGTGCTCGACGACGTAGACAAGATTCTGGCCACCGTGCCCGAAATCGAGTATCGAATGAAGATTGCCGGCTACTCGTTCATGGCCGGACAGGGCGCTACGTATGGCACGTTCATCGTCAAGCTCAAAAACTGGGAAGACCGCAAGCAGTGGGACCAGACCTCGCAGATGATTATCAACAAGCTCTACGGCATCACCTCGATGGCTATCAAGGATGGTCGCGTCGTTATGTTCGCGCCGCCTATGATTACGGGCTACTCGCTGACCAACGGTTTCGAAATCAAGATGCAGGACCGCACCGGCGGCTCAATTGACAACTTCTTCGGCGTGGTGCAGGGCTTCCTCGGCCAGCTCAACGCGCAGCCCGAGGTGCAGGTGGCCTACACGACCTTCAACCCCACCTTCCCGCAGTATATGATTGACATCGACGCAGCCAAGGCCAAGCAGGCCGGCCTCTCGCCCAGGGACATCCTGACCACCCTCCAGGGCTACTACGGCGGTATGTATGTGTCGAACTTCAACCGCTTCGGTAAAATCTACCGCGTGATGATGCAGGCCAACCCCGAGAGCCGCGTAAGCCCCGAGACCTTGGCCTCAATCAAGGTGCGCAACGGCGCCGAGATGGCCTCAATCTCAAACTTCGTGACCCTCACCAAGGTGTATGGCCCCGACCTTCTGAACCGCTTCAACATGTTTACGTCGATATCCGTGACCGGTTCGCCCGCTCCGGGCTATTCGTCGGGCGACTGTCTCGCCGCCATCCAGCGAGTGGCCGCCGAGACGCTGCCCGCAGGCTACGGCTACGAATACTCGGGTATGACCCGCGAGGAAGCCTCGTCGGGCGCAGGCTCTACCACGGCAGTCATCTTCGGACTCTGTCTGCTCTTCGTGTTCCTGCTCCTCTCGGCACAGTATGAAAGCTACATCCTTCCCTGGGCCGTAATTCTCTCGATACCGTTCGGTCTGATGGGCACGTTTATCTTCGCACAGATTTTCGACATCGCCAACAGTATCTATCTTCAGATTGCGCTCATCATGCTCATCGGTCTTCTGGCCAAGAACGCCATCCTTATCGTGGAATTCTGTGTCGAACGCCGCCGCACGGGCATGACGATAGTCAACGCCGCCATCGACGGCGCCGTGGCCCGTCTGCGACCCATCCTCATGACCTCGTTCGCCATGATTATCGGTCTGCTCCCCATGATGTTTGCCTCGGGTGCCGGCGCCAACGGTAACCGTGCACTCGGCACAGGCTCGGTGGGCGGTATGTTAATCGGTATGATACTCCAGGTGCTCGTGGTGCCCGCGCTCTTCGTAGCGTGCCAGAAACTTCAGGAGAAATTCACTCCCATGAAGTGGGAAGACACCGACAACGAAGGCATCGAGAACGAAATCGAGCAGTACACGCCCGACACGAAGTAATCTCACCGGCCCCGCCTCTCTCCTCAACTATCAACTTAATACATATTACCCCCTAAAGGTTATCATGACTTTTACCGCAATGACCAAGACCCTCGTGGCCGCCGGCTGTGTCGCACTCCTCTCCGGCTGCGGGATATACCAGAAATATGACGCATCGCGCGTAGACTCACAGCTGGTCAAGGACTATGCGCAGGCGCTGACGGCCGCAGACGCCGACTCGACGGCGCTCGGCAACCTGCGCTGGCAGCAAGTGTTTACCGACCCGGTGCTCGCCGACCTCATCGAGCGCGCCCTCGAGCACAACAAAGACCTGCGCAACGCCAAGCTCAACATCGACATGGCCCACGCGCAGCTCAAGGGCGCCCGTCTGAGCTACCTGCCCTCGGTGGCCTTCGCCCCCAACGGCGCCGGTGCCTCGTATGCCGGTTCGAAAATGAACTGGACCTATCAGCTACCCCTCTCGGTGGGTTGGGAAATCGACGTGTTCGGCAAGCTTCTCAACAACAAGCGTTCGGCCGAGGTGTCTGAGCTCCAGGCCAAAGCCTACGAGCAGGCAGTGCGCTCGCAGATAATAGCCGGCGTGGCCACCTGCTACTACACCATCGCGTCGCTCGAAAGCCAGCTCGCCCTTCTCAAAGAGACCGCAAAACTCTGGAACGAGAGCGTCACCGTGATGCGCAACCTCAAGGAAGCAGGACGTCTGCGCGAGGATGCCGTGGTGCAGAGCCAGGCAGCCTATTACAGCGTCGAAGCCTCGCTGACCGACATAGAGGATGCCCTCGTGCAGGCCAACAACTCGATGTCGCTTCTGATGAACACGATGCCCACCGAATGGGCCATCCCCGCCGATGCCGCGCTCACGCTGCCCGCGCTTCAGCGCGCCGCCATCCCGATGTATGAGCTTGCCGCCCGTCCCGACGTGCGTGCCGCCGAGATGCAGCTCGCCGTGGCCTACTATGCCACAGCCTCAGCCCGCTCGGCCTTCTATCCGTCGCTCAACATCAACGCCAACGGCGGCTTCACCAACCTCCTCGGCTCGTTTGTCAAGAACCCCGGCGACTGGTTTGTGCAGCTTGCCGGCTCGCTGACCGCCCCCCTCTTCTCGCGCGGCGCCAACATCGCCCGCCTCGAAGCGTCGAAAGCCTCGCAGCAGCAGGCCCTCAACAACTTCGAATACACCCTGATGAGCGCAGCCGCCGACGTCAGCAACGCCATGTCGGTGTTCGAGAGCTCACAGCAGAAAAAGCAGTGGCTCGCGATGCAGGTAGACAGCTATAAGAAGGCAGTCGACATCACCAACGAACTACTCCTCTTCGACGGCTCGACCACCTATCTGGAAGTGCTCACCGCGCAGCGCAACCTCCTGTCGGCCCAGACCTCGCAAATCACCACCAACCTCACCGCCGCGCAGGCCATCATCAACCTCTATCAGAACCTCGGCGGCGGCCGCTAACCTTAAAACTTGCTTATGATCAGCGACAAAGCCCACGTTGACCCCTCGGCCAAAATCGGCGAAGGCGTCACCATCCATCCCTTTGCATTCATCGACAAAGATGTCGAAATAGGAGACGGGTGTGTCATCATGCCCTTTGCAAGCATCGTGCGCGGCACACGCATGGGGCGCAACTGCCGCATCTATCAGGGCGCGATAGTAGGCGCCGACCCCCAGGATTTCCGCTGGAAGGGCGGCTTCACCTACTGCCACCTCGGCGACAACGTGGTGGTGCGCGAAAACGTCATCATCAACCGCGGCATCAACCCCGAGGAGGGTGCCACCGTCATCGGCGAGGGCACGTTCCTGATGGCCAACTCCCACGTAGGCCACGACTCGCACATCGGCAACAACTGCGTGCTGGGCAACAATGTCTCGGTGGCCGGCGACGTCAAAATCGGCGAAAAGACCATCCTTTCGTCGGCTGTCGTGGTGCATGAAAATTCGTCGGTCGGCGACTGGGTGCTCGTCAAGGGCGGCTGCCGCATCACCGGCCACGTGCCCCCCTACTGCATCATGGCCCACAACCCGACATCCTACTTCGGAGTCAACGCCACAATTCTGCGCAAGTATGGCAACATGAGCGAGGAGCGCATCGACGACATCGCCAAGTGCTACCGTCACATCTATCAGACCGGCACCTCGGTGTTTAACGCCCTGAAGCGCATCCAGTCAGACGTGGACGACACTCCCGAACGCCAGAACATCATCGACTTCATCAACGGTGTCAACCTGCGCATCGTTGCCATCCCGAAAGACCTCGAATGATTTGAAAAACATACTGATGTGCTGTTCCGACCTCTCCTACAAGGGAGGAATGGTCAGCGTAGTGCGCGGCTACCTCGAAAGCCCCGAATGGGCCGACGGCGACTGGCGCGTCACATTCATTCCCACTCATCGCGACGCGAGCCGGGCGGGCCTTCTGGCCTGCTTCGCTCGCGCTGTGTCTAAAATAGCGTGGATGGGCGTGCGCGGACGCATCGACGTGGCCCACCTGCACGTGTCGGAACGGGGCAGTTTCCTGCGCAAAGGCTTCCTCGTGAAGATGCTCCGGAAGATGGGCATCCCGGTGGTGCTTCATCATCACGGCGCCGAGTTTGACGACTATTACGCCGCCGCGTCGGCGAGGGTGAAACGCTTCGTGGCCGAAGTGCTCGCCGAGGCCGACGTCAACATCGTGCTCTCCGAACGACTGCGCGACTCCATCACCTCGAAAGCCCCCGGCGCGCGCGTCGAGGCGGTCTACAATTCGGTGGTGCCCGTCACGCCAAACCCCTACGACGCCGACCGAACCCACCTCGTGACCCTGCTGGGTCGGCTGGGCAAGCGCAAGGGAGCCTACGACCTGCTCGAAGCCATAGCCCGGACGGACAAGCGCCTCCCCGCCGACATCAGATTCTGCCTCTGCGGCGACGGCGAGGTGAGCGAAGTCGAGGCGCGCATCGACGCCCTCGGAGTGCGACACAGGATAGCCCATGTAGGGTGGGTAGACGGCGAGCAGAAAGAACGCATTCTCGCCGACACGATGATAAACGTCCTTCCCTCCTATCACGAAGGCCTCCCGATGACCATCCTCGAGACGATGGGGCGCGGCATTCCGAGCATCTCCACCCCTGTGGCCTCAATTCCCGAAGTGGTCAAGGATGGCGAGAACGGCTATCTCGTCGAGCCGGGCGACGTCGACGCGCTTGCCGACCGCATCCTCACGCTCGCCACATCCCCCGAGACTCGCCGTCGTTTCTCGGCCGAAGCACATGCCCTGATTTCCTCGCGCTTCACCCTCCCGAAGGCCATAGCCCGACTGAAGGAAATCTATTGCGAGGTTATGAAATGACTTTCGTCGCCCCCACCTGAACCCCCAACATCCCTTCACTCTCCATCATGCCATTCAGCAGCATCCTCTCACACGATTCACTGAAGCGTCGACTTATAGATATAGTCGAGACGGGGCGCGTGCCCCACGCACTGCTCATCCACGGCCCGTCGGGCACCGGAAAATTCCTCCTGGCCCGCGCTCTGGCCGAGCGCATCCATTGCCTCGAGCCGACCCCCGACGGCGACGCCTGCGGCCGATGCCGCTCATGCCGTCAGCATGCGTCGTTCAACCACGTCGACATGCTCTACGTCTTCCCCGTGGTGAAGCGCGAGGGGGGCAAGGCGACCGTGTCTGACGACTTCGCCGAGGAGTTTCACGACTTCGTGCGCGCCAATCCCTACATGGACCCCGACCGCTGGAGCGCCACGTTTGACAAGAAAAATGCCCGCCCCTGGATATTCGTCGACGAAGCCTCGCTGCTCGAAAACCGCATGGCCATCACCCCCGCCATCTCCCACCATAAGATAGCCCTCGTCTGGCTCCCCGAACGAATGCGCGAGGAGACGGCCAACAAGCTGCTCAAGCTCATCGAAGAGCCCTTTGCCGGCACGGTGTTTATCCTTGTCAGCAACGACGTCTCAGGCGTGCTCCCCACCATACGCTCGCGCTGCCAACCCATCGAAGTGGCGCGACTGAGCGACGGCGACGTGGCCGCGTGGCTCGCCTCCGAACGAGGCCTCGATGCGGCCGACGCCCGCGCCGCCGCCCACATAGCCGAAGGCGACGTCAACGCCGCCCTGAGGGTGTGCGACGCCACGAGCGTGTCGCGCCTCTTCTTCGACAACTTCAAGCGCCTGATGCGTCTGGCCTATCAGCGCGACGTGCGCGGGCTCAAGGAATGGAGCGCCGACATAGCCGCCCTCGGCCGCGAGAGCGAACTGAAATTCTATGAATTCTGCCAGCGGCTCATCCGCGAGAATTTCGTCTACAACTTCGGCATTTCCGACCTCAACTATCTGACACGCGACGAAGAGGCCTTCTCGCGCAACTTCGCGCGGTTTGTCAGCGAGCGCAACGCCCCGGCCATCGTGGCCGTCATGGACCGTGCCATGACCGACATCGCCGGCAACGGCAACGGCAAAATCATCAATTTCGACGTGGCCGTCAAGATGATTATGCTCATCAAGAACTGCTGATTTCACACCACACACGCACCCCTTCATGACTCCTTTCCTGCAACAAGTGGCCGAGGCCTACATCAAGGCCGAGCGCAATGAGATGGCCGACTACTGCTTCGTGTTCACCAACAAGCGCGCGGCCACTTTCTTCGAGCACTACCTGGCCGGAATGTGCGGCGAGCTCCCCCTCATCATGCCCCACACCACCACCATCAGCGACATGATGCGCTCGCTCACCGACCTGACGCCCGTGTCGCGCCTCGATGCCATCTTCGTGCTCTATCACAAATACAAGGAGCTTATGACACCCGCCCCCGAGGGTGACGAAGGCGAATGGCGCGACGACAACGAGCGCCTCGACTTCGACCGCTTCCTCTTCTGGGGCGAAATGCTGCTGGCCGACTTCAACGACGTAGACCGTTACCTCGTCGACCCCGAGCGACTGTTTGTCAATCTCAAGCGCGTGCGCGAGATTGCCACAGACTTCCTCACCGACGAGCAGAAGGAGGTGCTCGGCCGCTACTGGGGCGAGACGTTCCAACCCGTTTCGCCCGAACGCTTCTGGGAGCATGTCAACCCCCGCGAGGGTGCCCCCGACGCCCCTCCCGGCAAATTCGTGAAACTCTGGGAAGTGCTCCTCCCCCTCTACCGCTCGTTTCAGGAGACGCTGCTCGCCGACGGCCTCGCCACCGAGGGCATGATTGTGCGCCGCGCCGTCGAACATCTCAAGAAAGCCCGCGCCGCCGACCTCCCTTACCGCCGCTACATCTTCGTCGGATTTAACGTCATCACCGTCAGCGAGTTTGTGGTGATGCAACGCCTAATGGCCCTCGATGCCGCCGACTTCTACTGGGACTTCGGTTCGGCCGCCTTCGAAATGCCCGGCAACCGCGCCTCGCGTTTCATGCGCCGCAACATCCGAAATTTCCCCTCGCGCTACGACATCGAAGCCGCCAAAGCCGCCCCGGCCGACTCGTTCCCCGAAATCGTCGTCACCGGCGTGCCGTCGGGCGTAGGGCAGGCCAAGGTGGCCGGACGCACCCTCGCGCGCTGGGTCGAGGAAAAGGCCGTGGCCGACCCCGACAACGCCATCGACACCGCCGTGGTGCTCCCCGACGAAAGCCTCTTCATGCCCACCATCCACGCCGTGCCCGCCGAAATCACCGCGCTCAACGTCACGATGGGCTTTCCGTTGCGCACGACGCCCTTCGCCTCGTTCATGGACACCCTGCTGCGCATGCACACCGAGGCGGCTCTCTCCGGCGGCGAATGGCAGTACTTCTACCGCGACGTCAACGCCCTGCTCAGCCATCCCCTCACGACCCGCATCGACCGCGAAGGGTGTTCGAAAATGCTCACGGCCATCGTGTCAGGCCGTCTCTACATGGTCAGCGCCTCGCTCCTCAAGGAGCAGTTGCCGCGCCTCGCATTTCTCTTCGAGCCAATCCGTGTCGAAAAGAAGCATCGCATGGCCGACGAAATCTATGCCTTCCTCCACACGATGATTCTCGCCCTCCACGACGCCCTTGTCGAGCTTGCCCCCAAGGCTGATGACGAGACCGTCGCCGAGACCGCCGAAGCCGCCGAAGAAGACACCGCCCCCGACGGTTCGCTCGAAACCGATTTCGACGATGCCGACGGTCGCGCCCTCGCCGAAGGCATCGACATCGCCTACGCCCGCGCATGGCTCGCCGCCCTCGAAGAACTCAAGAGCGCCATCGACCGCCGCGGCATCTCGATGGGCGAGGCCACTTTCATGCGAATGCTCAATCGCGCCGTCGGCTCCGCCTCAATCAACTTCGCCGGAATGCCTCTGAGCGGCCTTCAGGTGATGGGCGTGCTCGAAACGCGTTCGCTCGACTTCGACAACATCATAATCCTCTCGATGAACGAGCGCGTTTTCCCGCAGCGCATCTTCACACGCTCCTTCATCCCCGACACCCTGCGCCGCGCCTACGGTATGGCCACCACCGACCATCAGGAGTCGATTTTCGCCTACTATTTCTATCGCCTCATAGGACGCGCACGCCACGTCACGCTGCTCTACGACGTGCGCGACGCCGGCATCGGGTCGAGCGAGGTGTCGCGCTACGTGGCCCAGTTGCTCTACCTCTTTCCCGGCTGCCGCATCACCCACGACACCGCCGTTTTCCCCTCGCTCCCCGCTCAGCCCGAAGGCATCGTCATCGACAAGCACGCCGACCCCGCCATCATCCCGCAGCTGCGCTCCTACGTCACTCCCGGCGGTCGCACCCTCTCCGTCTCGGCCATCAAGACGTTCCTCCACTGCCCCTTGTCGTTCTATCTCAAATACGTCGGCAACATCTTTCTCGACAATTCGACGATGGACCACATGGACTCCGCCACCTTCGGCAGCATCTTCCATAGTGTGGCCGAGATGCTCTACAAAAGTGCCTCCCCCTCGGGCGGCACGGCTCTCATCACCCCCGAGCTGCTCAATGTCTGGACGGCCGATTCCGCCTCGATAGCACGCCACATCGAGCCGTTCATCACTTCCGCCGTCAATGACCACTTCAACCACCTCTCCGACAATCTCGACCGCCCCCTCTCGGGCGAGGCGCGCGCCATGGGCAACGTCGTGCGCGAGCTAATCGTCAAGATGCTCAAGGCCGAGATGCCTCTCACCCCCATCGAGTTTGTCAAGGGCGAGTATGAGTTGAAGGGCACCCTCTCCCTCCCTACACGCACCCTCAACATCTTCCAGATTATCGACCGCATCGACCGCATCGCCTCCCCCGACGGCTCCGGCATGACACTCCGCTTCGTCGACTACAAGACCGGGTCAGACGCCACGCGCGCCGGCGATGTCGGCACATGGTTCTCGTCGGGCACTCTCCCCGCCGCACTCGTGCAGCTCATGTTCTACTGCTGCGCCTACGCCGAGAAGACAGGCTACTCCGGCCCCATAATGCCGCAGGTCTACAATCTGCTTGAAATCGCCGCCGACGGCATCAAGCCTTGCGTGGTCGACAAACAGCCCCTCACCGACTATCGCCCTCACCGCGAGGTCTTCCTTCAGGCTCTCTCCGACGCGCTCGACCCTCTCTTCGACGAAAACGTCCCCTTCAGTCAGACCCCCAACCCGCAGGATTGCAAATACTGCGAGTTTCGCAACATCTGCCGCCGGTGAAAGTCTATCTCCACATACCTTTCTGCCACTCCAAGTGTGCCTATTGCGACTTCTATTCGCTGGCGCGCCCCGACTTCGTCGACCGCTACCTCGACGCCGTCGCCGCCGAGTGGGAGGCTCGCCGCCCCGCCGAACCTGCCGACACTCTCTACATCGGCGGAGGCACCCCTTCGCTCCTCCCCCCGTCCGCAATAGCGCGCCTCGTCGGGCTCATCGCCCCCGGCCCCTTGCGCGAACTCACCGTCGAAGCTAACCCCGAAGATGTCACCCCCGCGTGGGTCGAGGCCATGCGCGCCGTGCGCCCCGATGTCAGGGTCAGCATAGGCATCCAGTCGCTCGTCGACACCGAACTCCGCGCCATCTCGCGCCGCCACACCGCCGCCGACGCCCTCGCCGCGCTCGAATGTCTGCGCTCCGGCGGGGTGACCAACATCTCGGCCGACCTCATCTACGGTCTTCCCGGGCAGACGCTCGAAAGTTTCACCTTCAGCCTGCGCCGCCTCCTTGAATTCCGCCCCTCGCATCTGTCGGCCTACCTTCTCTCCATCGAAGAGGGCACCCTGCTCGGGCGCCGCCTCGCCGCGGGGCAAATCGCCGAAGCCTCCGACACTTTGGCCGGCGAAATGTATGACACCCTCTGCCGCCTCACCCGCGAGGCCGGCTATCGCCACTACGAAATCTCAAATTTCGCCCTCCCCGGCGCCGAGGCCATCCACAATTCATCCTACTGGGACCTTTCGCCCTACATCGGTCTCGGCCCCGGCGCACATTCCTACGTCGACGGTCGCCGCGGCGCCAATCGTCCCGACCTGCGCGCCTACATTGCCTCGCATGGCACCGGCATCTACGAGGAAGAAGACGAAAGCCGCGACTCGCAGTTCAACGACCTCCTGCTCACCGCCTTGCGCACCGCCCGCGGCCTCTCCCTCGCCGACGTCAGCCGCCTCTTCGGCCCCGACATCCTCACCGCCCTCCTCGCCTCCGCCGCCCCCTCCCTCGCCTCCGGCACCCTCATACTCACCGCTTCCGCCGCGACCGCAAAAGTAGGGACGCGCCATGGCGCGTCCACGCCGGCCCACAATGTCTCCCACCC
>JAIDCC010000069.1 GCA_029056055.1 Duncaniella sp.
ACACATGTAGCAAGGTCGAATTCGAGAGGTAACATTGAGCCGGCCGAGGACATGAAATTTTCATTATCGCTACTGATTTTCACCTTCAGATGGGCGATACCTGTCTTCGAATAGATGTAGACCACCGCGGGATTGGCATCCGACGGATTTTCTTTGTCGAGGCCAAGTTCGAGCGCCGATTTGGGATAGTTGGAATCTCCGGGAATTCCATCTGTTTTGAAGAAATCGTCGGCAGTCAGCTCATCGTCGCCCGGGGTCGGGTCAGTGCCCGGCTTGTCAGGGTCGGTGCCCGGTTCGTCGGGCCACTGCTCTTCGTCGGGTCGACCTGTGCCGGTGCCTGAGCCGTTGTCGCCTCCGTTGACGTTGCCGCTCTCGCCCTGCTCTTCAATCTCTCCGCTGACACTGACACCGGAGGGGTTGGCGTCACCCACTTCGTCAGGCACAGTCGAGTCGCCGGTAGCCATCTTGTAGGTGATGATGTAATACTTTCCGCCTGTCACGTCGGAAAATTCCTGCACGCTGCGCTGGGGAGACTTTGCGACGGTACCCTCGAAAGTGGCCACTAAGGTTGTGGCGCCTGAGGTCACGTCGAAGTATCCCAAGCGGCTTTCGGTCTTGCTCCACACGAGCGTGCCGCCCGTTCCGGCCACAACGGTGACGGTGCAGTCGTCGGCCATGTTTTTCGTGAGAAGTTCCGAGAATTTCACTTCCACCTTTACAGCGGCAAACTTAGCCGTCACGGTACCTATCGAAGTGATGCGACCCTCTTCGATGGTAAATTCCTTCGAGCCTTCGTAGTAGGGTGCTTCCCACGCGGCCGCTTCAGGCTCGTGGCTTTTCACCACCACTTTGTACGACCCCACGCGGAGGGTCATCACTTCGGGCATCGCGCTGAATTTCCACGACGCTGGGCGCACGTTGCCTTCCGAGTCATAGCTGGCCAGATTGGCCACTTTGCCGGTGGTGCGGTCGTAGATGGTGACGATGAAGTCGTTGACGTCTATCTCTTCGCCGGCGCGCGAGGCATTCGACGCCTCTGTGGGCTGCGAGGCCACCTCGACGTCAAACCCTTCGAAGGTCACGCCTCCCGTGTTTTTTGCAAATTGTGTCGACGGCGACCAGTCATCGCACCCCGTGAGGCTCACGATGGTCAGTAGCACCGCTAACAGTGAATATATCTTTGCTTTCATATATGTGTCTTTACGATGAATGGCAGGTGTTTAGTAGTTAAGCGTTACTTCGTCGATGTAGAGTTTGGAACCAACGTATTCTCCGTCGCTCAGGTTTCTTGCAGGAGGCGGGGTCATGTATTTCGCATCTGCCTTCACACAATCAGGATTTCCCGAAGATTTAAAAGCAACCGAAATTTTTGCAGCTTTGCCACTCCCCAACTGATACACTAAAGGAATGGGCTTTGATTCCCAACTTTTGGAGGTCAGTTTTACAACGCCACTGCTTGCAATTGGCTTGCCTGCGGCATCCTCTACTATTACCTCAACAGTTCCAAAATCGCCATTATTATCGGTAACGGTTTCATACTTGTACCAGAAATTAACCGATGATGGACGCGATGTAAAGGAAATTCCATAATCATTATCCATATTGACTCCATTCCAGACGCCAAGAAAGAGTTCGCCGGCTGTTACATGTTTACAGGTGCCGAAACCACTAAAAAGCGCTGCTGTGTTTCCGCTGCCCCAACCGACAGTTCGTACGGCTACTGCCTGATTTTTCCGACTGTCATTGGTAGGAATCGTACCGGAATTACAAACATAAGTATAAGTCGTTCCATCGGTGCCGTTCTGTTGAGAAGTGGTCAAGGAATTCATAGTTGCCCAACCGGGGAAAGAATAGTCTTTCCAATGAGTGCCTGAACGGTCGACTTTCGGCTCAGCGTCCAGACTTCCGTTGACGAGCTGGGCTGCCGCTTCGGTGTGGAACGTTACGCGGGGGAGTTTGGTGATGACTTTGCCGATGTTGGCTCGAATCCAATACTGCGTGTCGGGCTTGAGTCCGTCGATACGATAGTAGTTGGGCTGGCCTGCTATGGCTCTGCACGTGACGTTTTCGAAATTCTTGTTGTCGGTCGAAATCTGGAATTTCGGATTGGTGGCACCCGAGGGTACATCTTCGAGTTTGACGATGGCGTAGGTGGCGAAAACGTTTTCTTCGGTCACCACGAGGGTGAGGTCGTGATTTACCTCTATCTCATAGTCGGGCGTACGGTAAGGGCCGGCCTGGGCGTAGAGCGTGTAGCCCTCACCTTCCAGGAAGTATTTGTAGTCATACTCAAGGTCGGCGGTGAAGATGTCGTCGTCGCCTTCGGCCGCCTCCTTGATGGGACAGATGTCATGGCCGCCGATGGTCTTCTGGGCGAAAAACTTGAGGCTGTAGAGGCTCTCGTAGTTTCCGTTGAATCGGAACACCACGTCGACGTCGTCAAACGACGTAAACTCGGCCTTGAGGATTTCAAACACGAGCGGGCTGACCACGGTGGTCATCTTGAGCGTCTGCTCCGACTCCTTGCCGTTCCAGTCGACCACTTTGATTTCGAAAGTCGAGGTGTTGCTTCCGTTCTCCATGTAGGGGATGTTGGCGAAAACGTCTTTCAGACCTACTACGCCCATTACGTCGCGCTTCTCCGAAACGCCGAGCAGCTGGATGCCGAGCTCGTTGAGCTTCGACTCATGCTCACCCGGATAGCAGAGGTCGACGGTCTCGGGCCACCCGAGGGCCTTGAGGCCTTCTGACTTGGTGGTGAGGTAGACGTGCTGAATGCCGCCACGGGCTTCGATGTTGAACGCGGCGATTTCTACGTCGGGACAACCTTCCACAAATTCGCGACGATAGTTGGTGGTCTTGTTTCCGCCCGGCAGCTTCATGTCAATCTGCATGGTGGGCGCCGGGGCGTTGAGGATTTTGTCGGAGATGTCTACCTCGGCTTCATCGCTGACTTCTACAGCGTCGTTGAGGTCGATTTTGAGTGCTTCCGAGCCGCCCACGTTGCCGTCGTTGTAGTCGATGGTGACGGTGTGGCGATAGCACGCCTTGGCCGTGTAGGATGCCACCTCGAGATTTTGCGCCTTCGTGCCGTTCGGCTTCTCAAACGAGACGAGCACGCGGGTGGTTCCCGCGGGCACGTAGAGGTCTTCGTTGGGGGTGTCGTCCCAGGTGTGCGAGGTGTTGCGGCTCGACACGATGGTAAACGAATAGCTCTTCATGTAGGAGGCGAACGCGTCTGTCACCTTCACGTCGATAATCGAATTCTTGAGACGCACCGGGAGGGTCACCTCGGTGGTCTTGTCGTGCTCGATGGTGAAGTCTGCTTCGCCGTAATAGTAAGGCTGGGCGAATCCTTCCGATTTCGCATCGCCATAGAACGCCTTGAGGGTGTAGTCGCCTGTAGGAAACGAGGTCTCGGCGTTAAACTCTTCTACCGAGCTGTAGGTGCGCTCCCATTCGCGGTCGTTCGAACTGAGGGTGAGCTGAAGGTCGTCGACACCGACCGTGGTCTTTGTCGTGGAGGCTCTCGAACCCTCTGAAATCGTCCCGGTGACGGTCTCGGCATTGAAGTCGAGGCCGAGGTAGATGCGACCTGAGTCTGACACGCCGCCGCTCCGCTCGTCGCGGCAGCCCGGGAGCAGCCCGAGCAGCACGGTGGCAAGCGTCAGTCGCGTCAGTAATGCTTTCTTCATACGCTGAAAATGATTGGGTTATTCAATTTTTGCTTTGTTTTCACTTTTGGCTGGAGAACGTAACAATACATTCTCCTTCAATCTGCAAAATTAGGCAAAATTTTCTAAAGAAACGTCACATTACGACAAAAAAATTGGTGAAGCGGAACAAAAAAGTCCTTTTTCACCAACTTTTTAACGAAACGGAATAAATGTCAGAGTTAATTCGTCGTGGCTACACCCTCGCAGGTCGTCGCTCAGCCGTGCCGCCAAGGCTTCTGTCGCCGCGGCGGGAAGCGCGGCTGGTAGCGGGTAGTGCTCCGGGGCGAGCACCCCTACCCCATTGAAGGCCGTGGCTCCGGCCACTTCGCGATGGAAGGGTGCGACTTCGAGCGTGGCGGTGTCGACGTAGACCATGCGGCGCACGCCGTCGCGACTGACGAGCACCGGAAGCAGAACGAGGGGCATTGAGGGCTGTGCGGGTTAACGGGTGCGTGTGGGTGTGGCGGGATGCAGCTCGCGCTGTCGGTCGTTGTCGCTGTGGTTGCGCACGCGCACCAGCGAGATTGAGTCGACAAACACGGTCTCGCGCTCCGAGGGTGAGTAATGGATGTAGCCGTAGACTGACGTGGCCACTTTCGACGAATCGGTGGCGAGGGTGAGGTGTTGCGTGGCGTCTGACGACCGCCGCAGAGTGGCATACTCGGCCGTGCCGTCGTTGTAGTCTACCACGAGCATCAGCTGCAAGGGGGCGTTGGCATAGAGGGTGCGCGCCGAGAGGGTGTAGCGGTCGCCGCGGTCCCAGTTCTTGTCGGTGGCGAAGTGGAAGGGGATGTATTCCGACGGGGTACCTGCCGTGAGGCGCATCGAGGGGGTGGTGCGGAAGATGTTGACCGAGTCGCCGTCTTCGCTCACCTGCCGCGGGGTTTCGTCGGCTTTCGCGCCGGCGTTCTCTGCCTCGGTTATGCGCTTCTGGAGGGTCTCGATGGTCATGTCGTAGACTTTCATGTATTCTTCGAGGTGCGCGCCATACCAGTAGAACGAGGTGTCAACCTGCGCCGACGTCACGCCGTGTTTGGCGAAGAGACTTTGCATGAGGGCGCGTTTGGCCGAGTCGGTGGCGAAGCCTGAGGCGTTGCCGTCGAGGGCGGCTTCGGTGGTGTGGATGTCGGCCAGAAGGAGGGCCATTTTGTCGGGGGGAATGATGCCTTCGGGGGTCTTGCGACACCCGGCGAGCGCTCCGAGTAGCACCCCGACGACGAGCATGAGGATGAGTCTACGCATTTTTGTCGGGAAGTGCGGCGAGGGCCGAGGGGGTGAGGATGTAGCGGTGGTAGAAACAGATGAGTGCCACGATGCCGCACGAGATGGCTGCGTCGGCAAAGTTGAAGACGGGGTGGAAGAAGATGAACCGTTCGCCTCCGACCAAGGGTAGCCACGCGGGCCAGGTCCATTCGGCAAGGGGGAAGTAGAACATGTCGACCACCTGCCCCATCAGCCACGGGGCGTAGCCTCCTCCTTCGGGGAAGAGCACGGCCGGTTCGGGGGGATAGGGGTTGTTGAAAATCACGCCGTAGAAGACGCAGTCGATGATGTTGCCCGCGGCGCCGGCGGCTATGAAGGCGAGACACACGAGGTAGCCGCGCGGCACGCTACGCAGCGGGAGGATGCGGAAGATGTACCACACCAGGAAGCCCACCGCGGCTATTCTGAAGAGTGTCAGCGCGAGTTTGCTTCCGATGGTCATGCCGAAGGCCATTCCGGGGTTCTGGATGAAATAGAGTTGCGCCCACGAGGCCATCTCAAACGATTCGCCGAGATAGAAGTGGGTCTTAATCCAAATCTTGATGGCCTGGTCGACGACGAGGACCAGGAGCAGGATGAGCGTGACGAGGATGATGCGTGACTGCTTCATTAAGGGGCTGTGAGTGGTGGTTCTGACGGGGAGGGCGCAGGCGCGGGCATGCGCGACGCTCCGGGTCGGAGGTTGTCAAAAGGTGTTGCGCGGCGGGCGCGCGGGGGTCACTTGCGGTTGTTCTTCGCCTCGACCGAGCGGGTGGCGTGCGGCACGACGCGCAGACGTTCTTTGGGGATGAGTTCGCCCGTGACGACACACACGCCGTAGGTGCGGTTTTCGATGCGCAGCAGGGCGTTCTGCAGGTGGGTTATGAATTTGAGCTGCCTCTGGGCGAGCCTTCCGGCATCCTCCTTCGAGAGCGTGGTGGCTCCCTCTTCGAGCACCTTGAAGGTGGGCGATGTGTCGGCCACGTCATTGCCTTCGGTATTGTTGAGAGTGGCTTTCAGGAGTTCATACTCCGCCTTGGCTCGTTCGAGCTTTTGGAGGATGATTTCTTTGAATTCCTGAAGTTCTTCATCGGAATAACGTTTCTTTTCGTCTGACATGGCTTTGGAGGATTAGAGTGGTAAGGTAATGAGGAAAGAAAGGGGAAGGGTCGCCGCGGGGGCTGACGCGAGTGTCACGAGGGGCGGCGACGGGTGTGTCGCCGCCTCTCGTGAGGATTAAGCTTTGGTGATTTTGACGTCGAGCTGTATGCCGTCGATGTCGAGGCGCTCTGTGCCGTCGCCTTCGGCCACGGGGGCGATGTCGAGCGAGTTGGCGAGTACCTGGCGCGAGATGTAGTCGGCATACTCGCGGATGGCGTCGTCGGTGGCGTCGTTGGGCGCGAAGGTCAGCAGGATGCGGTCGGTGATGTTGTAGTCGCGGTCCTTGCGGATGTTCTGCACGCGGTTGACGATTTCGCGGGCTATGCCTTCGCGGCGCATCTCGGGAGTGATTTCGATGTCGAGCGCGATGGTGAGCGCGCCGTCGTTGGCCACGAGCCATCCGGGGATGTCCTCGGAGATGATTTCGACGTCGGCCAAATCGATGGTGGCGGGGGTGCCGTCGATGTCGAGGGTGATGGCTCCGTCGCGTTCGAAGGCTGCAATCTGCTGTGCCGAAAGTTCCTTGACGGCGGCGGCCACGGCTTTCATGCGTTTGCCGTGCTTCGGACCGAGTTTCTTGAAGTCGGGCTTGACGCTCTTGACGAGGATGCCGTCGTCGGCGGCCACGATGCGGAGTTCCTTGACGTTGACTTCGTTTTTCACGAGGTCGGCGATGAGTTCGAGGGCTTCGCGGCGCGAGGGGTCGCTGACGGGCACCATGATGGCTGCCAGAGGCTGGCGCACTTTGATGTTTGCTTTGCGGCGCAGTGCGAGGGCCATCGAGGTGATGTCCTGTGCAAGCTTCTGACGCTCTTCGAGGGCGGCGTCGATGAGGGTTTCATCTGCCTTGGGGAATTTGGCGAGGTGAACGGAGTCGGTGCTGCCGGTGAGGTCGCGGTAGAGGCGGTCGGCATAGAAGGGCGCGAAGGGTGCCATGAGCAGGGCCACTGTCTCCAGGCAGGTGTAGAGGGTCTGGTAGGCTGCGAGTTTGTCCTGCGTCATTTCTCCGGCCCAGAAGCGCTTGCGGTTGAGGCGCACATACCAGTTGGAGAGGTTGTCGCCCACGAAGTCGGCGATGGCGCGGGCTGCGCGGGTGGGTTCGTAGGCGTCGAGGTCGGCGCTGACGTTCTTGACGAGGGTGTTGAGCAGCGAGAGTATCCAGCGGTCGATTTCGGGACGCTCTGTCACGGGCACCTGCGGGGCGGCGGGGTCGAAGCCGTCTACGTTGGCGTAGAGGGCGAAGAAGCCGTAGGTGTTGTAGAGGGTCGAGAAGAGTTTGCGCGAGGTTTCGAGCACACCGGCTTCGTCATACTTGAGGTTGTCCCAGGGCGACGAGTTGGAAATCATGTACCAGCGCACGGGGTCAGCGCCGAAGCGTTCGATTTGACCGAAGGGGTCTACGGCATTGCCGAGGCGTTTCGACATTTTGTTGCCGTGTTTGTCGAGCACGAGGCCGTTCGAGATGACTGCCTTGTAGGAATTGGTGTCGAACACCATTCCGGCTATGGCGTGGAGGGTGAAGAACCATCCGCGCGTTTGGTCGACGCCCTCGGCGATGAAGTCGGCGGGATAGACCTCGCGACGGTCGAAGGCTTCTTTGTTTTCGAATGGATAGTGAATCTGTGCGTAGGGCATCGCGCCTGAGTCAAACCACACGTCGATGAGGTCTTTCTCGCGATACATCGGCTTGCCAGAGGGCGAGAGGAGCACGATGTCGTCGACGTAGGGACGGTGGAGGTCGATTTTCTCGTAATTCTCCTTGGTGTAGACGCCCGGCTCAAATCCGGCCTTGACGTAGGGGTTTTCTTTCATCAGTCCGGCTTCGACGGCGCGGTCGATGAGTTCGACGAGCTGCTCAACCGACGAAATGATGATTTCCTCCTTGGCGTCTTCGGTGCGCCAGATGGGCAGGGGTGTGCCCCAATAGCGCGAACGAGAGAGGTTCCAGTCCTGAAGGTTTTCGAGCCATTTGCCGAAGCGTCCGGTGCCGGTCGACGCGGGCTTCCAGAGGATGCGGTCGTTGAGTTCCATGAGGCGCGGACGCACGGCGGTGGTGCGGATAAACCACGAGTCGAGGGGATAGTAGATGACCGGCTTGTCGGTGCGCCAGCAGTGGGGGTAGTTGTGGACGTGCTTCTCGATTTTGAATGCCTCGCCGGCCTGTTTCATTTCGAGGCAGAGGATGACGTTGAGGTCTTCGGCTTTCTCGGCTGCCTTTTCGTCATACTTGCCGTCGGGGTTGAAGCGGGGGTCGTAGGCGTTCTTCACGTAGTCGCCCTCGTGACGCTTGTAGAGCTCGACGTCTACGCAGCGCTCCACGAATTCGGGGGCACATTCGTCGAGGAGGAAGTACTTGCCGGTGAGGTCTACCATCGGGCGTGTCTCGCCGCGGGTGGTAATCATGAAGAGCGACGGGATGCCGGCCGCTTTGGCCACGCGGGCGTCGTCGGCACCGAATGTCGGGGCGATGTGGACGATGCCTGTGCCGTCGTCGGTGGTCACGTAGTCGCCGGTGATGACGCGGAAGGCTTCGCTCGACAGTTCTACGAAACGGTCGGCGCCTACGGCAAACACTTTGTCGGGATGAGCCTCGGCGTAGGCGTTGACCCAGTCGGCGGCTGTGTCGGCCACTTTCTCGGTGGGTTTCACCCAAGGCAGGAGCTGGGCGTAGTGCATCCCTTCGAGGTCGCTGCCCTTGAACGAGCCCACGACGCGGTAAGGCACCACCTTGTCGCCGGGGGTGAAGGCTTCCATGTCGGCCTCGGCGCCCTCGGGTTTGAGGTAGGCGTTCAGACGCTCGTGTGCCATCACGAGGGTGAGCTTCTCGCCGTTGTAGGGGTTGTAGGTGCGCACCACGTCATAGTCGATTTTCGGGCCGACGCAGAGTGCTGTGTTCGAGGGGAGGGTCCACGGTGTGGTGGTCCACGCCACGAAGCAAGGTGTGCCCCACCCTTCCATTTCGGGCTTCGGGTCGAGGGCGCGGAAGATGGCGGTGACGGTGGTGTCTTTCACGTCGCGGTAGCAACCGGGCTGATTGAGCTCGTGGCTCGACAGGCCGGTGCCCGCTGCGGGCGAGTAGGGCTGGATGGTGTAACCTTTGTAAAGGTAGCCCTTTTCGTAGAGCTGCGCCAGAAGCCACCAGACGGTCTCGATGTAGCGGTTGTCGTAGGTGATGTAGGCGTTGGGCATGTCTACCCAGTAGCCCATGCGGCGGGTGAGGTCTTCCCATTCGTTGGTATACTTCATCACCTCGCGGCGGCAGGCTGCGTTGTATTCGTCAACGGAGATTTTCTTACCGATGTCTTCCTTGGTGATGCCGAGCGCTTTCTCCACGCCCAGTTCGACGGGCAGACCGTGGGTGTCCCATCCGGCCTTGCGTTTCACCTGAAATCCCTGCATCGTCTTGTAGCGGCAGAAGGTGTCTTTTATGGTGCGGGCCAGAACGTGGTGGATGCCGGGCTTGCCGTTGGCCGAGGGGGGACCCTCGAAGAACACAAACGATTCGGCACCGTCACGCTCCGACATGGTGCGGGCAAACACATCTTCGGCCGCCCATGCCTCAAGCATCTCGGCGTTGACGGCGGGCAGATTAAGATTTTTATATTCGGTAAATCTCTTTGACATGATGTTCGTTCTAAAATTTTGGCAAAGATACAAATTTTTATTTACTTAGCCAACGATTGGCTTGAATTTCGCTCCGCGGGGCTAAAAGAGTATGCGCGCCAGTGAGTCGGAATGGGCTTTGACGTAGTCGGTGAATCCGCGCTCGTAGTCGGCGCCGCTCTGCGGCGACACCACGGTGGAGAAGTTGTAGATGCGGGCGCGGATTTCGAGCAATTGGTCTTGCACGGCGTTTTCATTGTCGCTGATGGCTATCAATTCTTCGGCGTGACGCTCGCCGAGGGCGTAGGCCCGCTGGTCGCGCACGCGTTCGGTCACTTCCGTGCCGTAGGGACGCGAGTCGCACCCCGCGAGAAACGTCGCCCCGAGAAGCGCCGCTATTAAATATAGGTGTTTCTTCATCGTCGTGACGTGAAATTTTTCTGCAAAGATAATGAAAATTTCGCGATTTTGAAAAGTCAGGATTTTTTCGTAACTTTGCACCCCGAAATCAGAATCTTCCAAAGACAACGCAACTATGATAGCTGTCAACAACTTAGGTATACAATTCGGAAAGCGCGTGCTTTTCCAGGACGTCAATCTCAAATTCACACCCGGCAACTGCTACGGCATCATCGGTGCCAACGGCGCGGGCAAATCCACGCTGATGCGCATTCTCAGCGACCAACTCTCGCCCACCCACGGCACCGTGCAGCAGGGCCCCGGCGAGCGCATGAGCGTGCTCGAACAGGACCACTTCAAGTTTGACGAATTTACGGTGATGGACACCGTGCTTCAGGGCCACACCGTGCTGTGGGACATCATGAAAGAGAAGGATGCCCTCTATGCCAAGGAAGATTTCACCGACGCCGACGGCATACGCGCCTCCGAACTCGAAGAGCGTTTCGCCGAACTCGAAGGCTGGAACGCCGAGAGCGACGCCGCCGCCCTCCTCTCGGGTCTCGGCATCAAGGAAGACAAGCACTACACCCTCATGGCCGACATGAGCGGTAACGAGAAGGTGCGTGTGCTCCTCGCAAAAGCTCTCTTCGGCAATCCCGACAACCTTCTGCTCGACGAGCCCACCAACGACCTCGACCTCGAGACCGTGGCATGGCTCGAAGACTATCTCTCGAAGTTTGAAAACACCGTGCTCGTCGTGAGCCACGACCGCCACTTCCTCGACTCGGTCTGCACCCACACCCTCGACATCGACTACAACAAGCTCACCCTCTTCGCCGGCAACTACAGCTTCTGGTATGAGTCGTCGCAGCTCGCTCTGCGCCAGCAGCAGCAGGCCAACAAGAAGGCTGAGGAAAAACGCAAGGAACTCCTCGAATTCATCCAGCGCTTCTCGGCCAACGTGGCCAAGTCGAAACAGACCACTTCGCGCAAGAAGATGCTCGAAAAGCTCAACGTCGAGGAAATCCAGCCCTCATCGCGCCGCTATCCCGGCATCATCTTCACGCCTCAGCGCGAGCCGGGCAACAAGATTCTCGAAGTCAAGGGCCTCTCGGCTTCCATCGACGGCGAGGTGCTCTTCAAGGATGTCAACTTCCAGGTGGAGAAGGGCGACAAAATCGCTTTCCTCTCTCACGACCCCCGCGCCATGACCGCCCTCTTCGAAATCATCACCGGCAACCGCAAAGCCGACGCCGGCACCTACGAATGGGGCCAGACCATCACGACGGCCTACCTGCCCCTCGACAACTCGGAGTTCTTCAACACCGACCTCAACCTCGTGGACTGGCTCGCGCAATACTCCGACGACTCATCGGAAATCTATCTCAAAGGCTTCCTCGGCAAGATGCTCTTCTCGGGCGAGGAGGTGCTCAAGAAGGCTTCAGTCCTGTCGGGCGGCGAGAAGATGCGTTGCATGATTGCGCGCATGATGATGACCGACGCCAACACCCTCATCCTCGACTCGCCCACCAACCACCTCGACCTTGAGTCGATTCAGGCGTTCAACAACACGCTCCGCGCCTTCAAGGGCAACGTGCTCCTCTCGAGCCACGACCACGAGTTCATCCAGACCGTCTGCAACCGCATGATCGAGCTCACCCCCAACGGCACCATCGACAAGCTCATGGACTACGACGACTACATCACCGACGAGAAGGTGGCCGCCCTCAAGGAAAAGCTCTACAAGAAATAATCGCCCCTCAGGCTCACGCCGAGCCTGAAGGTCATGCTACAGAAAACGGGTGCCCCGCCGCTTTGGCAGGGCACCCGTTGCTATTTCCGTGTCTCGGGGTTAAGTAAGTCTTGAAAATTAGTTTATATCAAAGATTAGATTTGATGTGAATGAAGTTTCGACTTACGACGAAGGCGTATAGCCGTAGCTCTATAACTGAGGAGCAAGTCGGAAATGCGTCACAGCAGACTCAGATTTGCCATAAACTAATTTTCAAGACTTACTTACTTCTTGGGAAAGAGACGGTCGTAGTCGCGGGGGATGGCTACGGTGGTAAACTCTTCGGGCACGAAGCGCCAGTTTTGAGTCACTTCGGGCGAAATCGAGGGAGTAGCGCGCAGCTGCTCGATGAGATAGAAGCGGAGGTCGCGGTCGGTGGCCTTGACAAGTCGCTGGGGCATCTCTTCCTTGCTGATGCCTGCGCCCTGGGTCAGGAGGTCGCCTCCGCCGTTGGCACGATAGGAATTGACTGCCACGAGGTAGGTGGAATCAGGCGAGAACGCCGAACCGTCGGCCATGCTGATGATGCGGATTTTTTCGCCTCGGGGTTTGGTGACGTCAACCTCGTAGTTGATGCCGGCCGCCGAGTCGAAATTGTAGGACGGATGTTCGAGCGCGGCATAGTCGCCCTTGGCGTGGGTGCCTTTCGAGAAACGTATCAGCTCGTCAGAGGGCTGCTCCATCTGACGTGTCCAAAGGTCGTAGCTCATTTCGAGGTAGTCCTTGATTTCCTGTCCGGTCATGCGCAGCGTGTAGAGCAGGTTCTCATATTTGTAGAGCGTAAACATGTCGGCCATGCGGACGGGGCCTTCGGCTATCACGGCGTCAAACGAGAGGGGCGCGGCAAGCGAGATGTCGGCGCCGGCGATTCGCAGCTGAAGGTTGTGGAGCAGCTCCATGAATGCCGAAGGGCCGAAGAAGGCGTCGCGCTCGCGGAAATCGCCGGTGGCGACAGTAATCTGCTCGTCGACGAAGTTCTTCACCGTGTCATAGTCTCCCTGAAATTCCTGCATGAATTTCTGTGACGGCTGGACGGAGGCCATCGGGACAATCTCGCCCTCCACCTCTACCCCGCCGGGGGCGAAGTTGACCGTAGCCACGGCCACGTTGTCGGCAAGATTGGCGCCGTTGAGCACCACGGTGCCGTTGGGGCGACGCGAATTGTAGACCTGATGGTCATGACCGATGAAAATCAAGTCGAACCCGGGCACGGAGTCGGCCACGAGTACGGAGGCGTTTTCAATCCATTCGCCCACGTGGCGCGAGGCATCGTGGCCGGCGTGAAAGAGACCCACGAGCATGTCGGGCTTTTCGGTCTCGCGGATGTAGGGCACCCACTTAGCGGCGCTCTCCACCATGTCGTCGAAACGAATGCCCTCCCAGAGATTTTCAGGAAGCCACGCCGGAATGGCAGGAGTGATGAGGCCGAGCAGCGCGATGCGTTTGCCCCCGCGTTCAATCACGGTGTAGGGTTGGAAGTAGGGTTCGCCCGTGCGGGTGTCTACCGCGTTGGCGGCGAGCAGCGGGAGCCGGCCGAGTTGCGTGCGGAAGCGGTCGTAGACTGCGTGACCGGTCTCGACGTCATGGTTGCCGAGCGCGAGCGCATCGTAGCCCATGGATTTCATCACGCGCGGCGCGATGTGGGGCGAGACGGTGTCGATGTAGTTGTAATAGTAGACCGTCGGCTGACCCTGCAAAAGGTCGCCCACATCGACGAGCACCACGTTCTCGGCTCCGCGCGCCTCACGCAACGAATCGACGTAAGCGGCAACGCGGGCCAGCGAACCGGTGGCCGGTTTGCGGGTGATGAAGTTGTAGGGCATAAGGTTGCCATGCACATCGGTGGTGGCAACAAAAGTCAGCCCACCCTCGCCGTTCGTGGCGGCGGAGGCGGTCTGTGGGAAAAATGTCGTTGAAAGTAGCGACACTGCAATCAAAAACTTTTTCATGTATAATTAAGGGAATTTGCTGCTTTAGAAGTTGTTTAAACTTTTTTCTTTTCGGAGATTTTATCAGATTTTTGAGATGATTTTCCGCCTCGAAGAGGGAGCGTAGCGCGCTACGCGACCGATGAGAGGTGAAAAATCAGCCAAAAAGATGATGAAAGACCCGAAAAGAGGTCGTTTTCTACGTCTACCTTAATGAAATATTTAGTTCACCGTAAAAAAAGTATAAACAACTTCTCAGGGATTGGGCCCGGTGTAGACGGCTCTCACCTTTCCCACGGGGAGCTGCCCCTCTACCTGAAGAGGAATGCGCTGTCCGTCGGTGCTAATCCATCCCGAAATCGGGGCCGATGTTTCCGACCCCTTTCGGGTGAAGGTGAAGACAATCTTGTAGGCGGGAAGGTTGACTCCGTTCACCTCGACCGTGGTGCGACCTTGGTAGGTGATGGTGAGTTTCTCAGGTTTCGAGCCTGAAAAGATGGTGGCCACGGAGGTCTCACCGTTTTTCATATTGTCGAAGTCGAGCGTGCGGAGATAGAAAAACGAGCTGAGCATGTCGACGGCGGGAGCTTTGCCCTCGAAATTCACGGTGTTCTCGGTCAAGGGTTCGCCGGGTGCCGAACGTTTGAAGCGTTGGGCAGTGGCGGTCACTTCGCTGCCTCCCGAATGGTCGAAGGTGATGATGTCTTTCTTATACTTTTTGTTCTCGTGGGCAATGTAGATGTAGCTCTGCGGCACGAGTCCGGGGTTGGACATTGTAGAATAGAGCGTATCGCGCAGCGAGTAGATGCTCGAGGCCCAGGGCGCGTTGCGCGCGAAGAGTGCGGCTTCGTAGGTGCTACCGTTGTTGCGCAGGGTCATTGTGGCATAACCGGCCACCTTGTTGATGAACCCCCACTTGTAGATTACGTCATAGGTGAGGGTCTCGTCGGCGAGCGTCGTGACGGGAGCAGCCGTCGAGCGCCCGCTGCCCACGAGTGTCAGCAGCAGAAATGCCATTGTATAGAGGAGATTACGCTTCATTGCTTAAGAATGATTTTGCGGCGGCGAGTCGGGCTCTCCGCCTGAGTTGAATTGATGATTGTTGTGATGATGTCTTTGATGAAGTCGGGTGCGGTCAGTCGCCGAACGGAAGCATCGAGCGGCGGCTCTGCTCTACCCTTTTGTTGCGCCAGCACTTGCGGCACACGGCCATGTAGCGTTCGTCGCCGCCAATCTCCACCTGCTCGCCTTCTTCAACGAAGTCGCCGTTCTGGTCGAAGCGTGCGTTGACGATTGTCTTGCGGCCGCAGGTGCAGGTGCTTTTGATTTCGTCTATCGTGTCGGCTATCTCAAACAGGCGTCGCGAGCCTTCGAACAGACGGCTCCTGAAGTCGGTGCGCAGTCCGTAGCAGATTACGTTGACGCCGAAGTCGTCGACGAGGCGCGCGAGTTGGTCAACCTGTTCGGCGGTAAGAAACTGCGCCTCGTCTATGAGAAACCATTCGATGATGGCTCCCGCACGGCGGAAGAGCGCACAGCCCGTATCGAAGAGGTTGGTGTCGTGGAATATCCATTCGCATTCACGCTCTATGCCGATGCGCGAACGTATCACGTTGCTCTTCTCGCGGGTGTCGATGACCGGTTTGAGGCAAGCGTAGGTGATTTTGCGTTCCTCGAAGTTGTAGGCCGTAGTGAGCAGGAGGGCGGTCTTGGCCGACCCCATCGTGCCGTATCTGAAGTAGAGTTTTCCTTTCCTGTACATTGTCGTTTCTGTAGTGTGAAACCGACAGCAAAGTTAACAATTTTTCTTCAATCGCACAAACTGAAGCCTACACCCCCGGCCTGCGAATGTCAGGAAATTTTCGCGCGCGATACAATTTTTTCCGCGCGTGACACTAATTTTCGGGCACGGCGTGGTAGACGTAGTCGGTTTTGCCGATTTCGAATTTCAGGACGGAACCTTTCTTCACCTTCACATCGTCGAGGGTGCGGCTGCCTGAATAGCGATGCGAGAGAGCCTGAGTCACACTTGCCTTAATCATGTCGCAGAAACCTGCACGCATCCCGTCGAGGCGAGCGCGGCCCTCTTCGCCGCCGGCCATGACGTTGGTAAAGGAGAGTGCTTCGGGGTCAACGCTGACGCTGAGTGTCGAGGGGTCGAAGCTTACCACCACTTCGTCATCGTCTATCACCTTCCATGTGCCCGAGACAGAGGCGATGGCTCCGACGCTCACCGTCACCGGTTCGGTGAAGCTGCTGTCGGCCACGAGCTGTGTCGTAGCCGAGACCACGCCGTTGACGCTCAAATCTCCGCCGGTCTTGTCGGCGGGAGTGGGTTGGCCGACAGTGACGGTCTCGATGAGCGATGCTGTTAGCGCGTCGTTGTCGGTGATGGTCTGCGGTGCGCCCGACCATTCGCCGGGCAGACTTTTGGCGAGGCGCGACTCCTCGCTGCACGACGTGACGAGAGCCAGACCTGCGCCGGCAATAAGAGATGTAAGAAGAATTGATTTAAGTTTCATATGTGTAATGTTTTAACGTTGCTGAATCAGTGGGCGTATGTGGGCGCGACGGCATGAAGCCATACGCCTCCATCAGTAATTAAAACAACTCTCCAATTACATTAGTTTCGGTAAATCCGATTTTTTTAATTACCTTTGCGTAAAAAGTATGTGTTCGAAATTATTTAAAGTAAGTTCTAAAAATAAAACGA
Organism: Duncaniella sp.; assembly: GCA_029056055.1. Classification (GTDB taxonomy): domain Bacteria; phylum Bacteroidota; class Bacteroidia; order Bacteroidales; family Muribaculaceae; genus Duncaniella. Next base: position 16,555 of record JAIDCC010000069.1, read on the forward strand.
TATATGTGAAGAAAAATTCTTGAATAATAAAACTCGTTCTTTTTGGATGCTTTATACTTGTCACTCAATCGTGTAGCGCGGCTACACTCATTCGTTCCGCGCATAAATCATCTCAAAAATAACTTCCTTTTATTTATTCATTTATTTTTCTCACTTACTTAAAACTGCTCAATCATGGTCAACAAAGTAATCCTCATAGGCAACGTAGGGCGCGACCCCGAAATACGATACGTCGAGACGCGACCCATAGCCACCTTTCCGCTGGCCACCAACGAACGTGCGCGCGAGCTGCCGGACGGAAGCCGGACACCCGAGCGCACGGAGTGGCATACAATTATCATGTGGGACGGCGCGGCCGAATTTGCCGAAAAATATATCCGCAAGGGCACGCGCCTCTATCTCGAAGGCAAAATCCGCTATCGCATCTGGGAAGACCGCAACGCCATCAAGCGCAACGTCACCGAAATCTACGTGGATTCTTTCGAGCTGCTTGGAAAGTGAGCGGGGGCTATCGCTCCGCGCCCACTGCCCTGTCTTAACGAAGGCGGTTTGTCGAGGCGAGGAGAGCCTTGTCGTGGTTGATGCCTTTGACGGCAAGGAGTTCAAACACCACGGCGAGGGGAAGAAGGATGTCCCACACGGTGAAGTGTGCGGTCATTTCCTGAGCTTCGGCTTGCTTGAAAAGCGTGAAGCACACCACGCCTATGGTCGCGAGGGTGAGGAGCAGCGCGGTGGTGACAATCTGACGCTGACCCGAGAGCTTCTTGAAATAGAACAGAGAGCACACGAGGGCCACGATGGTGGCGAGAACAGGCAGGAGGATGCCCCATTCGGTCCAGTCGGAGAGCGAAATCGGGGTCACGCTTTGGTCGGCCACGGAAACTACCGTGCCGTAGGGCACGAAGAGAAACACTACCATCGTGATGATGGCGAGCAAAATGTAGAGTGTCTGAATGCGTTGTATCTGCATAACGTTTGATGTTTAAGACTTCGCGCGACACGCGGCGCGTAAGCGGGGTTGAGGGAAAATTGATGATTATCTGACTTGTTCGTTGAAAATCGAGTCGAAAGTCGCGTCAAGGTCGGGGGTCAACCCCGGATGCGGGCGCGATGTCTGAAGCCACGTGGAGCGCACGGCCGTGAGCCATCTGAAACGCTCCTCGGGGGGCAATTCGGCAATCGGGCCTGCGGCGCGCTGACCGAGGGCTATCGCGGCAAACTGGCGGAGCTGGGCCGAGATGCGCTCTTCGGTGATGTCCGGGGTACAGAGTGCGACGCAACAGGGACGCAGGAGGGTCTCAACCCTAATCCACCTTCGTCGCTTGCACATCATAATCAGCCCGACGTTGAAAAATTCTTCTCTCTCCACGCGGGGCACGACTCTTATGACTGCATATTCATATAAGTATTTTTCGTCGTTCATCTATGGCGCGGTTTACGAAAAGATTAGAATTTTCAAAGCGTTGCGTGAGGAAGCGTTTGTAGATGTCGCGCATCTCAGTCTCCGAAATTCCGGCTTGCGTCTCAGAAGCGAGCCATTCCGAAGGCAACGTGTCGACGATTTCCTCGAGCAACGCGGGCGAAAGGCGCGAACGCATCTCGGCGTCGGCCTCCTCGATGCGCGAGGCTTTGCGCAGCAGCGCATGGTCTTTGATAAACGGAAACGGGGTAAGCGCGGCTTTTTCGACATCCGACATGGCGTGGTGGAAGTAGAGCGAAGCGCCGTGGTCGATGAGCCAGGTCTGTCCGTGCCATACGAGCATATTCGTATTGCGGGGCGTGCGGTCTACGTTGGTGAGAAACGCGTCGAGCCACACTATGCGCGAGGCTTCAGCTTCGTCTACGGGGTTGGCGTAGGGGTCGAGCGTCACTGCTCCGTTGAGAAAGTGCATCCCGAGGTTGAGCCCCTGCGAGGCTTTCAGGAGGTCTTGGATTTCAGGGTCGGGCTCGGTGCGGCCGAAGGCTTCGTCGATGTCGAGGGTGACGAGTTCTGGCACTCTTAGTCCGGCTGCCCGCGCCGTCTCGCCTCCAATCTGTTCGGCCACGAGCGCCTTGACCCCATGACCCGCTCCGCGCATCTTTATCACATATTTAAATCCGTCGTCGGCTTCGCCGAGCAACGGCAGCGACCCGCCCTCGCGGAGGGGCAGGATGTAGCGCTCTACCATCTGGTGTCGGAGCGGTTCGATATGTGATTTCACGTTTTGCATCATGCAAATTTAACCAAATTCCGATGAAAAGTGTTCGCCCCGACAATTAAAAAAAGCTAAAAAGAATGTGATTAAACTTTTCAGGAGAGAGCTTTGTTAAAAATGTAGAAAGTCGCGCCACCCCTTCGGGAGTGCCGACAGCATCCACATCAATCATCAATTCTCAAAACCATCGTCATTATGCCTGATACATCTCCCTCTACCCCATCGACCGCTGCAACCGTAGTGCCTGCACGACACGGAATGTCGAACACCGAGAAATGGATTTATCGCTTCCTGCACATTGCGGTGCTGGTGCTCTCAATCTACCTCATCATAAGCATTGCCCTCGACACCTTGCACGGCCACGGCATACAATACTACGACAAGCCTGAATTTCTCAAGACGCAGCTCTTCATCTGCTGCGTGTTCTTGATAGACTTCATCGTGGAATTTTTCATGGCCGACGACAAGGGGCGTTACCTGCTGACCCACAGCATATTTTTTATAGTTTCGATACCCTACCTCTGGCTGCTCGACAAGTTTGGCATCAAGGTGCAGTCGCCGCAGGTGGCCTACCTGCTGCAATTCGTGCCTCTCGCACGCGGCGGCTACGCACTGGCCATCGTCGTAGGCTGGCTCACGTCAAACAAGGCCGCGAGCCTCTTCATCACCTACCTCATCACCCTCATCGCGACGGTGTTCTTCTCCTCGCTGGTGTTCTACATGTTCGAGCGAAACGTCAACCCGCTCGTGACTGACTTCACCGACGCGCTCTGGTGGGCTTCGATGGACGTGACAACCGTCGGCTCAAACATAGTGGCGGTGACACCCGAAGGCCGCGTACTCTCGGTGCTCCTCGCCGCTCTCGGCATGATGATGTTCCCGATTTTCACGGTCTACATCACATCGCTTATCACCAAAAATCATCAGCAGGCGCAGGCAGGAAACACCTCCCTCAACTGATAGCGGCAGCGAGCGCATCGGCTGCATTGATGCCGTCGACAGCTGCCGAAACTATACCCCCGGCATATCCCGCCCCTTCACCCACGGGATAGAGTCCGGGGGTTTTGACGTGGGTAAACGTAGCGGGGTCGCGGGGAATGCGCACCGGCGAGGAGGTGCGGGTCTCGCAACCGATGAGCGTGGCTTCGGGAGTCAGAAATCCTTTGTTCTTACGGTCGAAGTCCTTGAATCCGCGTTGGAGTCGCGAAGCTATGCCGCGCGGCAGGAGTTGGTCGAGGCGCGCGGGGTGGATGCCCGGGGCGTAGCTTGTCGGGGGGAGTGTCTTCGAGGGGCGCGAGGCCACGAAGTCGGTCATGCGCTGCGCCGGGGCGTTCTGCGTGTGGCCGGCCTCATCGAAGAAATTTTTTTCAATCCGTTCCTGAAGGCGCATCATTTTCAACGTGGTCTCCTCGGGTGTCTCGCCGTCGGGCACATCTTCGGGAAGTATCTCTACGACCATGCCTGAATTGGCCCAGCGCGAACCGCGCGCCGAGGCCGACATGCCGTTGACCACGAGTTGGTCGGGGCCGCTCGCAGCCGGGATGATTACCCCGCCGGGACACATGCAGAACGAATAGACGCCGCGGTCGTCGACGCGGGTCAACATGGTGTATTCGGCTGCCGGAAGCCATTTGCCTCTGCCCGAGGGACTGTGATAGCGGATGGAGTCGATGAGTTGCTGCGGGTGTTCGAGGCGCACGCCTATGGCAAGACCTTTCGGTTGCATTTCGATGCGGCGGTCAAGGAGCATCGCGTAGACATCGCGCGCCGAGTGACCGGTGGCGAGCACTACGGGGCCATGAAACACGGTTCCGTCGGCGGTCTCGACTCCGGTGACCGCGCCCTCGGGAGAGAGCAGAAGGTCTTTCACCCGCGTGCCGAACTTCACTTCGCCTCCCGCTCCGATGATGGTCTCGCGTATGGCTTTGATGACTCCCGGAAGGCGGTCGGTGCCGATGTGGGGATGAGCGTCGATGAGGATGTCTTCCGACGCGCCGTGCTGCGCAAGGATGTTGAGCACCACGTCGGTGGGTCCGCGCTTTTTCGAACGGGTGTAGAGCTTGCCGTCGGAGAATGCCCCTGCCCCGCCCTCGCCGAAGCAATAGTTTGAGTCGGGGTCAACCACATTTTCGCGTGCGATGCCCGCCATGTCGCGACGGCGGGCGTCGACGTCCTTGCCGCGTTCGAGCAGAATGGGACGTATGCCTTTCTGAATGAGACGCAGAGCCGCGAAGAGACCGGCGGGTCCGGCGCCCACCACGATGGCTTCGGGCGCGCCTTCGGGGAGACGGGGAAATTGCTCGGCCTTGATGAGCGACGTAGTCGCAGGCTCCTCATCAATCCACACGCGCACGGAAAGATTGACCATCACCCTGCGCTGGCGGGCGTCGATTGAACGGCGCGTGATGCGGTGTGCCTTGATGCGGTTGGCGTCGAGGCCGAGACGGTCAGACAATGCGGCAGCCAGCGAGAGGGGTTGCGCCGCTGTTCGGGGGTCGACTCTCAGGTCGATGTTTTCAATCATTTTTCGGTTTCTGCGGTAGTTGATTGCTGATTTGCGGAGAGGGCACGCTGCTCCATTTTGGTCATTACATGTCCCATCCACCACCAGAGGGTCACGATGGCGAAGATGAATGCGATGATGTCAGAACCTGCCATTGCCGCCCACACACCCTTGACTCCCCAGAACTTCGGAAGGACAATGAGGAACGGGATGAGGAAAAGCAACTGACGGGTGAGCGAAAGAAATATCGAAAGCTTCGGTTTGCCCACACTCTGGAAAAAGTTTTGAATGACAATCTGACATCCTACCACGGGGTAGAGGATGAAATAGATTCTGTAGCCGGTGCGGGCAATTTCGATGAGCGTCTCGTCGGTGGTGAAGAGTTTCGAAATGGTGTCGGGGAAGATTTCGGCCACCGCGCAACCGATGCTTGTGACGGTGATACCGAGCCAGATGCCGATGCGCAGCGTGCGCTTGACACGGTCGAAACGCGACGCACCCATGTTGAAGCCGAGGATAGGCTGCATACCCTGGGTGATACCGAACACAATCATCACGAAGAACATCGACGTGCGGTTGATGATTCCGTAGGCGCCGACTGCCATGTTGCCCATGTCGGCTCCATAATCGAGTAGGGCGCGGTTGATGAAAATCACCACCACACACGCGCAGACGTTCATCAGGAAGGGCGAGAGGCCGATGGCATAGATGCGTTTGACGATGGTGAGCGACAGCCATTTGTTGCCGCGCTGAAAGTGGATTGACGATTTCTTTGAAAGGAAGTGGCAGAGCACCCACACGCAGGCCGTAGACTGGCCGCACACGGTGGCGAGCGCCGCGCCGCGTATGCCCCACTCGAAATGGAAGATGAAGATGGGAGCGAGGATGACGTTGACGCACACCGAGATGAGTGCCGAAATCATTGCCTTGCGCGGGTAGCCCGTGGCTCGCATCAGATTGTTAAGGCCGATGAAGACAAAGGCGATAGGTGTGGCGAAGAGTATCACCTGCATGAACTCGCGTGCGTAGGGAAGGGTCTCTTTCGTAGCGCCGAAGAAGAGAAGTATCGGGTCGAGAAACAGAAGCGTCAGTCCGCCGAACACCACGGAGTGGATGAGGCAGAGGGTGAAAACGTTGTTGACCACGTCGGTGGCACGGTCATAGTTGCGCTGGCCGAGAAAAATCGAACTGATAGTGGCACCGCCCGCGGCGACGAGCATACAGAATGCCACGACGAGGTTCATGAGGGGGAAGGTAATGGCCAGACCCGCGATGGCCATGGCTCCGACGCCGCGACCAATGAAAATGGAGTCGACAATGTTGTAGAGCGACGTGACGAGCGATGCCACAATCGCAGGTATGGAGTATTGCACCAAAAGCCGTCCAATCGACTTTTGACCCAAATCTTCGGTGGATGATGCGATATTTGCCATAAGTGAGATTCGGTTGTCCTTAGAATGTTTCAACTTGCAAAGTTACGGATTTTTCTCGGATTTATCAGTCTCAATTCGAGACGTTTTGAAATTTTTGTTTAACTTTGCGGTAGAAAGAAACGACATTCTACATGAAGCAACTGATAATCGTGGCCAAGGGCGGACTCGCCAACCGCATGAGAGCTATCGCCTCGGGGGTGAGCCTCGCCTCGCATGCCGGGGCTGACTACCGAGTGGTCTGGCCTGTCAATTCGGAATTGAAATGCCCGTTTGAAAAGCTGTTCCTCCCCTCCCACGGCTTTCACGCGCCCGAGAATGTTTCGGCTCTGAAGGCTCTGTTTCTCTACGACGACAACCGTAAGCGCAATCTCATGCTTGCGAGACTCCTCCAGACGGGGCGATACAATCTCAGACTGACCGACGGGATGCAGTGGCCGGAGCCTGACCGCATTGCCGAGACAATCGGGGCGACCTCCGGACGCATTCTCATAGCGAGCGGTCTCAGTTACTATCCGTTCGCCGGCGCGCTCTACCGCGAACTCTTCCGCGTGCGGCCCGAAATCGAAGCCGAGGCCTCACGACGGCTCGGAGGGGATGGAAAGAGTTTCGTGGGAATCCACATCCGTCGCACCGACAACCGAATGTCGATTGAACGGAGTCCGCTCGAACTTTTCATCAACGCCATGCAGGGGGAAATCGCCTCGCATCCGGAAGTGAAATTCTACCTCGCCACAGATGACGAAGCGACCAAACAGACCCTGCGCGAGCACTTCGGCGCACGCATAGTGTGCTCGCCGGCAAAAGCGCGGCGCGACACGCAGGAAGGCATCGTCGAGGCTGTCGTGGAAATGACAGCCCTCAGCCTCTGCCGGGGCATCTACGGCTCCTATTGGAGCAGTTTCTCGGAAGCCGCCGCCCTGCTCGGCGCTACCCCACTCACCATCCTCTCAGTTTAGCTGCTCAAATAAAAATCTCGGGCGCCGCTCACAGAAATTGTGAGTGGCGCCCGATTTGTTTTGGTAAATCAGAGAGATTATTTCACGACAAACTTCTTACCGTCGCGGATGTAGATGCCGGGAGCGAGGGGCTCGGTCATCTGAAAGCCCTGGAGGTTGTAGATGCGACCGTCGGCGGGTGCTACAGTTGCATCTTCGAAAATGTCGTTGATGCCTGAGGTTTCAACCTTGCCGCCTGCGTTCTGTGCCTCGATGATGTGGGCCACGAGCGAGTTGAGATAGTTTTCGAGGTTGGTGTAGCCGTTGGCGGCGGTCAGCGCGCCATCCTCGCCGTTGGCGGGGTCGAGGCCGTTTTCGGTTTCCCATGCGTCGGGCATACCGTCGCCGTCGGTATCGACGGGAGCTTCGGCTGTCTCAAGCACGGGCCAGCCCTTCGAGCCGTCGGCATAGACAACGTCGTTCTGCGAGTTGACGAAGCCGTCGCCGAGACCATCGGTGTGGAACGACGAAACACCGTTGCGCACGTCATCGGCAATCATCGTGTCGTAGGCGTCGCGGCGGAGCGAAGCACCTGCATAGTCGACCACGCGCTCGTAGGCATCCTGAGCCGAGTGGGTGGTAGTGGCGGGGAAGGCGATGGGCGAAGCAAGCACCATCTGAGCCTTGACGGCATCGTCGAAGGTCTTGTCATTGCCCGATTTGTTAATCTGGTCGAAGACGCCTACATTCCAGTTGTCTTCGTTGAAATCGGCATAGTCGGGGTTGTAGTTGCCTTCGACAAACATCTTGGCCCAGACGTGGAGCATGGGCTTCCAGCTGTTCCAGGTCACTTTGACGGGCTGGTCGTTGACGGTGATGGTGTTGGCCTCCATGTCGATGTAGAACTTCTTGAGACCCATTGCGACATAGTTGCCCTTGTTGTCGCGGCCACCCGTAACCGAAGAGCTCTTGACCGACGTACCGGCAACCTTGTTGTAGGCGGCAACGGTGGTGTTCTTGTCGAGACAGTAGTCGACGGTGCGCACGCCGAGAGCCACAATGCGCTTGGCGCGCGATACGTTTGTGGTGGCGGGACCGGGCTTATAGTAGTTGTTGACCACGTTGACGTTCATGCCTTCGCCACCGTAGCAGCCTTCGCCTGCCCAGTTGTAGATGACGTTGTTACGATAGTCCATGCGCTCGTCGGTCTGAGTGGAGGGACGGGGACCGAAACGGGGTGTGCGCGAAGTGTGGTGGGCGAGGAGGTTGTGGTGGTAGCTCGCGCCCGAGCCGCCCCAGTTGCCGCCGTAGCCGTGAGCGCCCTTCGAGTGGCCTGAATTGACCATCGAATGCGACACCATACACCACTGAACGGTGAAGTTCTTGCTACCGTAGACGCTAAGACACTCGTCGACACTCCAGCTCACCGAGCAGTGGTCGATAATCATGTCGCGTCCGTCCATGCCGCCGAGGCCGTCGCCCTCGTGCTTGTCGACATTGTTGTTGCCGAGACGGAAGCGCATGAAGCGCACGATGAGGTTGGGGGCAGAGAGCACCACGGGGAAGTCGGCGAGACAGATGCCGTCGCCGGGAGCGGTCTGGCCGGCAATGGTCAGGTCGCCGTTGCGGATTTTCAGCTCGGAATTGAGATAGATGGTGCCGTCGACATCAAAGACGATGGTGCGCGGGCCGCTCTGATTGATGGCATAGCGGAGCGAACCGGGCTCGTTGTTGTCTTCGAGCGTGGTGACATGATAGACTTTGCCACCGCGGCCGCCGGTGACAAACTGGCCGAAGCCTTCAGCTCCGGGGAAAGCGACGAGTTCGGAGGCATCGCCCTGAGCCGAGACGGCCAAGGGGAGCGATGCGGCCACGAGACCGCCGCAGATGATTTTTTTAAATGTGTTCATGATATAAGGTTGTTTTATACTAATTTCAAATCACCCCGTAGGTGGAAAGAAGAATGGTCATGTGGTCGCGGAGTTTGCGGGCTTCGGCGGCAGCGGCGCGGTCGAAGTCGTCGCCCGACGAGGCATAGATGATGGCGCGCGACGAGTTGACGAGCAGACCGCAGTCGCGGTTCATGCCCCACTTCGCCACTTCGTCGAGCGAGCCGCCCTGAGCGCCGACGCCGGGCACGAGGAGGAAATTGTCGGGAGCCACGCGGCGCACCTCGCTGAACATCGCGCCCTGAGTAGCGCCCACAACAAACATGAGTTTCTCCTTGTCGCCCCACGAGCGTGCGGTCTCGAGCACATGCTCGAAGAGGCGTGTGCCGTGGGCGTCGGTGAGGAACTGGAAATCGTGGCTGCCGGGGTTGGAGGTCAGGCCGAGGAGGATGACCCACTTGCCGCCGTACTCCATAAAAGGCTTGACGCTGTCGAAGCCCATGTAGGGAGCCACGGTGATGGCATCGACGTCCATGCTTTCGAAGAAGGCGCGGGCGTAGAGCGACGAGGTGTTACCGATGTCGCCGCGCTTCGCGTCGGCTATGATGAACATGTCGGGATAGTTGTTGCGGATGTAGGCCACGGTGCGTTGCAGTGCGTCCCAGCCCTTCACGCCGAGGCTTTCATAGAAAGCGGTGTTGGGTTTGTAGGCCACGCAGTAGGGGGCGGTGGCGTCGATGATGGCTTTGTTGAATTCAAACACGCCGTCTTCGCTGTCGCGCAGAGGGGCGGGGAGTTTCTTGATGTCGGTGTCGAGGCCCACGCAGAGGAAGCTGCCCTTCTTGCGAATCTGCTCGACGAGGTCGGTGTATGTCATAATATGATTGGTGTTAATACGAAGATATTCAGAGTGGTATGTCTTACAATTCGGCTTCCTTGAGCTTCTCGGCGTTCTCGGCTATGGTGAGCTGGTCGATAACGTCCTGGATGTCGCCGTCCATGAAGGCCTGGAGATTGTAGATGGTGTAGTTGATGCGGTGGTCGGTGATACGCCCCTGCGGATAGTTGTAGGTGCGGATTTTTGCCGAGCGGTCGCCCGTCGAGACCATCGTCTTGCGCCGCGAGGCGATGTCGTCCATGTATTTGCGATGCTCCTTATCATAGATGAACGTGCGCAGGCGCGAGAGCGCGCGTTCTTTATTCTTGGGCTGGTCGCGGGTCTCGGTACACTCGATGAGGATTTCCTCGGTTTCGCCCGTGTTGGGGTTCTTCCACATGTAGCGCAGGCGCACGCCCGATTCGACCTTGTTGACGTTCTGACCGCCCGCGCCACCCGAGCGGAAAGTGTCCCACTTGATTTCGCCCTCGTTGATTTCAACATCGAAAGGCTCGGCCTCGGGGAGCACTGCCACCGTGGCGGCCGACGTGTGGACGCGGCCCTGGGTCTCGGTGGCGGGAACGCGCTGCACGCGGTGTACGCCGCTCTCATATTTGAGGGTGCCGTAGACATTGTCGCCGGTGACACTGACCACCACTTCCTTGAAGCCTCCGGCCGCGCCTTCGCTGGCCGAAGTGACGGCAAACTGCCACCCTTTCGACTCGCAATACTTCGAATACATCTTAAAGAGGTCGCCTGCGAAGATGGCCGCCTCGTCGCCGCCGGTGCCACCGCGGATTTCGAGCACCACGTTTTTGGCGTCTTCCGGGTCGGCGGGGATGAGAAGGAGCTTGATTTCTTCCTCAAGCGCCGGCAGGAGCGACTGCGCTTCGTCGAGTTCCTCCTTGGCCATGGCGCGCATTTCGGGGTCGGATTCGTCGGCGAGCACGGTGCGTGCCTCGTCGATGTTGCCGAGCAAGTCGCGGTAACGACGTGTGACCGCCGTCAGCTTCTCAAGGTCTTTGTATTCCTTGGTCAGGCGCACGTAGCGTTTCATGTCGGCCATCACCGAGGGGTCGGTGATGAGAGTGCCGACCTCTTCAAATCGTGATTCTATGCCGTCGAGACGTTCGAGTAGAGTGTTTTCTGCCATTTGTGTATTCGATTTCAATTTGCAAAAATACAAATTTTTTGTCAAATTTTTCGCATCGCAGACAAAAAAATCGCATGTCATGCATTTTTTTAAGAAAAAATTTGGTGGAATTAAAAATATGTAGTAATTTTGCACTCGGGTAAGTCCTACACGACATGCTCCCCACGAACTCCGCCAGGTCTTGATCGAAGCAACGGTAGTGGGTTGTAGCGGTGCGATGTAGTAAGCTTACCCTTTTTTCGTGCCCGTACGCGAGCTGTGTTTAACGCCCGCAATAGATAGATATTCACAGACTTACACCCATATTTCCACATAAAATCATGCAGCGATTATACGTTTCAGACATGGACGGCACCCTTCTCGGGAGCGACAGCCGCGTCTCGGCGCGCAGTGCCGAAGTGCTTTCGCGGGTAGGACGCGAGGGCGCACTCTTCACCGTGGCCACCGCCCGCACACCGGCCACCGTGCAGCCGCTTCTCGCCGGAGTCTATTCGAAACTTCCGGCAATCGTAATGACCGGAGCCGCACTCTGGGACCGCACCGCGCAAAGATTTATCGACCCCGTCACGATGGGCGCACAGCTCGAAAAGGAAACCGTTGACCGCTTTCTCGCGCACGGTGTAAACCCGTTTGTCTACAGATTGGCCGATGCATCGCGTCTTGAGGTATTTCACAACGGGAAGTTGACGCGCCGCGAAGAAAACTTCTGGCTCGACCGCCGCGACCTGCCGCTGAAACGGTTTGTGTTCGACCGGCCGGAAGCCTATTCAACGGCGATGGACGACGTGATGCTCATGCTCGGCATAGGCGGGAGCGAACGCATCATGCCGCTGGCCGACGAACTGCGCGGCACCGGGCAGCTGTCGGTGTCGGCCTACCGCGACCCCGTGCAACCCACGGTGGCCTACATCGAGGTCTTTGCCGCAGGCGTATCGAAACGCGCCGCCGTGGAGCGTCTCGCAGCCATGACGGGCGCCGAGGCGGTGACGGTCTACGGCGACAATCTCAACGACCTGTCGATGATGGAGGCCGCCACAGACGCCGTGGCCGTGGAAAACGCAATGCCCGAGGTGAAACGCGCGGCCTCGCGCATCATCGGGCCAAACACCGCCGACGCAGTGGCGCTCGACGTGGAGCGGCTATTCGAGCACGAGACACGATAGAGACTGAAGCGAAGAGGCCGCCTCGCGCATCATGGCCGGAGTGACCGACTCAAGCTCACGGCGGATTTCGTCGAGGGTGGTGACGCGCCCTTCATAGAGAGTGGAACGCGCGGCCGAAAGAATGGTCGACTCGGCGGCCGTAGAAGCCATGATAAGCTGCCCCATGTATTGCCGTACAGCACTCGAGACACGGCGCTCGGTGTAGAACCCGGCGGCAATCTTGTCGATAATGTTTGAGACCCTGCGGCGACACTTGCCGACGTTGGCCTTGTCGCAGCCGAAATAGATGGTGAGCAGTCCGGTGTCGGAAAGCAGCGTGCGCGAGGCATCGGTCATGTAGACCCAGCCGTTGCGCTCGCGCAGTTCGAGATTGAGGAGAGAGTTCATCGAAGGGCCGCCGAGTGTGTTGGCAAAGAGGGCCATGACGTGACGCGACGAGTCGTCGAGGCCCCCGATGCGGGCGCCGAGCACCACGTGAGCCTGATTGGAGTCGATGCTCTTCACCTCATCAAACGCGGGAAGAACCGTCGGGAAACGACGGTCGAGAGGCTCGCCCTCACGGGTGAACGCGCCGAAATAGCTCTCGGCCTTGCGCACCACCTTGTCGGCGCCGAGAGGTCCCGAATAGAACACCACCATACGCGACGGCACATAGTGACGTTCGAGCCATCGGCAGCAGTCGGCACCCGTCAGACGCGACACGCTTTCCGAAGAGCCGAGAATGTTATGGGCAAGCGGCGAGCCGGCATAGACCAATTCGTCGAAATCGTCGAACACAGCCTCCGAGGGCGTGTCGAGGTAGGAGTCAATCTCCTCAAGCACCACTCCCCTTTCGCGCTCCACTTCGTCGGTGGGGAATGAGGAATTGACCACGAGGTCGGAAATCAAATCGAAAGCACGGTCGAGGTGTCCGGCCGGAAACGAGGTGTAGACCACCGTCTCCTCCTTGGTGGTATAGGCGTTGAGCTCGCCGCCGATTACCTCCATGCGGTTGAGCACGTGCCACGCACTGCGGCGCGGCGTGCCTTTAAACAATGTATGTTCTACGAAATGCGCCAGCCCCTCCTCGCCGGGGCGTTCGTCGCGTGAGCCGGCCATCACTATCACGCCACAATGCTCGGCGATAGCATCGGGACGGCAGGTGGCCACGAGGCGCATTCCGTTTGACAGGGTGGCATATTCATACTCAGTATGTCTGAGAGAGGTATTTCGGGTCATTTTCGGGGCGAAGTTATTTAAACTTTTTTACGGTGAAAAATAATTCATTAAGGTAGAAGTTGGATAACGACCTCTTTTCGGGTCTTTCATCATCTTTTTGGCTGATTTTTCGCCTCTCATCGGTCGTGTAGCTCGCTACACTCCCTCTTCGATGCGAAAAAATCATCTCAAAAATCTGATAAAATCTCCGAAAAGAAAAAAGTTTAAACAACTTCGATATGTAAATTTGGATGCAAATTTACGCTTTTAGCTTGACTTTTCCAACCGCCCGCTCTGACAATCGAAAAAATTCGTTATGCGGATTTGGTTAATATGCTGAAAATTACTAACTTTGCGGCAATCAATCACGTCTCAATACCATGACGAAAAGCAAACATATTGACAATCAACTAATTACCCCCCCCCAATGAGCCACCGAAGCCTTCGCTGAAGGAGCGTCTTCGCGCGGCTGTGCCCGAGGCGGTATGGGTGACCTGTCTTGCTTTTCTGCTTTCGCTGCTCTTCTCGCAGCCCCTGTCATTTTCGGCAGCCACGATTCTACAGTCGAAAGACAAGGGAGACTTCAACATGACCGATTTCTATTGCACGGCAGCCGATTCGCGACCCGTGAGGGCGCTCGACCCCGACATCGTGATAGTAGACATCGCCGACACCGACCGCGACGACGTCGCCGACGTGATACGCCTGCTAAGCTACATGAACCCGGCAGTCGTGGGGCTTGACGTCACTTTCGCCGAACCTCGCGAAAACGACGAATCGCTTCTCGATGCTATCAGCGCGTGTCAGAACGTCGTAATGGCCGGGGGCGTGAGCCGCACATCCGACTCGCCCGAACGTTTCACACTCGACGACACCACCTATTTCTATAAGGCCTTGGCCCCCGAGGCCCGTCTCGGCGTTGTCAATTTCCCCACATCGCGCAGCGGCAAAACCATCCGCTCGTTCCGACCCACATTCATCACCGAATATTCCGACACGCTTGAATCGTTTGCAACCGCGGTGACAGCACTCTACCGGGGAGAGAAAGCCGCGGCTATGACCTCCGAAAGCAATCTGCGCATCGACTTTCCGAGCCGCCGCTTCACCATAGTGCCGTGGCATGAAGTGGCCGACCGACCCGAGAAAATCGAAGGGCGCATCGTGCTCGTCGGAGCGATAGGAGAAGCGACCGACTTACACCCCACTCCAATCGGTCAGGAGACCGACGGCGTGCTGATTCACGCCTATGCCGCAAGCACCCTGCTGCGCGGCGAACACTACACAGAAACCGGGAGACCTTTCACCATGACGGTGGCATTCCTGCTTAGTCTGCTGCTCTGCGTGCTCATGCTGACCTATTCGAGTCCGGCGCGAGGCATGTGGCTGCGCGTGTTGCAGATTGGAGTGCTTTACATCCTGATACGCATAGGCTATTACCTCTACGTCGACCACAGGTTTGTCATCGACATATCCTATCCTCTGCTCATGCTGACCTTCTGCTTCTTTGCCCTCGACATCTGGGCGGGATTGAAACACTACGGCAAGAGCGCGGCGACATTCATCAGAAACAAATCACGACAAACGACTAACCTTAAACAACAACCTTCCTGAAATGTCAAGACTTATTGCCTTAATCACAGTGCTTTTGCTTAGCCTGACGGCTGTACGGGCCGAACTGACCGTTGAGAGTATGAAGGGAGCAGTGACACGACTCGAATCGGGACGAGCAGTGCCGCTAAAGACAGGCGCACGTCTCTCGGCCTCCGACATTCTCATGATACCCGCAGGCGCGAGCGTCGACATCCACGACAACAACGCGAAGAAACCTGTGACCTACACATGCACCACAACGGGAGAGAACAGCGTTTCGAAACTCATAGCCGACGCGCTCCGCGCCGCAAAGTCGAACGGCCGTGCCATCCACGAACACATCCGCGTCACGAAAGCCGACGACAACGACGGCGTGGTGTTCGTGGAAAAAGGCAAAGTGACCCGTTCGCTCCACATCTACGACCCCGCGGCCTTCAATCTCAAGATGGACGCCGACCGTCTCAGCAAGAAACTCTATGCTCTGCTGCCCGACCCGGAAGCCCTCGCGTCGCTCCAACCCGACGCGGAAGTGCTGTCGCTCCATTCCGACGACGGAGCGCTGAGCTTCATGGTGGAGAACACCCTCGACTCGCCGGTCTACTTCAACGTGTTCAAGATTTCTGGCATCGACGGCTCCGTATCGATATCGGAACTGGGACAACCCGTGGGTTGCTACGCCATCCTCCCCTCGCAATTTCTGGCCCGCGAGCAGACGCAAGGGCTCAATGCCGAGGAGGTGCACATCCTGATTATGACCGACTTTTATTTCGACATAGACGAAGTGCTCGGAGGCCTCAACAAACTCATCGAGACCAAAGCACCCGCCGAAGGCGCCGACTCCACCCGTCTCTACATACTTCCGCTCTAACCGCAGCTACCGACCCAACACCCATATCAAGCATCACATGAAAGCATTCACACGAAATCAGATAGTAGCTTTATCTCTGACTCTTGCCCTGACAGCGTCAGGCGTGAGCGCCTCCGGCACCGAGGAAGGTGCCGGAGACTTTTCCGCGCCCGATTTACATTTCCTAATGGAAGAGACCCCTCTCGGGCTGTCGACCTTCTCAATGACAGCCTACCCCTACTCGCTTAAAAACGTCTACAACATGCGCGGCCTCCCCATGGCCCTGACCGGCGACACGGTGAAAAGTGTTGCCATCAACCCCACAGGCATTAACTTTGCCGTGGTCACCTCCGACAAGAAAGGACGCCGCAACATGAAAGTGTATTCAAACACCGAGCAGGACGCCGTGAAGCACAAGCTTGACACCAAGCGCTTCGGCCAACCCCGCGCTGTCGCCTACACACCCGACGCCTTGAACATAGTCGTGGCCACCGATACAGCTGTGCTGATGTTTGACGCGCGCAAGTTCAACCTCACAGGCTCGATGCCACTCATTCATCCGGCCGACAAGATTGCGCTCAGCGGCAACGGCTATCACCTTGCTACGGTCTCGGGGCCGCTCGTGACGGTCTACAACTTCGAAGACAAGAAGGTGCGTCACAAATGGAACTTCGAGACCGGAGTGAACGACATCATCTTCTCTGACGACGACTCGGAATTTGCCGTGCTCACCGACGACGGGCAGGCCAACATCTACGACACCCGCACGTTCATTGTCAAGAACACCGTCGAAAACATCGGCGAAGCCCTCAGCGGCAGCTACAATTTCGACGGCAAGTATATGGTAGTGGCGCAGTCGCCCACGAGTATCGCCATAGTCAACCTTCTCGTGCCCGACTCGGCACGTCAGACCATCAACGTCCCCTCGGGCATGGTGAGCGACGTAGAGTTCATCCCAGACTCCAAACGTAACACGCTCCTTGTCTACAACACCGAGAAAGCTGTAGACGTAAGACGAATGAAAAGTCTCGAACCGTTCTACAACCGTCTGGTTGACGACGAGGTAAACAAACTCATGAACGAGTGGCTCAAGATGATGCCCGGCGAGAGTCTCGAAGAATATCACAACCGTGTCAACGACGAGACACGCGCCCGTCAGCGCCGTCAGTTTGAGGACGAAGTGGCCACGCGCCTCGCCCCCGACATGGTGGCCATGGCACAGGTGTCGCTCGGACAGTATGACGACCGTCACGGCCTGCTCGAAGTGAGCTTCTCCAACATGCCCTCCATCTATCTGCCCGTCGCGGCCGACGAGGTAGGGGCATTCTCAAGCGCCGACAACCTGCAATTCTCGAACGCACGCTATGCGGTAGACGCCCTCGACCGCTTCGAAATGATTTATGCCGAGGTGCTCAACTCGGCCGACGGCAAGACCTACATCTACAACAACATCGACCGTGCGGAACTCAACTTCATGCAGGCCGACGAAGAGGAAGAGGTGTCGCTCGCCCTCATCGAGCAGCAGATGATGGAAGAGATAAAACTGCGCGAGCTTCAGGAGAAGATTGTAGAAGAGGCCAAGAGCCGCGACATCATCTCAGACCACACCAATATCACCGTAGCCACGGAAGTCGTGCCCGACTATGACGCCGACGGACGACGCATCTTCAACTACAAGGTGAGCTACACCTACGAAGTAGACCCAGGCTATACGGCGCGCGAAGACTTCGGCCCCGGCAAGTATCTCATCAGTCAGTCGGGCGCGGCCTCGTCGATGCTCGAAATTGTCAAGAAGTCGCTCGAAGGCGAACTGGCGCGCTATCTCAAGGAAGGCAAGAAAGCCAACGTGCGCATCTCGGGCACAGCCGATTCGAGCCCAATCGTGGGACGCATCATATATGACGGCACCTACGGAGCGTTTGAAGACGAACCTGTCTACAACAACGGAGAGATGTCTACCGTGACCGTAGCGCCAAAAGGCCGAATTACCCAAAACGAGCAACTCGCATTCCTGCGCGCACAGGGCGTGAAAAAGTATCTCGAGGACAACGTGGCCGAGCTCAACGACATGAAGACCTCCTATCGCATCGACATCAACGTGGCCGAAGGCAAAGGAAGCCAGTTCCGCCGAATCACCACGGAAATCACCTTTGTCGACGCGCTTTAACACTCAATAGACTTTTAACAAATGACATTCAGACCCTCATTCTTTCTGCCCCTGAGCGGAGTGCTCGCGGCAGCTTCGGTGACGGCGTCCGTCATGGCCGACACAGATGCGAGGAATATCGCCGCCCCGGAAGCGTCAGCGGTGGAAATCACTGTGACCGACGCCGACAGTGCAGCTATCATCTCACCCGACTCGCTCGCCGCGCTTGCCACCGAAGGGTTCAAAGCCTACCGCAACAGGAAATTTGACGGTGAAGACCCGGCGACCCTCTACCCCGCCCTGCGCGACCTCTACTCGCAGACCGTCGAGGCGCTTGCCCTGCAACCCGCCTCCTCGGCCGGGCTGCTGCATTGCCGCGACATCCTTCGCCAGATTAATCCCGACCTGCTGAAAGGAGCCTTCTACTATTCGTCGCGCGAGGATATGCCCTCGATGAACGCATTTGCCCGCGCCTACCTCGACACGCAGCTCAACCCCGCACTTAAGGATGAAAACTGGCAGCGCGACCCTGAGGTGTTTCCGACAATCTGCTACGTGGCCGCCTCGTCGGCCTACAACGCACGCGAGTGGGAGAAAGCCATCGACTACTTCCGTCTCTACCTTTCGAGCGGTGCCGACTCGCGCCGTGAACAGGTGTATGCCTTCATGGGCACGGCCTGTCTCGAAGCCAAAAACTATCCCGTGGCGATAGCGGTGATGCGCGAGGCCATAAAACAGTATCCGCAAAACGAGCAACTGCCCCTCATCGGCATCCAAGCCTGCGTCGACGGCGGTCACGGCCAGTTTCTTCAGGAATTTCTCACTCCCGCACTGGCCATGAAACCCAACGACACACGTCTGCTCACCCTTCAGGCCAATCTCTACGAAGACCTCAACGATTACCGCTCGGCTCTCAACATCTACAACAGCATCGACGAGCTGACACCGGGCAAACTGAGTGTGGCCAAGCATCAGGGCATGGACTACTACAACATGGCGGTGACATCGTTTAACAAAGCGGTCAATACCTCGGACGACAAAGAGGCGAAGCGTCTGCGCCGTCAGGCACGCAACTACTTCGACGCCGCTTCGCTGAAATTTCGCTCCGTGCTTGAAACCGACCCCACATCGGTGAAATACCTGCGCGCCCTCGGCATCTGCTATCTCTGCCTCGAAGACCAGTCGTCGTTTGCCGAAATCAACGAGCGACTGTCGGCCATGGGCGAAGACCCGCTGAAAGACGTATTCATGCCGCCGATTATCGCAGCGGCCGAGGGTGGCACGAAGCACTTCCACACCTCCGGCCTGGGCGATGACAACGTCAGTGTCGACGCCCCGCTCTACAATGATTTCGCCACTAATTTCATCACCGAGCGTCTTGAGACGTGGGTGAAACGAGGCGAATTCGAGCCTGACGATAAATATGAAAACCGCGTCAACCTGACAACGGTGAAACAGGAAGCCGACCGTCTGCGCCGCGAAGCCGCCGAAGAGTACATGTCGACCTACGGCAGCAACCTCCGCCTCTCGTCGCTCAACCTTTTGCCCTACGACCCCAACAATCAGGTGTTCAAAATCGAGTCGAACTACGGCCCGATACTCGTACCGGTGCCTCTGAAAAACAACGAAGCCGAGACATTCAAATCGGTATTCGAAGGCATCGACATACGGTCGCCCCGCTACTACATCGACAGCGAGGGCATCAAGGTGGCCTCGGTGACACTCATCACCCCCGGCGGCAAAGCCTACACCTATGACAACGGCAAGGAGCTGAGCTATGCGAGCGTGCCCGACGTCTATATCGACTACAACACAATCCTCAACACCCCCAAAGACAAACAGGTCAAAAGTCAGACGGCAGCACGCACGCAGCTCAAAAGCGACGTAGACCGCAACGTGCCCGAAGCCGACCGCAAAATGCAAAACCGCCTCGCGCTCGTCATTGCCTGCGAAGACTATGCCAACGCCTCTGACGTGGCTTCGGCTATCAACGACGGCGAGGGCATAGCCGACTACTTCAACAAAACGCTCGGAATCCCGGAAAACAACATCATTCACCTGCCAAACGCGACACTCGGCCAACTGCTCGGGGCGATGAACCGCCTGCGCAACCGCTCGGAAGACCTTAACGGCGAGGCCGAGGTGTTCGTCTACTACGCCGGCCACGGCATACCCGACGAACACTCGAAAGATGCCTACCTGCTGCCCGTCGACGGAAACGCCACTGCACCCGAGACCTGCTTCAAGCTGTCGCGGCTCTACGACGAACTCGGGTCGATGAACGCACGCGACGTGGTGGTGCTTCTCGACGCATGTTTCAGCGGAGCGCAGCGTGCGGTGTCGGGCGAACAGATTGTCAAGGCCCGCGGCGTGTCAATCAAACCCAAAGAATCTGCGCCGAAAGGCAACATGATGGTGCTCAGCGCGGCCTCGGGCGACGAAACGGCCATGCCTTACCCCGGCATGAACCACGGTCTGTTCACCTACTATGTACTGAAACACCTCCAGGAGACCAAGGGCAACACGACACCCCACCGTCTGGCCGACTACGTCATCAAAGAAGTCAAGACCCAAAGCAACGCCGTCAACGCCAAGACGCAGACCCCGACCGTAAGTCTGTCGGGCGAAATGGCGCAGCGATGGGACACACTTAAATTCCGCCCGTAATGAAACGCCTCATTCTCTCTCTGCTCGCACTGCTGGCCGCGACCGTCGTGGTGACCGCTCAAAAGGTGGTCACCATCACGGGTGAGGCCACCTATTACGGCGATGCCACCGACTCGCCCGCCGACGCGCGGCGAAAAGCTCTCGAACGCGCCCGTCTCAACGCGCTCGCCGAGAAATTCGGCACGGTCATTTCGGGAAGTGACATCAGCCGAGGCGAAAACCTCAACGGCAGGGAGACCTCGTTTTTCTCGTCGCTCACCTCTACAGAGGTCAAGGGTGAATGGATAGCCGACGAAGGCGAGCCGGAATACAAATTCGAGCTCGACTCCGACGGCCACTACGTGGTCAGTTGCAAGGTGACCGTAAAAGCGCGCGCCCTCTCAAACAAGGCTCCAGACTTCAAAGCCCTGCCTCTGCGCAACGGCGCCGAAGAGCGACATTTCGCGACGGAGTTTGCGAGCGGCGACGACCTTTTCCTTCAATTCCTCGCGCCTGTCAACGGCTACGTGGCCGTCTACCTTGTCGCGGGCAACGAAGTGATGACACTTCTCCCCTACCAGGCGTCGACCACCGGCAAAGTGCCCGTCAAGGCCGGAAAGACATATGTGTTCTTTTCTTCCGCTCACGCCGACCCCAACTTCGGCACAGCCGATGAATTGACCCTCGGCACCGACGACACGATAGAGCGCGACCAACTCTACGTGCTCTTCTCCCCACGGGAGTTTGCCAAGGCCCTCGACCACGGAGGTACGGGGACACAGCCCCGTTCGCTCAGCTACACCGACTTTGCCAAATGGATAAGCCGTCTGCGCAGCGCCGACGACGAAATGGGCATGAAGGTGTTCAACATCGTCATCACCGGCAATCAGCAATAATTTCAATTCACATTTTTCACACACGCACCTATGAAGAAATTTTTAACTTTACTCCTGACTCTCTGCCTCGCTATAGGCGCATGTCAGGCCGCAGAACTCACCAAGAAACAGCGCAAACAAATCGACAAGGAAGCCAAAGCCAAACTCAAGGAATACAAGAAAGAAGGTTGGACAGTGTTCGGCAGCTCGCGCACACTCGAAAGCGTCCTCAACCGTCATCTCGAAACCCTCGAAGAGAAGGGCGACGACGGCTATGAAGTAGTCGGCACCGCCGGAAATTTCAAGGCCAAGAACATCGGACATCAGCAGGCCGTCAATGATGCCTGCATCTCTTACGCCGGCATGGCGGGGTCGGAAGTGCGCGGCCAGGTGGCCAACGAAGTCAAGGCCAACGGCACCGACCTCGATGACGAATTCGAACACTTCATGGCCACTTACCAACGTCTCGTGGAACGCGAAATCAAAAGCGAGATGCAGGAAAGTTTTTCGATAATCCGCGAGCTCCCCACAGGCGGCTTCGAGATGCAGACATTCTTCATCGTCAGCGAGAGCGCAGCCGCAAAGGCGCGTCAGCGTGCGGCCGAAGCTGCCCTCAAGGAGAGCGAGACAGCGCAGGCCCACAGCGAACGTCTTTCGGCCGTCATCCGCAAAGCTTTCGAACGCTAAGCCATGAGATGGCCCTCCGCTCTTTGGCTTGGCTGCGCGGCTGCCATCCTGTCTACGCAATCTGCCGGCGCGCAGGAGCGAGAGTCGTATGACGACTTCCGCAACCGCGTCATGGCCGAGCACGACGCTTTCCGCAACTCCGTGCTCGACAGCTACTCGAAATTCTTCAATTCCGTATGGCAGGAATACGAGCAGTTTCAGGAAGCGGGACGCTGGCCCGAGCCGAAGCCTTTGAAAGCGCCTGTTGCGCCGGAGCCGGACAAGACGCGGCCCGCCGTGACACTCCCCTCTCCTCCCCGGCCGGAGAAGCCCAAAGTCGAAGTGGCTCGAAAGGATGTGGAGGTGCCCGAAACCAAACGGCCTCAGCGCACGTCGGGTAAGGAAACGACCATTGATTTCTACGGAGTGCCCGTAGTGATAGCCGGACGCGCTCCCATGCTCATTGGCAAACTCGAAAAGGGAGCCGATTTTGCGGCACAATGGGAGAAACTGAGTGCCGATCCTACGGCCATCGAAGCAGCTGCCGCGATAGCCGCAAAAGCGCGTGAGCTCGGCTTGAACGACTTCCTGACTTTCGACCTCGTAAGAGAATACGTCAGACAGACAAATACGCGCGCACATTCCACGGTGCGCACCGCGCTCGTCCATTACATCGCAAGCCACCTTGGTTTCAACATCCGCGTCGCGCTCGTCAACGGCGAGGGAGTAATCCTGCTCAACACATTGCAGACCCTCTACGGCAAACCCTACTACAACGTAGCGGGAGAGAAGTATTATCTCTTCCCCGACGGCGTCGACTTCAGCGGGCCTGTCAGAGTCTCCACCTGTCCGCTCCCCGCCGATGCCGACCACGGCCGAGCCGTCGACATGCGCTTCAACCGCCCGCTGACCCTCCCGGTCAAACCGCACGACTTCACACTCACAGCCGCAGGGCTGACCCTGGCCGGGACTGTCAACGCAAACATCTATCCCATGCTTTATCGCTATCCGCAGACCGACTATGAGGTCTACGCTGTGTCGAGTCTCGACCCCTCTCTGCGCCGCGACCTCGTGGCACAGCTCAAAAGTCAGCTTGACTCGGTGGCCCCTCTCGAGGCAGCCGACCGTCTGCTCGGATTCACGCAGACAGCCATAAAGTATGCCACCGACGAGCAGGCCCACGGCTTCGAAAAGCCCTACTTCCTTGAGGAGTGGCTCTACTACCCGCTCAACGATTGCGAGGACCGCGCCGTGTTCTACAGCTACATGCTCTGGAACGCACTTGGCATCGAATGTCAGATGATTAACTATCCGGGGCACGAGAGCGTGGCTCTCACGCTGCCGGGGGTCACCGAGGGTGACCGCTACGAGTCGGAGGGAAAGACATTTCTCATCTCCGACCCGACATACATCGGCGCTCGCACGGGGCAGGGGATGCCTGTCTATGCTACGACGCCTCCGCGCATTGATTATCATTACCACCGCTGAAAAGCACACGCTTCCGCGGCCGGCATTTCCGACAATTCGGATTTGCCGGCCGTTTTGCTCGTTGTCAGGAGGACATATTGCCATAAAATACACATATTTCGCGTGGAATGTAACTTTTTCGACTTATTAATTACTCGAAATTGCTGATAAATTTGTAATTTTGCAAAATCTTTGCATACGAAGAGGCCTGAAAAGAGTCGTTGATGAGTCAAATCAGACGACGCAACGGACGTTGATTTATTTAAAGTATGTTAAATACATCTTGTTTCTGTCACTTTCCGGCCAAATCTCCGTCTATTAGTGAAGAGCAAAAATTTCCGATTGTCAACTCATTCAAACTAATCATTATTATAATGAAAAAAATGTTCAAACGCGTAGTGTCTGTGATGCTCGCCGCCATGATGATGCCTGTCATCGCCTGGGCGCAGAACGACCAGATGCTCCAGCCGCTGCCCACGGACCCCGCCGTGCGTATCGGCAAGCTCGACAACGGCCTCACCTACTACATTCGTCACAACGAATACCCCAAAGGTCAGGCAGACTTCTACATCGCCCAGAGCGTAGGTTCGGCTCTTGAGGAAGACAACCAGCGCGGTCTGGCTCACTTCCTTGAGCACATGTGCTTCAACGGCACCACCCACTTCCCCGACAACACCCTGCGTGAATGGCTCGAAAGCATCGGCGTGAAGTTCGGCGACAACCTCAACGCCTACACTTCAATCGACGAGACCGTCTACAACATCTCAAACGTGCCCGTTGCGCGTGAATCCGTTCAGGACTCCTGCCTCCTCATCCTCCACGACTGGGCCAATGACCTTACCCTCGCCCCCGAGGAAATCGACAAAGAACGCGCTGTGATACATGAAGAATGGCGCCGCTCGATGGTAGGCTCGGAGCGTATCGATGAAAAGATTCTCCCCGACCTCTTCCCCACCACCAAGTATGGCTACCGTCTGCCTATCGGCACCATGGAAGTGGTAGACAACTTCCCCCATCAGGCACTCCGCGACTACTATGAAGCATGGTATCGCCCCGACCAGCAGGCCATCGTCGTAGTAGGCGACATCGACGTTGACCGCATCGAAGGCAAAATCAAAGAGATGTTTGCCGACATCGAAATGCCCGCCGATGCTCCGGCCCGCACCTACCAGCCCGTGCCCGACCACGAAGGCACCCTCTACGGCATCGGTGAAGACCCCGAGCAGACTGTGCTCCGCGCCGAGCTCATGTGGATTTCCGACCCTCTGCCCAAAGAGGCCAATGGCTCTATTACTTTCCTCATGCAGCAGTACATGCAGCACATTATCGCTCAGATGTTAAACCAGCGCCTCGAGGACCTCGCTTCGAAGCCCGATGCTCCCTTCGCCGCAGCAGGAAGCTATTTCGGTCATTATATCCTTACGAAGACCAAAGATGCTTACACAACTGTAGTGATTGCTAAAGACAACGACATCATTGACCCGCTTCAGGCTCTTTATCGCGAAGTGCTTCGCGCACAGCGCGGCGGTTTCACTCACTCTGAGTATGAGCGCGCCAAGAGCGACTATCTGTCTATGCTGGAAAGAGCTTACAACAACCGCGAGACCACCCAAAACGAAAGCTACGTCAATGAGTATGTGCGCCACTTCCTCGACGGCTATGCTATGCCCGGCATCGAGACCGAATGGCAGCTCGTTCAGATGATTGCCTCGCAGATTCCCGTCGAGATGATTAACATGGCTTTCGCCGAGACCATCACTCCCGACAACCGCGCCCTCAAATTGCTTTCGCCCCAGAAAGAGGGCTATACCCTTCCCACCAAGGAGCAACTTGCTGCAGCTCTCGCGGCTGTAGACGCAGAGGAAATCGAAGGCTTCGTGGATGAAGTCAAGGCCGAACCCCTCGTTGAGGTTGCCCCCGTGGCCGGCAAGATTGTTTCTGTAACTGAAAATCCCCTCTTCGGCACCACCGAGTGGACCCTCTCCAACGGTGCCAAGGTCATCATCAAACAGACCAAGTTCAAGGCCGACGAAATCCTCTTCGAGGCAACCGCCCGCGGCGGCTATTCCGGTCTTGCAGCCCTCGCCGACACCTCTTCGGTAGGCTTTATGCCCGTTGCTCTCCAGCAGAATGGTCTCGGCAGCTATACCTCTTCCGACCTCACCAAGTATCTCGCAGGCAAGAACGTAGGTATCGAAGCTTCGTTCAATCCCTTCTCGCGCGATATAGAAGGAGCGACCACGCCCAAAGACCTCCCCGCATTCATGGAAATCCTCTACATGACGTTCAAGAACATTCAGTGGACCGAAGACGAGTATAATGCCATCCAGAAGAGCTACGCAAGCATCGTTGCCAACCGCGAAAGCGACCCGCAGTTCGTCTGGTCGCGTGAAGTCTCAAACGGCCTCTTCAAGTCGCCCTTCCGTCATGTGCTGACCGCCAAGAGAATCAATGAGGCCAAGCGTGAAGTCATCACCGACCTTGTCCACAAAATGACTGCAAACGCCGCAGACTGGACTTTCGTCTTCGTCGGCAACGTCGACCTCGACTCGCTCCGTCCGCTGGTAGAGACCTACATCGCATCGCTGCCCGGCGACGCTTCGACCGCCGTAAAGAACTTTGATGCTTACGACCCCGGTTATTACATTACTCCCGGCAAAGCCAACATCGAGGCTACCACTGCTATGGAGACCCCCCAGACCTGGGTTTATCTCATGGGTTATGCTCAGCTCCCCTACGACGTAAAGAACGCCCAGATTGCAGGGGTTGCCGGTCAGATTCTCACCAACCGTCTCATCAAGACTGTACGCGAAGACATGGGTGCCGTCTACTCTATTAGAGCTTACGGTCAGGCATCACGCACCGGTTTCACACCCTTCACTCTTATGACCCAATTCCCCATGAAGCCTGAAATGAAGGCTGAGGTGCTCGACTACATCGCCGGCCAGTTCAAGGCTATGGAAAGCGACGTGACCGACGCCGAGCTCGCTCCCATCAAGGAATACATGGTGAAGAACTACACCGAAAACCGCGAGCTCAACCAGCCCTGGCTCAACGCCATCACCGGCTATCTCGTGAACGGTGTCGACACCTTCAACCCCGCCATCGAATCGATGAACTCCATCACCGTCGACGACGTGATGAACTACATGAAGCAGCTCAACGCCGCAGGCAACTACAGCACCGTAGTGCTCGACCCCGCTAACTAAGCGGCCGCGCTTTTGAAAAGAAACTGACCTGTCGGTCTCCGCCTCAATCTGCGGAGACCGACTTTTTTTCATACGCAGATTTGCATTTTTCGAAATAATCAAGTAATTTTGCCTTAAACAAACGCCGGTGTCCCGACGTTCTACAACCGGGGCCGAACCTCAGCAGGCTCCCCCGCGGCAACGTCGGCACAGCCGCCGCTGCCAAGAGATTTCGAAAACATCAAACATCAATTCTTTTACTATTATCGTTATGAAGAAAAAATTTATCTGCACCGTCTGCGGTTATGTGCACGAAGGTGACGAAGCTCCCGAAAAGTGCCCCGTCTGCAAAGCTCCCAAGAGCGCGTTCAAGGAACTCTCCGACGACCCCGAAAAGGCTCTTAAGTTCGTAACCGAACACGTCATCGGCATCGCCAAAGACACCGACGACCAGATGAAGGCCGACCTCCGTGCTCACTTCGAAGGCGAGTGCGGCGAGGTAGGTATGTATCTCGCCATGTCGCGTCAGGCCGACCGCGAAGGCTATCCCGAAATCGCCGACGCTTTCAAGCGCTACGCTTTCGAGGAAGCTGAACACGCTTCACGCTTTGCCGAACTCCTCGGCGAGACCGTATGGAACACCGAAGAAAACCTCAAGCGCCGCATGCAGGCCGAAGCTGGTGCCAACGCCGACAAGATGCGCATTGCAAAGCGTGCAAAGGAGCTCAACCTCGATGCCATCCACGACACCGTTCACGAAATGGCCAAGGACGAGGCTCGTCACGGCCAGGGCTTCGCCGGTCTCTACCAGCGTTTCTTCGGCAACAAGAAGTAAAAACTTGCCCCGACTCGGCGTTGCCTCGCGAGGCTTCGCGACGTCTTTAGACTTTCTCTCACTCCGACGGTGAGAGGCCGCGGGAGACAGACTCTGTGTCGGTCTCCCGCTTTTTCGTACCTACAAAATCCGTGTGCCGGCTTTGACAAGAACGCACACGGCGGAAACAATTTTTACATAGTCTGCAAATATCTTGCTTCTTGCAGAATTTGACACACCCGTGTTATAGAAAAATTTGCATACTACGGAATAAATTCGTAATTTTGCCAACACGACAGACAAGTCCTTAGAGGAATGTCTCTGCCTTAAAACATCTATATATACCTTGTTAACTTATGACACGTTTTGCTTTCAAGATGCAGCTCAAGCCCGGATTTGAGGAAGAGTATGAGCGCCGTCACGCCGCTCTCTGGCCCGAACTCAAAGAGAAAATCCGCCAGTCTGGTGTAAAGAACTACTCAATCTTTTGGGATAAAGACACCAACATACTTTTCGGATATCAGGAAGTGGAGGGCGACTCCAACTCACAGGATGCCGAAGCTGCCGACGAAGTGACCCGCAAATGGTGGGACTACATGGCCGACATCATGGAGGTCAATCCCGACAACTCGCCCGTCACCATCCCCGTCAAGGAAGTTTTCCATCTTGATTGACCCTGAAAACAGTACCCCAGAATATCTTACCCGAATGAAAAAATATCATTTCGCTGTTGACCTCGGCGCGACAAGCGGTCGCACCATCCTCGCCTCCTACGACGGCGAGAAAGTGGAAATGGAAGAAATCTCACGTTTCAAACACCCGATGCTTCCGCTCCACGGTCACCTCTACTGGAATCTCCCCGGCCTCTACCACGAAATACTTCTCGGTCTGCGCAAGGCAGCCGCCAAGCTCGCCGCCATGACCCCTGCTGCCACAATCGAAAGCATCGGCATCGATACGTGGGGCTGCGACGTGGCGTTCTTCAACGCCGACGGTTCGCTCGCAGGTCTCCCCCACTGCTATCGCGACAGCCACACCGAGGGCGCGGTCGAGAAATTCGCTGCAACCAAGGTGTCGAAGGAAGAGACATACAGCCTCACCGGCATCCAGTTCATGGACTTCAACACGCTCTTCCAGCTCGCCACGATGGCCGACAACGGCAGCCCCGTGCTTGCCAAAGCCGACAAAATTCTTTTCATTCCCGACGCTCTGGCCTACATGCTTACCGGCAATGCCGTGACCGAGTACACCGTGGCTTCGACTTCGCAAATCCTCAACCCCAATACGGGCGACCTCGACGCCAAGCTGCTTGAAAGCATCGGCGTGCCCCGCGAAAAGTTCGGCCCGATGGTCAACCCCGGCGTAGTCATCGGCACACTCACACCTGAAGTTCAGGCCTTCACAGGTCTCGGCGCAGTGCCCGTGGTTGCCGTAGCCGGCCATGACACCGCTTCGGCTGTGATTGGCGTCCCCACTCCCGACGAAAATTACGCCTACCTGAGCTGCGGCACCTGGAGCCTCCTCGGCATCGAGAGCAAAACTCCTATCATCAACGAGAAGAGCCGCGAATACAACTTTACCAACGAAGGTGGCATCGACGGCACCACCCGTTTCCTCAAGAACATCTGCGGCATGTGGATTTTCGAACGCTGCCGCGAGGAGTTTGTCGACGCTCCCGACGACGTGGCCGCCCTCGTGGCCCTCTGCCTCGACAGCGACCTTGACACCATCATCAATCCCGACGACCCCGCGTTTGCCCACCCCGACTCGATGATTAAGGCCATCGACGATTATTGCGCTCGCACCGGCCAGAAGAAGCCGGAGACCACAGCCGACTACGTCCACGTGATTTTCCGCAGTCTCGCCCGTCGCTACAAAGAGGTGCTCGGTTGGCTTAAGGAGCTTCATGACGGCAGCATAGACCGTCTGCACGTAATCGGCGGCGGCTCGCGCAACGCCCATCTCATGCAGATGACCGCCGACGAACTCGGCATCCCCGTAGTGGCAGGTCCGGCCGAATGTACCGCCCTCGGCAACGTGCTCGTGCAGATGCGCGCCTCGGGCGAAGTAGATTCGCTCGCCGACATGCGCCGCGTGGCAGCCGCTTCGACCGAAACCGTCACCTACAACCCTTCAGAGAAATAATCAAGTAAGTGAGAAAAATAAATGAACAAATAAAACGAAGTTATTTTTGAGAAGATTTGTGTGCGGAACGAAGGAGTGTAGCCGTGCTACACGACTGAGTGACAAACACAAAGCATCCAAAAAGAACGAGTTCTATTGTTCAAGAATTTTTCATCACATAATCGTTTTATTTTTAGAACTTACTTAAATTCTTACTTCAATACACAATAATTCCATGAACGCAGAACAGATTAAACAGGCTTACGAAATAGCCAAAGAGCGTTACGCCGCCTATGGCATCGATACCGACAAAGTGCTCGACCAGCTCCAGAACTTCCACCTCAGCATGCACTGCTGGCAGGCTGACGACGTGGCCGGCTTCGAGCCCAACGCAGGCGCACTCACCGGTGGCATCCAGGTGAACGGCAACTATCCCGGCAAAGCTCGCAACATTGACGAGCTCCGCGCCGACATCCTCTACGCAATGTCGCTCATCCCCGGCAAGCACCGCCTCAACCTCCACGAAATCTACGGTGACTTCGGTTCGACCTACGTTGACCGCGACCAGGTGACCCCCGAACACTTCAAGAGCTGGATTGACTGGGCTCTCGAACATGACATCAAGCTCGACTTCAACTCTACCTCGTTCTCTCACCCCAAGAGCGGCGACCTCTCGCTGGCCAACCCCGACAAGAGCATCCGCGACTTCTGGATTGAACACTCCAAGCGCTGCCGCGAAATCGCCAACGTCATCGGCGAGGCTCAGAACGACCCCTGTATCATGAACACATGGGTACACGACGGCTCGAAGGACATCACCGTCAACCGTTACCTCTACCGCGAACTCCTCAAGGACTCGCTCGACCAGATTTTCGAGCACCGCTACGACTGGATGAAGGATTGCGTAGAGAGCAAGGTGTTCGGCATCGGTCTGGAAAGCTTCACCGCCGGTTCGAACGACTTCTACACTGCCTACGCAGCCAAGAACGACATGATGATTACCCTCGACACGGGTCACTTCCACCCCACCGAAAGCGTGGCCGACAAGGTGTCGTCGATGCTCCTCTTCGTGCCCGAGCTGATGCTCCACGTATCGCGCCCCATCCGTTGGGACTCTGACCACGTCACCATCATGGACGACCCCACCATGGACCTCTTCAGCGAAATCGTACGCGCCGGCGCCCTCAACCGCGTTCACTACGGTCTCGACTACTTCGACGGCACTCTCAACCGCATCGGTGCTTACGTCATCGGTTCGCGTGCAGCCCAGAAGTGCATGTGCCGCGCTCTGCTCGAGCCCACCGAGTCAATCCGCAAGGACGAACTCGCCGACAAGAAGTTCCAGCGCCTCGCCATGCTCGAAGAAGCCAAGGCTCTCCCCTGGAACGCCGTCTACGACATGTTCTGCCTCAAGAACAATGTTCCCGTCGGCGCAGACTTCATCGGCGCTGTCGAGAAGTATGAAGCTGACGTGACCTCGAAACGCTAATCTGTCAACACCTCTGAAAGGGTTGTCGCTGCGTCTGTCGTGGCGACAACCCTTATGAGGTTTTAAACGCTCCGTTCCGCTGCGGGGCATCTACTCACGTCTAATCAACTCCATGCAATGACTATTCTTCTCGGTCTTCTCATCATCGCCATCGGAGCTTTCTGTCAGTCGAGCTGCTACGTGCCCATCAACCGCATCAAGCAGTGGAGCTGGGAAAGCTACTGGATTGTGCAGGGCTTCTTCGCGTGGCTCCTCCTCCCCTTCCTCGGCGCTCTGCTCGCGGTGCCTTCGGGTCATTCGCTCTGCGAACTTTTCACGGCCGACCAGGCCTTCAACATCTGGATGACCATCCTCTTCGGTGTGCTCTGGGGTGTCGGCGGTCTCACCTTCGGCCTCTCGATGCGCTACCTCGGCGTGGCCCTCGGCCAGTCTATCGCCCTCGGCACCTGTGCAGGTCTCGGCACCATCATGGGTCCGGTGCTCCTCAACATTTTCTTCCCTGAAAACGACCCTCTCTCGCAGCTCACCTTCTCGGTGATTCTCGGCGTGGTGGTCACCCTCATCGGCATCGCCATCATCGGTGTGGCCGGTTCGATGAAGGCTAATTCTCTCAGCGAGGAAGAAAAGAAAGCCGCCGTCAAAGACTTCAACTTCCCCAAAGGCATCGCCATCGCTCTGCTCGCAGGCTTCATGAGCGGCTGCTTCAACGTAGGTCTCGAGTTCGGCGCCGGCATCAACTTCGGCGACCTGACCCCCGACATGTTCAAGACGCTGCCCGCGACGATGCTCGTCACGTTGGGCGGTTTCATCACCAATGCCGTCTACTGCTTCTATCAGAACTCCAAAAACCACACCTGGAGCGACTACGGTCGTGCTGACGTGCTCGTCAACAACGTGCTCTTCTCGCTCGTTGCGGGCGCTCTCTGGTACAGCCAGTTCTTCGGCCTCGCCCTCGGCAAAGGTTTCCTCACCGAGTCGCCCACTCTGATGACTCTATCGTTCTGCATCCTGATGGCGCTCAACGTAGTGTTCTCAAACGTCTGGGGCATCATCCTCAAGGAATGGAAAGGCTGCTCCAAAGCCACCATCACCGTGCTCGTCATCGGCATCGTGGTGCTCGTGGTAAGCTGCTTCCTCCCGCAGCTCGTCTGAACCGCACTTCCGACAATTTCTAACCATACATTCATACTCACATTTTTTCACCAACAATTATGTCAATTCTCGATAATCGTCCTGCCCTCGCACACGAAGTTGAGCAGGTGGCCGAAGTGGCCGGATACCTCTGGGAAAAAGGCTGGGCCGAGCGCAACGGCGGCAACATCACCGTAAACGTCACCGAATATGTCGACGACGCCATCCGTGCAATGCCTGCCATCGCCCCCGCCACTCCCATTGGCGCCACTCTCCCCAACCTCAAGGGCTGCTACTTCTTCTGCAAAGGCACTAACAAACGTATGCGCGACCTCGCCCGCTGGCCCATGCTCAACGGCTCGTTCATCCGCATCACCGACGATTGCGCCCACTACGAAATCATCGCCGACAACCCCGTGAAGCCCACTTCGGAGCTCCCCTCGCACCTCGCCGTCCACAATTACCTCATCGGCAAGGGAAGCACCTACAAGGCTTCGCTCCACACCCACCCCATCGAACTCGTTGCAATGAGCCATTGCAAGAAGTATCTCGACAAGGACGTGGCCACCAAGCTCCTCTGGAGCATGATTCCCGAAACCAAGGCATTCTGCCCCCGCGGTCTCGGCATCATCCCCTACCAGCTCCCCGGCTCAAACGAACTCGCTGAATCTACCATCAAGGAACTCGGCGACTACGACGTGACCCTCTGGGAAAAGCATGGTGTCTTCGCCGTTGAAAACGACATCATGGCCGCTTTCGACCAGGTGGACGTTCTCAACAAGTCGGCTCTCATCTACATCGCCGCTCGCAACATGGGCTTCGAACCCGAAGGCATGTCTGACGAGCAGATGAAAGAAATGACCGTGGCCTTCAACCTCCCGAAGTAATCCCCACGCAGCTATAAAACAAAATCCCCCGCATGGCCCTGAAGATGGGGCCATGCGGGGGATTTTGTTTTCTACAAGTGGATAAGGGGATAAGGACGTTCAAGGCTCAGAACAGAAACAGCCGCATCCCCTCCGGGAATTACCTAGCGAGCCTCGCGACTTCATTCGTGGTGTTCGGAAACCTATCACACTGACGTATCCCTGTTGGGATTGAATATCACCTACGCGCAGGGATATTCATCCCCTTCAGGGATGTCTTTGTTAATAAGGGCGCTATCCCCACGAATGAATTCGTGGGGCTTTG
The DNA here is from genome assembly GCA_029056055.1 of Duncaniella sp. GTDB lineage: Bacteria > Bacteroidota > Bacteroidia > Bacteroidales > Muribaculaceae > Duncaniella. Next base: position 50,074 of record JAIDCC010000069.1, read on the forward strand.
GAGTTCATCCATTCCGGGGATGTATTGCGAGGCAATGAATTGATTTACAGGTAGGGACGCGCCATGGCGCAATGCGGTTCAAATAAGCACAGAGACCGGGCAATTTCGACATCGCGGGACTACGAGGACGCAACACTCAACACGTCGAAAGATGAAAACGGGCGAAAAAATACGCGACCATGTACGGACGTGCCTTCGGCACGTTGCTCATGCA
>JAIDCC010000007.1 GCA_029056055.1 Duncaniella sp.
TGTTCAAGATGTTGAAGGCCTACGGTAATGACGCTTTGGTCGGCGGCGGGTAGATGTGCAAAAGCGTCATCAACAGCGGCAATCACGGAAACGTGCGTCCCGGCAACAACGGAAACAACGGCAACAGCGGCAATCACGGAAACGTGCGTCCCGGAAACGTAAAGCCGCAGGGTCCGCGCCCCGGCCTGAACGGCTCTAATCACAACAACCATAATCGCCCCGGCGGTAACGGTCACAACAATTTCCGTCCCGGCAATCCCGGCAATCATGGCAACCACGGCCACCACTATCCGCAGTTCTATCGTCCCAACTATCGTCCGCACGCCTACTACCACCGTCCGCAGCCCCCGCGCCCGCCTCACGGTTGGCACCGTCCGCCCCACGCTCCGATTGTCCGCTCGGTGTTCGGTGTGAATTTCGGCACGGCCCTCGGCGTATCGCTCAACTTCCTCATCAACGGAGGTTACACCGTGCGCAGCTACGACGATTCGCAGGTCTGGCTCCGCAATGTCTCGATAGCCAACTACGTCTGGCCCGACGCCGCCCTCTACTACGGCCCTTCGGGCATGGATGCGTCGAGCTTCTACTACACCACGCCCTACTATGACCCGACGCGCTACAACGCCGTCTACGGCTACCTCGTCAACGCCTACGGTGCGCCCGTCAACTACTCCACCACCCACGGCGCCATGTCGGCCACATGGTTTGGCGGCTCCGGCTACGTCACCCTCACCCTCGGGGCGGCTTCGTCGGGCAGCTATGTCACCACCCTCTCGTTCGGCATGTAATCACGTCCTCTCTCACTCAAAATCAATCTTCGAAATGAAACTCTCAGCACTCACGGCCATCTGCGCCTCTGTCATCATGCTCGGCTCATGCTCTTCGTTGAAGAAGACCGCTTCGCAGCCGGCTCCCGCACCCACCAAGGCCGAAACCACCACAACCACCACAACCGAAGTGACCACAATAGCCACATCGCCCCTCGCAGGCGAATGGAGCATCGTCGAAGTCTCGGGCAAGCCCGTGGAAATCAACGGCGAAAACCATCCCAAGCTCACCCTTCAGCCCTCTGAGACTCATCCCGCCGACATCTCCGTAATCGGCTTCAACGGATGCAACTACATCAACGGCACCTGGACCGCCAAAGGCACGTCGCTCGCTCCCGCCGGCGAATTTCTCACCTCGCTGATGCTATGCCAGGACGCCCCCTACGAATCGGCCATCAACGTCGCCCTCAACACCGTCGGCGGCTTCACCGTGGTCGACGACCAGAACGTCACCCTCACCGACGTCTCCGGCACGCCCGTCATGAAGCTGCGCAAGCGCAACCTCTCGTTTCTCAACGGCGCGTGGGCCGTCACGTCTATCGAAGGGCAGAGCGTGCCCGCTTCGGCCAACGTCAACATAGTCATTGACATCGACGAATGTAAAGTCCACGGCAACGCCGGCTGCAACATCCTCAACGGCGACATCACCGTCAATCTCGACAAGGGCGACGGCATCGAGTTTAAAAACCTCATGACCTCGCGCATGATGTGTCCCGACATCGCCACCGAGCAAGCCTTCCTCCTGGCGCTCGAAAGCGTCGACAACGCTACGGCGGGCACTTCGCTCGACCGGGCCGACCTGCGCAACGCCGCCGGTCAGACCATCATCACCCTGCGCCGCCTCTCCGAGGCTGAGCTTCAGGAGATTGGAGGTGCCGAATGAGTGCCGTGAAGTCTTCGGCCGAGACCGCCCTGCTGCTCCTGCCCGAAGATGAAGTGAAGCGTCGCCACGACAAGGTGCGCGCCCTCATGACAGGGGTCGACGCGCTGCTCGTCAGCGACAACGCCAACCTCTACTATCTGACCGGGCGCGTCTTCGCCGGCTACGTCTACCTCCCCGCCGAGGGGCCCGCCATCTATTTCGTGCGCCGCCCCGTCCACCTCGAAGGCGACGACGTGGTGTTCATACGCAAACCGGAGGAAATCACCCAAACCATCGGCCTCAACCTGCCTCAGACCATCGGGCTCGAACTCGACTCCGAGACCTACTCGGCCGTCATGCGCCTCAGCCGGCTCTTCCCCGGAGCGCAGACCGCCAATGCCTCGGCCATCCTGCGCCAGGCCCGCTCGGTCAAGACTCCGTTTGAAATCGAGATGATGCGCCGCTCGGGCGTCAAGCATGTCCACGTCTACAGCCACATCCCCCGCCTCTACCAGCCCGGTATGACCGACATCGAGCTTCAGGTGGAAATCGAGCGGCTGTCGCGCCTCGAAGGCTGCCTCGGTCAATTCCGCATCGCAGGCTCGACCATGGAACTCTACATGGGCAACATCCTCGTGGGCGACAACGCCGACGCTCCCTCGCCCTACGATTTCGCCATGGGCGGTGCCGGCGCCGACCCCTCGCTCCCCGTCGGCGCTGCCGGCGAGGAAATTGCGCCCGGCCACACCGTGATGGTCGACATGAACGGCAATTTCGACGGCTACATGACCGACATGACCCGCGTCTACTCGCTCGGCGAGATTTCCGACCTCGCCCGCAAGGCTCACCAGTGCTCCATCGACATCCACCGCCGTCTCACGGCCATGATGACGCCCGGCACTCCCGCCAAAGCCCTCTGGGAAGAGGCCGAAGCCATGGTGAAGGAGCGCGGTCTCCACGAATACTACATGGGCCATCGGCAGCACGCCGGTTTCATCGGCCACGGCGTCGGCATACAAATCAACGAGTTGCCTGTCATCGCTCCCCGCTCGCGCGACATCCTCGCCGCCGGCAATGTCATTGCCCTCGAACCGAAGTTTGTCATTCCCCACGTCGGCGCGGTAGGCATCGAAAACACCTACACCCTGCTCGACGACGGCTCGGTGGAATGTCTCACCCCCGCTCCGGAGGCCATCGAGGCGTTCCTCGTCTGAACCGTCTACTCCGCGCAGAGCGCGCGGCCTTGTACTCCTTGTACTACAGCTTGTACTCCTTGTACTACAGTTAGAATCTTTCCCTACATGATTAAACCTTTACAGAGGGTGGTCGAGCAACTCGACACCCCTCTCTTTCATAAAATCGGAGAGGCGGCCGACAGCATCGGTCGCCCCTGCTATGCCGTGGGCGGTTGTGTCCGCGACCTTTTCCTCGACCGCGAGGCCAAGGATTTCGATTTCGTCACCGTAGGCTCCGGCATCGAACTGGCCGAGGTGGTGGCAAAGCGGCTCGGCCGCAAAGCGCGTCTGACGGTGTTCCGCAATTTCGGCACCGCCCAGGTCAAGAGTTTCGGCCACGGCGACGCCGAGGGGCTCGAACTCGAATTCGTTGGCGCGCGCCGCGAATCATACCAGCGCAATTCGCGCAAACCGGTCGTGGAAGACGGCACTCTCGAAGACGACCTCTCGCGCCGCGACTTCACGGTCAACGCCCTCGCCCTGCGAGTCAACCGCGAAGGCTTCGGCCAGCTCGTCGACCTTTTCGACGGCCTCGCCGACATGGAGCGCGGTCAGCTCCGCACTCCCCTCGACCCCGACATCACATTCTCCGACGACCCTCTGCGCATGATGCGCGCCATCCGCTTTGCGGCGCAACTCGGTTTCACCATCGTCCCCGAGACATTCGAAGCTCTCCGTCGCAACGCCGAACGCATCCGCATCATCTCGCGCGAACGCATCGCCACCGAGCTCAACAAAATCATGCTCTCGCCCCGGCCGTCGGTGGGGTGGACTCTGCTCGAAGAGTCGGGCCTCCTCGCCATCATCATGCCCGAGCTCCACGCCATGAAGGGGGTACAGGTGGTCAAGGGCCGCGGCCACAAGGACAATTTCTATCACACGCTCGAAGTGCTCGACAATGTGGCGCGCAAATCGTCGTCGCTCTGGCTGCGCTGGGCCGCCCTGCTCCACGACATCGCCAAACCTGTCACCAAACGCTGGGACGACGCCGCGGGCTGGACTTTCCACAACCACAATTTCATAGGCTCGAAGATGGTGCCGCGGCTGTTCAACAACCTGCGTCTCCCTCAGGATGCCAAAATGAAATATGTGGCCAAGCTCGTCGAGCTCCACATGCGCCCCATCGCTCTTGTCGAAGACGAAGTGACCGACTCGGCCGTGCGGCGTCTCATCAACGATGCCGGCGACGACCTCGAAGACCTCATGACCCTCTGCGAAGCCGACATCACGAGCAAAAATCAGGAGAAGGTGAAGCGTCTGCTGGCCAATTTCGCTCTGGTGCGCTCCAAAATCGCCGACCTCAACGAGCGCGACAACATCCGCAACTACCAGCCGCCGGTCGACGGCAACGAAATCATGCGCACGTTCGGCCTTACAGGCAGCCCCATCGTCGGCACCATCAAGAGCGCCATCAAAAACGCCGTGCTCGACGGCATCATCGGCAACAACCACGACGAAGCCTATGCGCTGATGCTCTCCATCGCCGCCGAACATGGTCTCACCCCGGTCGAGGGCGCGACGCCCGCCGGGAGTGCCGCCCCTGCCAAACCTGTCGACCTTCCCGACGCTGCCGAGACTGCCGAATGAAAACGCTCGTCGTTGTCACAGGCCCCACAGGCTCGGGCAAGACGGCGCTCGCAGTCGACTTGGCCGAACGCCTCGGCACCGAAATCGTCTCGGCCGACAGTCGCCAGATGTATCAGGGCATTCCTATCGGCACAGCCGTCCCCTCGGCCGAGGAGCGTGCCCGCGTGCGTCATCACCTGCTCGAATTTCTCCCCCTCGACGGCTACTACAGCGCCGCCCGCTTTGAAGAAGACGCCCTGCGCCTGCTCGACGAAATCTGGCAGTCGCGCGACGTGGCCGTGGTCTGCGGCGGGTCGATGATGTATGTCGACGCTCTCACCCGAGGCATCGACGACCTCCCCACCATCTCCGACGCCGTCCGCTCCGAGGTCAAGGCGCTCTACGACGCCGAGGGTGTCGACGCCGTCGTGGCCGAACTGCGGCGACTCGACCCCGTCTACCTCCAGGGTGCCGACCCGGCCAACCACCGCCGTCTGGTCCACGCGCTCGAAATCTGCCGCGAGGCGGGAGTGGCCTATTCGTCGCTCCGCACCGGCCGCGCCAAGGAGCGCCCTTTCCGCATTGTCAAGATGGCTATCGAGATGTCGCGCGACGAACTTTTCTGCCGCATCAACCGCCGCGTCGACCTCATGGTGGAGCGCGGACTTTTCGACGAAGCGATGCCCCTCTACCCCCTGCGCCACCTCAATTCGCTCAACACCGTGGGCTACAAAGAGATTTTCGCCATGATGGAGGGACGGCTCTCGCGCGACGAAGCCATCTCGCGCATAGCCAAAAACACCCGGGTCTACGCCAAGAAGCAGATGCTCTGGTTGCGTAAAGACCCGGGAGTCGTTATGGTGTCGGGGCTGGCTGATGCCCTTGCCGCAGTGCGTCTTTAGTGCCGGTGGCCGCCATCAGGCCTTGGGGCCTTGCCCCGTTGCGGGGGCTGCCGGCGAGACAGGTGCCGGCGAGGCGTTGGCCGCCGAGACGTCGGATGCTATCGACTTGGCTATCTGACGCTCGTCGCTGAGGATATTGATTGAGGTCACGTCGGCGCCCGAGGTTTCGTTGTAGAGTTGCAGGCCGAAGCGCGGTGCCATGGAGATGAGATGTTCCATCACCGCACCCTGGATTGCCTCGTAGGCGCTCCACACCGTAGTGGTCGTGAAGCAATACACCTGGAGAGGCACGCCGTACTCGCTCGGCGGCATGAGTCGCACGAGCATATCCATGTCCTTGCGTATCATGGGGTTGTTGAGCAGATAGCTATACATGTAGGCGCGGAACAATCCGAGATTGGTGTCGATGGTGCCGTTCATCACGGCCGTGCCTCCGGCGTAGTCGTTGTGACCCAGCTTCTGGAGATGCTCGATGTAGGGAGCTAATTGCGGATAGTCGGTCTTTGCTTTCTCGATTTGTTCGGGCGTCGTGGGCTTCACGCTGTAATAATCCACGTAGAATTGGCGTGCTATCTGTCGGCCTCCGCTCGCCTGCATGCCGCGCCAGTTCTGAAAGGCGTTCGAAACGAGCGTGTAGGGGGGAAGGGTCACGATAGTGTTGTCCCAGTTCTGAATCTTGACGGTGGTGAGGGTCACGTCAATCACCGTGCCGTTGGCTATCGTAGAGGGCACCACAATCCAGTCGCCCACGCGCAGCTCGTCGTTCTGCGACAACTGAAGTCCGGCCACGAGTCCGAGTATCGAATCCTTGAACACCAACATCAGCACGGCGGCAAACGCACCGAGTCCGGCCAAAAGCGACCCCGGCGATTTGCCCACGATAATCGACACCACCACGATAGCCGTGATGGCCCAGAGGATACCGACGGCAGTGTCATAAATGCCCTTGATGGGAAGGTTTTTCGTATTGCGCGTCTCGTCAAACCTGAACCAGATGAATTTTATCACCGAGCAGAGAGCCCAGCAGAACACTACAGCCGTATAGATGAGCAGCGTGCGAAGTATTATGGTGTTGAGCGTGCTCGTCCCTACGAGTGCCAGCGGTATCAGCGCCAGCATCACGAGGGGCGGGATGATGTGCGAACATTTTATCAGTATGCCGTGCTCCACAATCTCACGGGCCAGGTCGCTTTTGCGCCAGAGCACAATCTTGCGCGCCGCATAGAGGATGATTTTTCTTATCACCCAGCCCAGGGCCACGCTCGCTGCGATTATGGCGGCGACATAGATGATTTCTTCAAGGTTTTTCTGATGTTCGAGCCCGAACACGCCGAGCAACCTGTGGATTTCTCCGAGCAGCCAACCGGCCACCTTGTGCGAAGGGATGATGTCGAGTGAAAGCATATCTGAAATTTTTCTTATTATTATAATGTGAGGGATTTCTTCGGTGAGTGGAGTTCCGTAAGCATGTATAAGAGTACTGGAAAGAGTGCCGGAAACGGGGGCGTTTCCTGATTTTTCAACGCTTTGAGCCGCGGTTTTGTTCACCTCAAGCCCGGTTAACGGAAATTAGCACTCACCCCTTTAACTTGGAATAAAATTCTACATTCTTAACCATTAAGTCCACTCCTTAACAATTATTTAGAAAAAGCAATAAAATTTACATATTATATTTTTTCACAATTCAAAAAAAGATAGTACTTTTGGGGTGACTTTTGGGAGGAGTGTGCGGCAACGCGCGCTCCCTTACCACCTAAAGTCTTATTAATCAGACAACAACCTTAATAAACCGCAGAATTTACCATCTCACATCATGAGTAACTCTACTGTTAAACCCGCCACCGGTAAGCTTGGCGTACTCGTAGTAGGTCTCGGCGCCGTGACATCCACTTTCATGACCGGCGTGCTCATGGCCCGCAAAGGCCTGGCAAAGCCCGTAGGCTCCATGACCCAATATGATAAGATTCGCGTTGGCAAAGGCGCCGACAAGAAATATCTCAAGTATGAGGAAATCGTTCCCATCGCAAAGCTCGACGACATCGTCTTCGGCGCTTGGGACGTTTATCCCGCCAATGCATATGAGAGCGCAATCAACGCAGAGGTGCTCAAGGAAAAAGATATCAACCCCGTAAAGGACGAGCTCGAGAAAATCGTCCCCATGAAGGCCGCTTTCGACAAGAACTACGCCAAGCGCCTCGAGGGTGATAACGTAATGGGCGACATCACCCGCTGGGAAATGGTCGAGCAGCTCCGCAAGGACATCCGCAAATTCAAGGAAGAGACCGGCGTTGACCGCGTCGTTGTCCTCTGGGCAGCTTCTACCGAAGTCTACGTTCCCATCGACATGGAATACCACGGCACTCTCGAGGCTCTCGAGAAAGCCATGAAGGCCGACGACAAGGAACACATCGCTCCCTCGATGTGCTACGCCTACGCAGCCCTCGCCGAAGGCGCTCCCTTCATCATGGGTGCCCCCAACACCACCGTCGACATCCCCGCTATGTGGGAAATGGCCGAAAAGACCGGCATGCCCATCGCAGGCAAGGACTTCAAGACCGGCCAGACCCTCGTCAAGAGCGGTTTCGCTCCCATCATCGGCACCCGCTGCCTCGGCCTCAACGGCTGGTTCTCTACCAACATCCTCGGCAACCGTGACGGCCTCGTGCTCGACGAACCCGCCAACTTCCGCACCAAAGAAGTTTCCAAGCTCTCTACCCTGGAGTCAATCCTCGTGCCCGAAAAGCAGCCCGACCTCTACGGCCACGGCAACGACGAAGACACCCAGTACTACCACAAGGTGCGCATCAACTACTATCCCCCCCGCAACGACAACAAGGAAGGCTGGGACAACATCGACATCTTCGGCTGGATGGGCTACCCCATGCAGATTAAGATTGACTTCCTCTGCCGCGACTCTATCCTCGCAGCTCCCCTCTGCCTCGACCTCGTGCTCCTCAGCGACCTCGCTGCACGCGCCGGCCGCTGCGGCACTCAGCGCTTCCTCTCGTTCTTCCTCAAGAGCCCCATGCATGACTACACCAAGGACGAAGTGCCCGTCAACCACCTCTTCCAGCAGTACACCATGCTCAAGAACGCCATCCGCGAGATGGGCGGCTACGAGGCTGACGAAGAAATCGACTAATCTCCCCGCTTAGTCGCTCAGTCCCCGCTCTGAGCCTTGACATAATCACACGCATCCCCAGACAGGAGTCCCGCCCCGCGCCGACTCCTGTCTTTTTTTCATACCTCCCCAGCCGGGGAGGGTCAAGAGAAGTAGCTGCTCATGCCGTCTGATGATTTCGACCGGGCTTTGCGGCAATTCATTGTTTTCAAGAGATTTGTATTTCCGGGCGGATTCACCATGTGAGATGTAAGACAATTTAAGTTCCGAAATTCCCCATGAGATAATATGTCATAAAATTTTATGGGATAAAGAGCGTGTTTTTTTGCAAAATTTTGTAAATTTGCAGAGTTCTCACGCCGTTCCGTCGCGGCACACAGCCATGCGTCGGAGAAGGGGTGGGATTAAGGGGGTCGCTGTCACCACGACCGTGGCCGGACATAATGTAAAAAAGCGTTATTGGCGCTTGGTTTCTGACTATTCGAAACTTCGCAACTTTCAAGTCAATCAGAACCATGCAACGATGATGCTCATGGGTATGTTATATCCGCGCGTTCCGTCATGGAATGCGCTGCGATTATATGCATACGGCGTGAGGTCTCGTTGCTCGTTCGATTGACAGGGCAATGCGAAGGCCTCGAATAGTGGAGCGAGCAACAATGTGGCTTCACGCTTCTGTTTTCTGATGCCATGCAAAGCAGTTTCAACAGCGTTCTTCTTGCCTTTGGAGCCGGGCGGGACAAATTCATCCTTCAGGCTCATGACTACCAACGAGTATGATTTTTTTGACACCATCTCTCCGATGGCCTACGCAAAGCGTGGGTTCATCAAAGAGGGGGAATTGCTGACTTTCGACCCCGGCGAGGTCTTCGGAATACGGTGTGCAGGTCCCTCCCGCCACGCTGACATTTTCGATATCAGCAAAAGTGAAGCGAATATTTACATCGTGGAAATCACCGATGAAAGCAACTATTCCCTGTCGGTTGACGACACGGAACGTCATCTCATCACTGTCCTTAACGAAACAGCGGAATTTGATGATAAGACAACCGTAGTGTTCTTGCTTTTCTCTGCCTTCTCCGAACCGGCGACTGAGTCCTATGCACCCACTCACCGGAACCAGTGTTTTGAATTTCGCGGAAGGTATGAATTTGTCAAGGCCGCCCACGGATGGGTGCTCCTGCACTTCGACAGAGTGGTGCACATCAAGCCTCTGCGTGACTTTTGGGATAGATTTGAAAACGACGAATAATCACGTATTCACAATAAAAATTCTAGCATCTTAACATGGATTGCGGATATTTCCAAGCATTGTTTCAGGTCGTTCAGAGAATGAAGTTGTCAACTTCTACCTAAGTAAGTGAGAAAAATAAATGACCAAATAAGACGAAGTTATTTTTGCGATGATTTTAGGCTTGAGTGAAGAAGCATAGCGAGCTATGCGACTGAACGAGAGCTCAAAGCATCCAAAAAGAACGAGTTTTATTGTTCAAGAATTTTTCTTTACACATATCGTTTTATTTTTAGAACTTACTTATTTATTTAACCGTAAATCGATTTAAACAACTTCAATAGTACCATTTACGAAAATCAAATAATCAATACCGGCAAAATGAAAAGATTTTTATTATCACTGATTATTTCAGTACTCGCAACAGCCTACGGCGCAGCTGCCGTGGGAGACCGCTTCGTCGTTGAAGGGCTCACCTACACTGTCACTTCGGAAGACACCGGAGAGGTGAGTGTGGCAAAGGGAGAAGTTGAGCTTCCCGCCGACCTCGTAATCACTGCCAAGGTGACCCTGAACGGACAGACGTATTCAGTCACATCTGTCGCCGAACATGGATTCTCTTATTGTGGCGGTCTTAGCTCTGTGACACTTCCTAAGAGTGTCACCTCAATCGACTCCGGGGCCTTCCAGGGCTGCAGTAGTCTGACCTCCATCAACCTCCCCGAAGGTGTCACTTCTATTAAAAAGAGGACATTCTTCGGCTGCAGCGGATTGACCTCAATCATAATCCCAGAGGGTATAACTTCTATCGGAGCTGATGCATTCTACGGCTGTAGCGGATTGACCTCAATCATAATCCCAGAGGGCGTAACTGCTCTCGGAAGTGGCGTCTTCGCTGACTGTAGCGGATTGACTTCAATCACAATCCCCGAGGGTGTAACTTCTATCGGAGCTAATGGATTCAGCAACTGCAGCGGATTGACTTCAATCACAATCCCAGACGGTACAACTTCTATCGGCATGTATTGTTTCTCGGGCTGCAGCGGATTGAAATCAATCACACTTTCCGCGAGTGTCACATCTATCGGTGTCTTCGCTTTCGATAAGTGCGAAAGCCTGACAGACATTATTGTAGAAATCGGTAACAAACACTACTGCTCAGAAAACGGCGTGCTCTATAACTCCGACAAAACGATACTAAAAAGATGTCCCGAAGCCAAAGAGGAATGTGATATTCTTGAAAGCGTCACTTCTATTGATGATTATGCCTTCCATTCTTGTGCCAGACTAAGCACGGTGACAATTCCCGAGAGTGTCACATCTATCGGCAACCATGCCTTCACTAGCTGTAGCAGTCTGACGGAGATAATTGTAGAAATCGGTAACAAACACTACTGCTCAGAAAACGGCGTGCTCTATAACTCCGACAAAACGATACTAAAAAA
>JAIDCC010000070.1 GCA_029056055.1 Duncaniella sp.
ACCCCCGCCTCATCCCCCCGCCCCATTTTGTTGAAATTCCCATCGTAATTATTTGCATATCATCCGCCAATTCCCTATATTTGCGGTTCAAAACAAATATTCAATGGAAGAGAAGCAGACCATATTGCCTCACGATGATGACTCTTTTTCGGAAGAGAAGGACATCTGTGCCAACGATGCCTATTTGAGAAAACTTGCACGAAAGTCTCTCGAGGACTATCGCGAGAAACGCATTAAGTCGAGTAATGTGAATGACGTTTGCTTCAGTGAAAATTTTGCCATAGGTTTTGAGGAGGGTTTTATTGAGGGATACAAAGAGGGTTATACTAAAGGCCGGCTGAAAATTTTGCGCAAAATCATTCCGTCGCTGGTGTCGTCAGGCCTAAGCGCTGAACAGATTTCCGATGAGTTTGAAATTTCAATCGACGATGTCAGGACTATTCTGGCTGCCTCGTAGACGCCATCTCCCCCACTGCTTCCTTTGCGTTTTGCTGAAAAATGTGTAACTTTGCAGCGTAAAATCAATCCTATCACACATTTCATTTCAACAAAATGCAACCCCCTTCAACTACCATGAAAGCCCCCGTGGCTCTCAACGACAAGGCCTGGGCGCGTTGGACCGCGCTCGGACTGCTGGCGTTTGCAATGTTCTGCTCCTACATCTTCATGGACATTCTCTCGCCTATCAAAGACCTCTTGCAAAGCGAGAAGGGATGGGACTCCACCGCCTTCGGCACGATGCAGGGCTCGGAGACCTTCCTCAACGTCTTCATCTTCTTCCTCATTTTTGCCGGCATCATCCTCGACAAGATGGGCGTGCGCTTCACCGCTGTCTTCTCGGGTGCCGTCATGCTCGTCGGCGCCACAATCAACTGGTATGCCCTCACCGACGCCTTCGCAGGTTCGAGCCTCGACGTATGGTTTACCGAGCATCTCAACTATATCCCCGTTTTCGACGAACTCGGCATATCCCCCTTCTATAAAGGCATGCCTGCCTCGGCCAAGTTCTCGGCTGTCGGTTTCATGATTTTCGGCTGCGGAGTCGAAATGGCCGGCATCACCGTCAGCCGCGGCATCGTCAAATGGTTCAAAGGCCGCGAGATGGCTCTCGCCATGGGTTCCGAAATGGCTCTCGCGCGTCTCGGCGTAGCAACGTGTATGATTTTCTCGCCCATGTTTGCCACTCTCGGCGGCGTCGTTTCGGTGTCGCGCTCCGTGGCCTTCGGCGTGGTGCTCCTGATGATTGCCCTCATCATGTTTATCGTCTATTTCTTTATGGACAAGAAGCTTGACGCCCAGACCGGCGCCGAGGAAGAGAAAGACGACCCCTTCCAGCTGCGCGACCTCGGCCAAATCCTCACCTCGTCGGGCTTCTGGCTCGTGGCTCTGCTCTGCGTGCTCTACTACTCGGCCATCTTCCCATTCCAGAAGTATGCCGTCAACATGCTGCAGTGCAACCTGACTTTCACCGACGTCGCCCCCGACTCGTTCTGGGCTTCCGACACGGTGGTCATGGTGCAATACGTCATCATGATTGTCGTGGCCGCCTGTGCTTTCGCCAGCAACTTCTCGCGTAAGCCTGCCCTCAAATGGGGTCTTATGGCGGTGGCCATCATCTCCCTCGTGGCTTTCTGCGTCATGGGCTACAAACGCCAGAGCGCGTCGACCATCTTCGCCGTCTTCCCCCTCCTCGCCGTTGGCATCACCCCCATCCTCGGCAACTACGTCGACCATAAGGGCCGCGCAGCTACGATGCTCGTGCTCGGCTCGCTCCTCCTTATAGCCTGCCACCTCACCTTCGCCTTCATCCTGCCCCAGTTCAAGGATTCGCCCGTCGGCGGAGTCACCGTGGCCTACCTCACCATCCTCGTGCTCGGCGCCTCGTTCTCGCTCGTGCCCGCTTCGCTTTGGCCCAGCGTGCCCAAGCTCGTCGACGCCAAAATCATCGGCTCGGCCTACGCGCTGATTTTCTGGATTCAGAACATCGGCCTCTGGCTCTTCCCGCTGCTCATCGGCAAAGTGCTCGACGCCACCAACCCCGACATCACTCAAGCGCTCGCCGCAGGCACAATGACCCCCGAGGAGGCCTCTGTCAGCTACAACTACACCGCTCCCCTCGTGATGCTCGCCTCGCTCGGCGTGGCCGCTCTCATCATCGGTCTCATCCTTAAGGTCATCGACCGTCGCAAGGGCCTCGGTCTCGAGCTCCCCAATGTCGTGACCCCCGCCACCGAAGAAGCCGAAATCCTCTCGGCCGAAGAGTAATCTCCCCTCATTCCCCAACGCAATCTCAGTCCCCCGACAGGCTCTCCGCCTGTCGGGGGCTTCTGCATCATTATCCCCACAACCATGTGAACAAACGTTAAAAGATGCCAATTCTTGCGATTTGTCAAATTTATATCATTAACTTTGCATATCAATCCCCGCCGGGCTGCTCAAGAGTGAACGTCTCCCCGGCCTACGATTTCATAGTTTGTAATAAAGCGTTTATCAAACGTTAGTTCTTTTCTGACGAAATTCTCGCAAAATTTCCAAAATAGAAACAAGAACGCGCGACGATAGATGCCTTCTTGCAGTGTATCCCGTTCATTTCGGCATACATGCCTTGACCGTCACAACCTGTCGGTCAGTGCGTGTTGTCGGTATATATGAGATATACTCGTGGGGCTTCTCCGTTGTCGTCTGTTTCTATTAGGCAATGCGAGAAGCCTCGTCGGAAAGATGACCTCGGTAAGAGCACCACGTTTTTTTACGACCTGACTTTTACTCATTTACCTAACATTTTTTTGCCCGGAGGTGCCCACGGGTCTGTCATCCTTTCTTTTTTTACCTAACATGAAACTTCTAAGAGTTTTGTTTGGCGTAATGTTCGTGGCAGCGGTTATGACATCCTGCTCCGACGATTCCCCGACGCCAACCGGTGCACCAACCGAAGACTACAATCGAGCTTTTATCAAGGAGTTCGGTGTGCCTGCTAAAGGCCGCGATTATTCTACCGCACGCTCCGCAGGGCTAAAGATCAAGGCATCGCGTAACACTGCGATTATGGTGACAGCCGAAGTCGACGGCACAGAATACCTCTTCGCCAACCTCACTGTCCCCGCCGGCCTCACCTCCGTCCCCGCGACAATCCCCTCTGACATCACCTCGCTCAACGTCTACGTCTATGGCGAGCCCTACGCCGTGTCTCCCGACGCAACCCTCGACATCGATAACCTCCTTGCTCGTAATCAGGCTTCAAGGTCAATTGATTTCCATTTGGGTGAGAAATATATGAATGATGGTAAGCCCCAGCCTATACTCTATTGCAAATTCAGTGACTTTTTGGAGGAATATTTCGAAAAATATCCTATCGGTGAAGATATTCCGTGCTGGGGCTTTGAGCCGCCTCTTCCCGGATGGTCAGGAGTAGGCTTTTATAATGCCGAGACTAAATTAGTCAACAACAGCAATTTGAGTGCAAAGTGTTACTATCTCATTTTCCCAATATATATAAAGTCTGACGATTATACCGGGACACTGTTGGAAGAGAGTGATGGTAAAACATATTCGTTGGGAAAGCCACAAGATAACCTTGTGACGAGTACATCGATAATGGAAATCGGGGATATACCTAATCCCATAGGTTTCAAAAATTATGGCAATAATAGTGTGTATCAGCCTGATGGTCGGGATCGCATGATAATGTCGAGAGGAGTAAGATTCCAACCTGACGAAGCTGTCTACGTTCATGTAGAGTCAAATCAGGGGATAAGCAGCTCGATATTTAGAGAGAATATTAGAAACTGGGGCGACAATTACTATCCCGCTACACTTGATAATCTATATGATTTGTTCGCATGCACGCGTCGTTATCATTTGAGTAAAGCTGCTATTCAGGTATATATAGACGGCAGTTGGAAAACTTATGGAGATCGGACAAATTCGGCATTCCTTATAGGCTTCAACAAACCGCCTCGTGTGCCGAACGACACTGAAACTATCAGAGACTATTCGGAGGTTGTATACTTGGTTTTGATGGAAGATACAGAGAAATTGGCCGAATATCAGGAGAAAAAGCCTACTTATAAAGCATACGAGTGGATGCTGGCAGCTGAAGACCTCGGCGGTACGTTCGATTGGGATTTCAATGATGCTGTCTTTAAGTTTACCGACGTGGTTGAAAATCTTGTAACTGTCAATACCGGCAGCGGCAAACACTATTTCGCAACGCCTACAGACATCACGCCTGTGCGCAAGGTGACGGTTACGCCTATGGCGGCCGGAGGTACGATGCCCCTCTACATCACCTACACCGGAAAAGTTTCGGCTATGCCCGACATGCCCACCGCTGGCCCTATCGACTACTACACCGCCAACGAGGCACTGCGTGCTAGTCTCAACGACCCCGAAGAGGGCACCTACGTAATTGGCACCGAAATCCACAAGTGGCTTGGCGGGTCGACTTACAAAAAGCAGCTCAATACCGGTGAGAAGGTTGAGCTTCCCTACGGCGAGCCTATTTCCTTCGCCATCCCCACGGATGCTACCCCCTCCACTGAGCGTTTCGCGGGAGGTTGCCAGGCTTATTCAGAGGATAATCAGCCTCTTTACGGATTTGCAGTGCTTGTTGACAAGGAAAACAAGCTCAACATCGACACCCGTGCTACCGGCGGAGTGGAATATCTGCCCACTCATACAATCGGACAAGGTGCATATCTCATCGGTCGCCCTGACGAAACTACCGACAACGTGGCGCCACAGATGGTCATGTTTTGCCAAAATCATTTTATCGAATGGCCAAGGGAATACGTCAACATAAACGATGCCTATCCGTATTTTAGGGAATATATAACCCGAAATGCGCCACAGCCCTTGTGGTGGAATAAAAATCATGACATGGTGACCCATAGCGATGAACATCACGATGGGAAATAAGTAAGTCTTGTTCTTGAGATCGAGAACATTCTCAATTTACCCCCCGGCAGGCCCAGCCCGCCGGGGGCTTTTTCGTCTCGGCGGAGGGGGTGAAAAATGCTACGAATGTGAAATAACACAAAAAGTTGTGCAATTGTTTGGTATTTAGCGAAATAATTTGTAATTTTGCATCGTTTTTAGGAGCAGTGTGCCGTCACGACAAGCTAACTCTTTGATAGATAGGCATGTCGAGGCATCAAGTGTATGTATGACGCACGGCGTCAAAAGTGCAGAAATCCTTGAAAACACCCTCGAAAACGAACGCTACATAATCTCAAAAATTAAGTAATACCAAAAAATGCCTACTATTCAGCAATTAGTAAGAAAAGGCCGCGTGGCTCTCGAAGACAAGAGCAAATCGCCCGCACTCGACTCGTGCCCCCAGCGTCGCGGCGTGTGTGTGCGTGTCTACACCACCACCCCCAAAAAGCCTAACTCGGCTATGCGTAAGGTGGCTCGTGTACGTCTCACCAACGGCAAAGAAGTCAACAGCTACATCCCCGGCGAAGGCCACAACCTCCAGGAGCACTCAATCGTCCTCGTTCGCGGCGGTCGTGTGAAAGACCTCCCCGGTGTGCGCTACCACATCGTTCGCGGCACTCTCGACACCTCCGGTGTCAAAGACCGCACCCAGCGTCGCTCCAAGTACGGCGCCAAGCGTCCCAAGGCTGCTAAGAAGTAAGAGCCTCTCACGCTGAAACCCTTTCCTTACTAAACAATTTCAACTAAAAACCACCCTCGGTTTTTGATTGGCAGGCTAAGTCGAAACGGTTGAGTAAACCCCTCGGAAACGTTGCCCGGTGAGGGCGCACCGATGGAGTTGAAGATTCAAAAGATGACAGCAACCAAGCAATTAAACCCCCAACCACCCCACCAAAATGCGTAAAGCTAAACCTAAGAAGCGTGTGATCCTGCCGGATCCCGTGTTCCACGACGTGCGCGTCTCGAAGTTCGTCAACCACCTCATGTATGACGGCAAGAAGAACACTTCCTATACCATCTTCTACAGCGCACTCGAACTCGTTGGCAACAAGCTCCCCAACGAAGAGAAGACTCCCCTCGAAATCTGGAAGAAAGCCCTCGAAAACGTCACTCCTACCGTCGAGGTGAAGAGCCGCCGCGTCGGCGGTGCCACTTTCCAGGTGCCTACCGAAATCCGTCCCGACCGTAAGGAGTCGATTTCGATGAAAAACCTCATCATCTACGCCCGCAAACGTGGCGGCAAGACCATGGCCGAGAAGCTCGCAGCCGAAATCGTCGATGCCTACAACGAGCAGGGTGGCGCTTACAAGCGTAAGGAAGACATGCACAAGATGGCCGAGGCTAACCGCGCATTCGCTCACTTCCGCTTCTAATCATTTCCTTTATCTCTTTCTAACACAACAGTTTTTCCAAGCTTTCAAATGGCAAAATCTGACGAACTCAAATATACGCGCAATATCGGCATTATGGCCCACATCGATGCCGGTAAGACCACTACCTCCGAGCGTATCCTTTTCTATACCGGTCTGACCCACAAGATTGGTGAGGTGCACGACGGTGCAGCCACCATGGACTGGATGGAGCAGGAGCAGGAGCGTGGTATCACCATCACCTCTGCCGCCACCACTACCTTCTGGAAGTATGACGGCGACAAATTCAAAATCAACCTCATCGACACTCCGGGACACGTCGACTTCACTGTCGAAGTAGAACGTTCGCTCCGTGTGCTCGACGGCGCCGTGGCTACTTTCTGCGCCGTTGGCGGTGTCGAGCCCCAGTCGGAGACCGTTTGGCGTCAGGCCGACAAATATAATGTGCCCCGTATCGGCTACGTCAACAAGATGGACCGCTCGGGTGCAAACTTCTTCGAAGTGGTGCGTCAGCTCAAGGAAATCCTTGGCGCCAACCCCTGTCCCATCCAGGTGCCCATCGGTGCCGAGGAGACTTTCAAGGGTGTTGTCGACCTCATCACTATGAAGGCTATCTTCTGGCATGACGAAACCATGGGTGCAGACTACTCTGTAGAAGAAATCCCCGCAGGTCTCGTTGACGAAGCCGAAGAATGGCGCGACAAGATGCTCGAGAAAATCGCCGAGTTTGACGACGCTCTCATGGAGAAGTACTTCGACGACCCCTCTACCATCACCGAGGAGGAAATCCGTCGCGCTCTGCGCAACGCTACCCTCAAGATGGAGGTCGTGCCCATGATTTGCGGTTCGTCGTTCAAGAACAAGGGCGTTCAGTGTCTGCTCGACGCTGTCTGCGCCTACCTTCCCTCGCCCCTCGACTCGGGCGCTGTAGAAGGCACCAACCCCGACGATCCCGACCAGGTAGAGGTGCGTGAGCCCTCTCCCGAGGCTCCCATGTGTGCCCTCGCGTTCAAGATTGCCACCGACCCCTACGTAGGCCGTCTCACCTTCTTCCGTGTCTACTCGGGCGACGTCGTTGCCGGCAGCTATATCCTCAACAGCCGTTCGGGCAAGAAAGAGCGCGTAAGCCGTCTCTTCCAGATGCACTCCAACAAGCAGAACGCCAAGGAATTCATCGGTTGCGGTGATATCGGCGCAGGCGTAGGCTTCAAGGACATCCGCACCGGCGATACCCTCTGCGACGAAAACCACCCCATCGTGCTCGAAGCCATGGAGTTCCCCGATCCCGTTATCGGTATCGCCGTCGAGCCCAAGACTCAGAAAGACCTCGACAAGCTCGGCGTAGGCCTCCAGAAGCTTGCCGAAGAAGACCCCACCTTCCGCGTTGAAACCAACGAAGAGACCGGCCAGACCGTCATCTCGGGTATGGGTGAGCTTCACCTCGACATCATCATCGACCGTCTCCGCCGCGAGTTCAAGGTAGAGTGCAACCAGGGTCGTCCGCAGGTTACCTACAAGGAAGCTATCACCAAGCCCGTCGAACTCCGCGAAGTGTTCAAGAAGCAGACCGGTGGTCGCGGTAAGTTTGCCGACATCATCGTACGCGTCGAGCCCGTCGACGAAGATTTCCAGGGCAACCTCCAGTTTGTCGACGAAGTCAAGGGCGGTAACATTCCCAAGGAATTCATCCCCTCTATCCAGAAGGGCTTCCAGGCCGCTATGAAGAACGGTGTGCTCGCAGGCTTCCCCGTCGAGCAGCTCAAGGTGACCGTCATCGACGGCTCGTTCCACCCCGTCGACTCCGACCAGCTTTCGTTTGAGCTCTGCGCCATCCAGGCCTTCAAGAAGGCTTCTGAAAAGGCCAACCCCGTGCTCCTCGAGCCTATCATGAAGATTGAAGTCGTTACCCCCGAGGAATCGATGGGCGACGTCATCTCCGACCTCAACAAGCGTCGCGGTCAGGTAGAAGGCATGGAGTCGTCGCGCTCAGGCGCCCGCGTTGTCAAGGCTAAGGCTCCTCTGGCCGAAATGTTCGGCTATGTTACGGCTCTCCGTACCATCACTTCGGGCCGCGCTACCTCGACAATGTCGTTCAGCCACTACGCAGAAGTATCTTCGTCTATCGCCAAGAACGTTCTGACCGAGTGCCAGGGCCGCGTAGACCTCATCAAGTAATCATCCCGTCCGGATCACTTTCATTCAACTTCAATATATGGATCAGACAATCAGAATCAAGCTCAAGTCGTATGACTACAACTTGGTAGACAAGTCGGCCGAGAAGATTGTGAAGACCGTGAAGGCCACCGGCGCCGTCATCAACGGCCCCATACCCCTGCCTACTCACCGTCGCATCTTCACCGTCAACCGTTCGACCTTCGTCAACAAGAAGTCGCGCGAGCAGTTCCAGCTCTCAAGCTACAAGCGCCTCATCGACATTCACAACTCGACCGCCAAGACCGTCGACGCTCTCATGAAGCTCGAACTCCCCAGCGGTGTCGAAGTAGAAATCAAGGTCTGATAGAGACGCCCCGACAAGCGATTTGTCCCGACGAAGCAGATTGAAAGTAAATCCCCGCCAACGGCCCCGGCCTTGCGGGAAAAGATAACAGAAGGGTAGGGGAGCGGCTCCCGCTCCCCCCGCCCCTCTCCTTCAGACGAGCTTCGCGGAGTCATCGCGACAAAAAGCAAAGATTCAAACAAAGAAATTCAACCAATTTCCAAAATCAAAGAGAAATGCCAGGATTATTAGGAAAGAAAATCGGAATGACATCCGTTTTCAGTGCCGAGGGCAAGAACGTGCCATGCACTGTTATCGAAGTAGGGCCCTGCGTAGTTACTCAAGTTAAAACCGCCGACAAAGACGGCTACGAAGCCGTTCAGCTTGGCTTCGAGGAGAAGAAGGAAAAGCACACCACTGCTCCTATGGCCGGCCACTTCAAGAAGGCGGGAGTAGCTCCCCAGCGTCACTTGGCCGAGTTCACAGGTTTTGACGGAGAAGTCAAGCTCGGTGACACCTTCACCGTCGAGCTCTTCAACGAAAACGACTTCGTCGACATTCAGGGTACATCAAAAGGTAAAGGCTTCCAGGGCGTAGTTAAGCGCCACGGCTTCGGCGGTGTAGGCCAGGCTACCCACGGCCAGCACAACCGTCTCCGCGCTCCCGGTTCGGTAGGCGCCTGCTCATATCCCGCTAAGGTGTTCAAGGGCATGCGTATGGCCGGCCAGATGGGCAACGAGAAAGTCACAGTTCAAAACCTCCGCGTCATCAAGGTTATGCCCGAGCACAACCTCCTGCTCATCAAGGGCAGCATCCCCGGAAGTAAAGGTTCAATCGTTTTAATTGAGAAATAATGGAAGTCGCTATCTACAATATCAAAGGTGAAGACACAGGTCGCAAGGCTCAGCTCAGCGACGAAGTGTTCGCAGTCGATGCAAACGAACACGCCGTTTATCTCGATGTGAAGCAGTACCTCGCCAACCAGCGTCAGGGTACTCACAAGTCAAAAGAGCGTAGCGAAGTCTCCGGCTCTACCCGCAAGCTCCACAAGCAGAAGGGTGGCGGCGGCTCTCGTATCGGCGATATCAACTCTCCCGTCCTCGTCGGTGGCGGCCGCGTTTTCGGTCCCCGTCCCCGCGACTATCGCTTCAAGTTGAACAAGAAAGTGAAGCAGCTCGCACGCAAGAGCGCTCTGACCTACAAAGCTCAGGACAATCAGATTATCGTCGTCGACGACATCGTGCTCAACGCTCCGAAAACTAAAGATTTCGTAAATATTGCTAAAAATCTTAAAGTTGACGGCAAAAAGCTCCTCGTCGTTTTACCGACTGAAAATAAAAACGTAACTTTGTCTGCCCGTAACGTGGCCGACGCAGCTACAATGGTTGCCAACGAGCTCAACACTTACGCTCTGATGAACGCCGACGCTATCATCCTCACCGAAGGCAGCCTCGACTTCATCAACAATCTTTAATCCTCAAAAAGAGAAACAAAGCAATGGAAATCTCCATCAAACCTATCGTAACCGAAAAGGCCAGCCTCCTCACCGAGAAGCTCGGCCGATACACGTTTGCCGTTTCTCCCGAGGCCAACAAGTATCAGATCAAAGACCTCGTTGAGAAGCTCTACGGCGTCAAAGTGACTCGCGTCAACACCTGCAACGTCCGCTCGAAAAACAAGTCGCGCTGGACTAAGAGCGGCCTCCTCCGCGGCAAGACTGCCGCTTGGAAGAAAGCCATCGTCGACCTCGCTGAGGGTCAGACCATCGACTTCTACAGCAATATCTAATCATATAAAATGGCAGTAAGAAAATTCAAGCCCACAACCCCGGGCCAAAGACACAAGGTTATCGGTGTTTTCAAAGGTACCATCACTGCTACAACACCGGAAAAATCTCTTACAGTCGGCAAGAAGGCCTCCGGAGGCCGTAACTCCGAAGGACACCTCACCACTCGCTACCTTGGTGGTGGCCACAAGCGCAAATACCGCATCATTGACTTTAAGAGAACGAAAGACGGCGTTCCCGCCGTAGTGAAGAGCATCGAGTATGATCCCAACCGTTCGGCTCGCATCGCTCTCCTCTACTACAAAGACGGCGCCAAAGCTTACATCATTGCACCCAACGGCTTAAACGTGGGCGACGAGGTAATCTCCGGTCCCGATGTTCAGCCCGAAGTAGGCAACTGCCTCCCTCTGGCAAACATCCCCGTCGGTACTCTCATCCACAACATTGAGTTGCGTCCCGGCCAGGGCGCTTTCATGGCACGTTCTGCCGGCACTTTCGCCCAGATCGTCAGCCGCGAAGGCACCTACGCCATCATCAAGCTTCCTTCAGGCGAAACCCGCAAGATTCTCGCTGCATGTCGCGCCACCGTCGGTGTCGTCGGCAACTCCGAGCACTCTCTCGAACGTTCCGGCAAGGCCGGTCGCTCGCGTTGGCTCGGCCGTCGTCCCCGCAACCGCGGCGTAGTGATGAACCCTGTCGACCACCCCATGGGCGGTGGCGAAGGTCGTGCATCAGGCGGTCATCCCCGCTCGCGCAAGGGTCTCTACGCTAAGGGTCTCAAGACTCGTGCTCCTAAGAAGCACTCTTCGAAGTATATCATCGAAAGAAGAAAGAAGTAATCTGATCATCTCATTCCCACGCAACACTTATCTATATGAGTCGTTCATTAAAAAAAGGACCCTTTATCAGCGTGAAGCTCGAAAAGAAGGTTGCCGCCATGGAAGAATCGGGCAAGAAGCAGGTCATCAAGACCTGGAGCCGTGCCTCCATGATCGCCCCCGAGTTCGTCGGCCATACCTTCGCTGTTCACAATGGTAACAAGTTTATCCCTGTTTACGTAACCGAAAACATGGTAGGCCACAAGCTTGGTGAGTTTGCTCCCACGCGCACCTTCCGTGGTCACTCCGGCAACCGTAAGAAATAACCTTGGGCCCTGATATAAATAATTCACAAAGTCGTTTACACAGAAGAATTAACATAAAATGGGTGTAAGAAAAAGAAATGCAGCAGACCTTCGCAAGGCCGAACAGAAGACTGTCGCCTTCGCTAAGCTGCTCAACATCCCCACCTCTCCGCGCAAGATGCGCCTGGTGGCCGATATGATTCGCGGCGTCGAGGTCAACCGTGCCCTCGGCATCCTCGAATTCTCCAACAAGGAGGCTGCCGCTCGCCTCAAGAAACTCCTCCTCTCTGCCATTGCCAACTGGGAGGCCAAGAACGAACGCAAAGCCGATGCAGGCGAGCTCTACGTCAGCACCATCATGGTCAACTGCGCTCCCATGCTCAAGCGCCTCCGTCCCGCTCCCCAGGGCCGTGGCTACCGCATCCGCAAGCGTGCCAACCACGTCACCATGATTGTTGACACTATCGATAACAAAAACGCAAAAGCTTAACCAAATGGGACAGAAAGTTAATCCAATCAGCAATCGTCTGGGTGTTATCCGCGGATGGGACTCAAACTGGTATGGCGGTAAGAAATACGGCGATACCCTCCTCGAAGACTCCAAGCTCCGCAAATACCTTGATGTCCGTCTGGCAAAGTCAAGCGTTTCGCGCATCGTCATCGAGCGCACCATGAAGCTCATCACCATCACTATCTGCACCTCGCGTCCCGGTCTCATCATCGGCAAGGGTGGTCAGGAAGTTGACAAACTCAAGGAAGAGCTCAAGAAAATCACCGACAAGGATGTTCAGATCAACATCTACGAGGTGAAGCGCCCCGAACTCGACGCTCAGATCGTAGCAGCCAACATCGCACGTCAGATCGAAGGCAAGATTGCCTACCGTCGTGCTGTCAAGCAGGCCATCATGGGCACGATGCGTGCCGGTGCCGAAGGCATCAAGATACAGGTTTCAGGCCGTCTCAACGGTGCTGAAATGGCCCGCTCGGAAATGTTCAAGGAAGGACGTACTCCGCTCCACACTCTCCGCGCCGATATCGACTACGCACTTGTCGAGGCTCACACCAAGGTGGGCGTCGTAGGCGTAAAGGTATGGATTTGCCGCGGCGAAGTTTATGGCAAGCGTGACCTCGCCCCCAACTATACCAACGGTCAGAAAGAGACCCGCGCTCAGGGCGGCCAGAACGGCGCTCCCCGTCGCGGCGGTTTCCGCAAACCCAAGAACAACCGTTAAACCCACTCTCTTGATTCAACAAAACTATGTTACAGCCTAAGAAAACCAAATTCCGCCGCGCGCAAAAGGGCCGCATGAAAGGCATCGCTCAGCGTGGCAACCAATTGGCCTTCGGTTCGTTTGGCATAAAGACACTGGAGTCTAAGTGGATTACCGGTCGTCAGATTGAAGCCGCCCGTATCGCCGTTACCCGCTACATGCAGCGTCAGGGTCAGATCTGGATCCGCATCTTCCCCGACAAGCCCATCACCAAGAAACCCGCCGAAGTGCGAATGGGTAAAGGTAAAGGTGCTCCCGAAGGCTTCGTTGCTCCCGTCACTCCCGGCCGCATCCTCATCGAGGTCGAAGGCGTAAGCTACGACATCGCCAAGGAAGCTCTTCGTCTGGCAGCTCAGAAACTCCCCGTGACCACCAAGTTCGTCGTTGCCCGCAACTACGATCCCACTCAAAACGTCTAAGCATCCCCGCAGCAACATATGAAAAAGGAATCTTTTGCTGAAGTCAGCACACAAGACCTGCGCGACCGCCTGGAGGTGATGGAGAAGGACTATGCTCAACTGAAGATAAACCACACCATCTCCCCCCTCGACAGCCCCGCCAAGATCACCAAAGCTCGCAAGGACATCGCTCGCGTGAAAACCGAACTCCGTGCCCGCGAACTCAATAACAAATAATTCACCCCTATCCACGCTACAAATGGAAAAGAGAAATTTAAGAAAAGAACGCATCGGGGTTGTTTCGAGCAACAAGGGTGACAAGACCATCACCGTTCAGGTGAAATGGAAAGAGAAGCACCCCATCTACGGCAAGTTCGTAAACAAAACAAAGAAGTACCACGCACACGACGAGAACAACGAGTGCTCAATCGGCGACACCGTGCGCCTCATGGAGACCCGTCCCCTCTCGAAGACCAAGCGCTGGCGCCTCGTAGAAATCATCGAAAAAGTGAAATAAGCCATGATACAGACCGAAAGCCGTTTAACCGTCGCTGACAACAGCGGCGCCAAAGAGGCCCTCTGCATCCACGTTCTCGGTGGCACCGGCCGCCGCTATGCCTCCGTAGGCGACATCATCGTTGTCTCCGTAAAGAGCGTGATTCCTTCGTCTGACGTCAAGAAAGGCACCGTGTCGAAAGCTGTCGTCGTCCGCACCAAAAAGGAAATCCGTCGCCCCGACGGCTCCTACATCCGCTTCGACGACAACGCTTGCGTGCTGCTCAACAACGCCGGCGAACTTCGTGGCACCCGCATCTTCGGCCCCGTCGCTCGCGAGCTGCGTGCCGCCAACCAAATGAAGATCGTTTCACTCGCACCAGAGGTTCTCTAAACCACTTCACTAACCCCAACCGTCAAAACATCAAAAGTAATGCACAAGTTACACATCAAGAAAGGCGACAACGTCTATGTACTTGCCGGTGACGACCGTGGCAAGGAGGGCCGTGTGCTCAAGGTGCTCGTCTCCAAGCAGAAGGCTTTGGTAGAGGGTGTAAACATCGTGACCAAGGCCACCAAACCTTCGGCAGCACATCCCGAAGGCGGCCTCATCAAGATGGAAGCCCCCATCGCTATTTCGAATATAGCTCTCATCGACCCCAAAACCGGCAAGCCCACCCGCGTGCGCATCGAGCGCAAGGACGGCAAGGCTATCCGCATCGCTAAAAAATCAGGAGAGGAGATTAAGTAATGAGCAACAAGACCGTTAAGAAGGACTATCAGGAGCGCATCGTTCCTGCCCTCACCGAAAAGTTCAGCTACACCACCCCCATGCAGGTGCCCCGTCTCGAGAAGATTGTCATCAACCAGGGTCTCGGTGCAGCCACTCAGGATAAGAAACTCATCGAGACTGCCATCAACGAGCTCACCGCCATCACCGGCCAGAAGGCTGTTGCCACTCTCTCGAAGAAGGATATCTCAAACTTCAAGCTCCGCAAGAAAATGCCCGTAGGTGTGCGCGTCACCCTCCGTCGCGAGAAAATGTATGAGTTCCTCGAAAGACTCGTGCGCGTGGCTCTGCCCCGTATCCGCGACTTCAAAGGCATCGAGAGCAAGCTCGACGGCCGCGGCAACTACACCCTCGGCATCACCGAGCAGATCATCTTCCCTGAGATCAACATCGACGCTATCAACAAGCTCATGGGTATGAACATCACCTTCGTCACCTCGGCCAACACCGACGAAGAAGGTTATGCACTCCTCAAAGAGTTTGGTCTCCCCTTTAAAAACGCTAAAAACTAAGCATCTCTCACCATGGCAAAAGAATCAATGAAGGCCCGCGAGGTAAAGCGTGCCAAGCTCGTGGCCAAGTATGCTCAGAAGAAGGCCGAACTCAAGGCCGCAGGCGACTATGAAGCTCTCCAGAAGCTCCCCAAGAACGCCTCGTCGGTGCGCCTCCACAACCGTTGCTCTATCACCGGTCGTCCGAAAGGCTACATGCGCCAGTTTGGCATCTCCCGCATCCAGTTCCGCGAGATGGCTTCTGCCGGCCTCATCCCCGGCGTGAAGAAAGCTTCCTGGTAAGCAGCTTCGCCAAGCGCACCCACCCCACACAGGCAGCACGCTTCCGTGCCACGCTGCCGCAAGCGAGTCAGGTTTTGATGTCGTGACGGCCCGAGCGCCACAGCCTCCGCCGGCTGTCGCCTGAAGAGTTTCGGCTCCGGCCTGACCTTCACCCCTCCCGGGGGCCCGATCGACTCACCTCCCGACTTGAATTGTACCCCACGGCACGAAACTCTCCCCTCATATCACCCACGAATTTTTTTTAGTGAGTTTTTTAAATATTGTTGGCACATCGAGCCAATCAATTTAACTTTTCAACCAATGACTGATCCTATTGCAGATTATCTGACAAGATTGAGGAACGCCATCAAAGCCGGCCACCGTGTCGTCGAGATTCCTGCCTCAAACTTGAAGAAGGAAATCACGAAGATCCTCTTCGAACAAGGCTACATCCTCAACTACAAGTTTGAGGAGGGCCAGAATCCCGCGGGCATCATCAAAATCGCCCTCAAGTATGACCCCAAAGACAAGGTCAACGCTATCAAAGACCTTCAGCGCGTGTCGCGTCCCGGTCTTCGCCGCTACACCGGCTACAAGGATATGCCCCGTGTGCTCAACGGCCTCGGCATCGCTATCCTTTCGACCTCGAAAGGCGTTATGACTAACAAAGCAGCCCGCGACCTCAAAATCGGTGGCGAAGTGCTGTGCTACGTTTACTAATCAAGATAGGAGGATACAAGAATTATGTCACGTATAGGTAAAGCTCCCATTGAGATTCCCGCCGGTGTCACCGTCACCGTCGACGCAGAAAACGTAGTAACCGTCAAGGGTCCCAAGGGCACCCTCACCCAGAAAGTCAATCCCGACCTGACTGTCAGCGTAGCCGACGGTCACGTCACCCTGACCCGTCCGTCAGACGACCGCGAGCACCGTGCCCAGCACGGCCTCTACCGCGCTCTCATCCACAATATGATTGTCGGTGTTTCCACCGGCTACCGCAAGGAGATGGAGCTCGTCGGCGTAGGCTACCGTGCCGCTTCAAACGGACAGGTGCTCGAGCTCTCGCTCGGCTATTCGCACGCTATATATCTCAAGCTCCCCCCCGAGGTGAAGGTCGAGGCAAAGACCGAGCGTAACAAAAACCCGCTCATCATCCTCGAGAGCGACGACAAGCAGCTTCTCGGCCAGGTATGCGCCAAGATTCGCTCGCTGCGTAAGCCCGAACCCTACAAGGGCAAAGGTATCAAGTTTGTTGGCGAGGTTATCCGTCGCAAGTCGGGTAAGTCGGCAAGTGCTAAATAATTAAATTGATCTTACGACAATGGTATCAAAAATCCAACGCAGAAATAAAATCAAGGCCCGCATCCGCGGCAAGATTTCCGGCACTGCTGCTCGTCCCCGCATGAGCGTTTTCCGCTCCAACAAGCAGATTTATGTTCAGCTCATCGACGACCTCGCCGGCAAGACCATCGTAGCCGCTTCTTCGAAGGGCATCGAGGAAGGCACCAAGACTGAAATCGCCGCCAAGGTAGGCGAAGCCATCGCTAAGAAGGCTCAGGAAGCAGGTGTCACTGAAGTAGTTTTCGACCGTAACGGATATCTTTTCCACGGCCGTGTCAAATCTCTCGCCGACGCCGCACGCGCAGCTGGCCTCAAATTCTAACAGACAGTTATGGCAAACAAGAATAGCAAAGTAAAGTTCTCGGGCGACATCGAACTCAAGGATCGCCTCGTGGCCATCAACCGTGTGACCAAGGTGACCAAGGGTGGCCGCACCTTCACCTTCGCCGCCATCGTCGTAGTCGGCAACGGCAACGGCATCGTAGGCTGGGGTCTCGGCAAGGCTAACGAAGTTCAGGCCGCTATCGCCAAGGGCGTTGAAGCAGCTAAGAAAAACCTCATCAAGGTGCCCGTTCACCGCGGCACTATCCCCCACGAGCAGTCGGCCAAGTTCGGCGGTTCGCGCGTCATCCTGAAGCCCGCTTCTCACGGTACCGGTGTAAAGGCCGGTGGTGCTATGCGCGCCGTGCTTGAGACTGTCGGTATCCACGACGTGCTCTGTAAGTCGAAGGGTTCATCCAACCCCCACAACCTCGTGAAGGCTACCATCGAGGCACTGAGCGAAATGCGCTCGCCCGCCCAGGTGGCTCAGAACCGCGGTATCTCTGTCGAAAAAGTGTTTCACGGCTAATCATATCTGCTATGGCAAAAATCAAAATCACTCAGATTAAGAGCCGCATCAACGCGCCCGCTGTTCAGAAGCGCACCCTTGATGCCCTCGGCCTCAAGAAGATGCAGCATTCCGTAGTGCTGGAAGACACTCCCTCCATCCGCGGCATGGTCAAGGCCGTTCACCATCTCGTAGAGGTGACCCCTGCATAACCAAGCACCTTCATAACCCCCAATCAGAGGTGAAGCCGGGCTTCACATGCGGCCCGGCTCATCTCGAACATATCTACCAAACCTCAAAACTCATAAGACATTATGAATCTTAGCAATCTTCAGCCCGCTGAAGGCTCAGTGCAGAAGAAGACCCGCATCGGCCGTGGCCCCGGCTCCGGCAAGGGTGGTACTTCTACACGCGGTCACAAGGGTGCTAAATCGCGCTCGGGCTATAGCCGCAAAATAGGTTTTGAAGGTGGCCAGATGCCCCTCCAGCGCCGTCTTCCCAAATTCGGTTTCAAGCCCCTCAACAAGACTGTCTACAAGGCTGTCAATCTCTCTGACATTGCTGCTCTCGCCGACGCTCTCGCTGTCGACACCATCACCGTTGCCGACCTCATCAAGGCCGGTCTCGTAAACGGCAAGCAGCCCGTCAAGATTCTCGCCAACGGTGCTCTCACCAAGGCAGTCACCGTGGAGGCTAACGCTTTCTCCGCTACCGCTGAGAAGGCCATCACCGAAGCCGGCGGCGCAGCTAAAAAAATCTAAGAATCGCCTGATCTGAATCAGTCACCCGCAAGAGGGTGTTTACGATAAGAGTCAATTCCCCCGCGACAAGTTTTTTGCCCCCGACGCAATAAAACGCAGTTTCGGCAGTTACTCTTATTAGAGGTCGAGGCTCGCGACGAGTCTGAACGGATTTCACCGCCGCCCAGGCGCGACGTGAGCCTCACTTCTGTATCCATGCCGGCCGAACTTTCAGGTAAGGCCGACGATAAAAACAATCCTCTTTCCCTTTTTTAGATTTTTATCCTTTTTTCTAAACACCCTCAACACCTCGCAATGAGATTTATTCAAACCATACGCAACATCTGGACCATCGAGGAACTGAGAAAGCGCATTCTCATCACGCTCCTGCTGGTGCTGGTCTATCGTCTGGGTTGCTACGTAGTTCTGCCCGGTATCTCGCCGGCCGACCTTCAGGCACTCTCTGACTTCACCAACAAAAGCGGTCTGATGCAGCTGCTCGATATGTTCTCGGGCGGTGCGTTCTCGCAGGCTTCAATTTTCGCCCTCGGTATCATGCCCTACATCACGGCGTCAATCGTGATACAGCTTCTCGGCATGGTGCTTCCCTCGTTCCAGAAGATGCAGCGCGAAGGCGAAAGCGGTCGTCAGAAGCTCAGCCAGTACACCCGTTATCTCACGGTGGCGATTCTGCTTCTTCAGGGCCCCGCATATCTCGTCAACCTCCGCATGCAGGTCAGCGCCGCCGTCGGTGGTGCTTCAATGAGCGGCTGGACCATTGCCTATCTCACCGTAATCCTCGCCGCCGGCTCGATGTTCATCATGTGGCTTGGCGAGCGTATCACCGACCGAGGCATCGGCAACGGTATCTCGTTTATCATTCTCGTAGGTATCATCGCCCGTCTCCCGGGAGCTCTTCTCTATGAGTTCACCTCGCGTCTGCCGGGATCAACCGGTTCGCAGGGCGGTCTGATTATGTTTGTGGTCGAGCTTATCCTCCTCTTCGCCGTGACCGTAGGTGCTGTGCTTCTCGTGCAGGGCACACGCAAGGTGCCCGTGCAGTATGCCAAGCGCATCGTCGGCAATCGCCAGTATGGTGGTGCCCGCCAGTACATCCCCCTCAAGGTGAATGCAGCCGGCGTGATGCCCATCATCTTCGCACAGGCCATCATGTTTATCCCCATCACCGTGGCCGGTTTCGGCTCGTCTGACGGAGCTAACGGCTTTGTGCAGGCGTTCAGCGACATCAACGGTTTCTGGTATAACTTTGTCTACTTCATCCTCATCGTAGCCTTCACTTACTTCTACACCGCCATCACCGTGCGTCCCACCCAGATGGCAGAAGACATGAAGCGCAACAACGGATTCATCCCCGGCGTGAAGCCCGGCAAGAAGACCGCCGAGTATCTCGACTCAATCATGTCGCGCATCACTCTGCCCGGTTCTATCTTCCTCGGCATCGTGGCCATCCTCCCCGCTTTCGCCCGTTTCTTCGGCATCTCGCAGAACTTCGCCCAGTTCTTCGGCGGCACCTCGCTGCTCATTCTCGTGGGTGTAGTGCTCGACACGCTCCAGCAGGTTGAAAGCCACCTGATGATGCACCACTACGACGGTCTGATGAAGGACGGCAAAATCAAAGGCCGCACTACCGGTTCAGCTTACTAACACACTCCCTCTTCATAGGGTCGACCTCAACGGAGCCTCCGGGCTTTCGCGCGGGCCGACCCCGTGGAGTTTGAGTGACTAACCGCTTTTACTGAACAGAGAAACATTCAGCAGACATTAATGATCTATCTCAAGACACCGGAAGAAATCGAATTGGTGAAGCGGGCATGTGAGCTCGTGAGCCGCACGATGGGCGAAGTGGCCCGCAACGTGGCTCCCGGAGTGAGCACCCGCCATCTCGACAACATAGCCCGCGAGTTTATGCGCGACAACGGCGGCATCCCCGCCTGTCTCGGTTATGGCGGTTTCCCCGCAACGCTTTGCATCGAGGTCAACGAGACCGTGGTCCACGGGTTTCCTTCGGGCTACGAGCTGCGCGACGGCGACATCGTAGGTGTCGACACCGTAGTGACTCTTGACGGCTACAACGGCGATATGTGCTACACCTTCCCGGTGGGTGATGTGGCCGAAGATGTGATGAAGCTTCTCCGCACCACCAAGGAGAGCCTTTACGTAGGCATCGAGGCTGCTCAGCCTGGTCGTCGTACGGGCGACATCGGCAACGCAATCCAGACCTACGTCGAGAAGCGCGGCTACAGCGTAGTGCGCGAGTTCTGCGGCCACGGCATCGGAAAGAGCATGCACGAAGACCCCGAAATCGCCAACTACGGGCGTCGCGGCATGGGGCCTGTCCTCAAGCCCGGCATGTGCATCTGCATCGAGCCGATGATTAACCTCGGCAGCAAGAACATCGTGATTGGAGCCGACGGGTGGACCACCCGCACCAAGGACCGCAAGCCTTCGGCCCACTACGAGCACACGCTTGCCATCACCACAGAGGGCAATGAAGTGCTCACGACATTCGACTACATCCGCGAAGCACTCGGGGATAGATTTATCTGAAAACTGAATTTTCATTCCGGTCGGGCTCAGGCCTCCGGACTCTAAAAGAAACAAACAATAAAGTATGGCAAAGCAAGCTGCAATCGAACTTGACGGCACCATCGTCGAAGCCCTCTCGAACGCTATGTTCCGCGTAGAGCTCGAAAACGGGCACGAAATCACCGCCCACATCTCCGGGAAGATGCGTATGCACTACATCAAGATTCTCCCCGGCGACAAGGTGAAGGTAGAGATGTCGCCCTACGACCTCACCAAGGGCCGTATTTCGTTCCGCTACAAATAGGTGACGGCCGGCGTCTGACGCTTCAAAGAAGGCGCAACACCCCCCCACTACTCTCCCCACTCAAAGAAATTTCGAATCCACTAAATATTATTATCAACAATGAAAGTAAGAGCCTCTGTCAAGAAACGCACCCCCGACAGCAAGATCGTACGTCGCAAGGGTCGTCTCTATGTCATCAACAAGAAAAACCCCAAGTACAAGCAGCGTCAGGGCTAATTGATGGCATCAGGCCATGGAAACAGGTGAATAATGCTTAATATTTCCCAATGATTCTTAAATAATGTTTCGTTGGGAGAAATTTCTATGGTCTATCCCGGAAAATAGTCGTAACTTTGCAAAAATTTTCAAGTTAAGTAATCAAGCACTTATATGGCAGTACGTATCGTGGGAGTTGACCTCCCCCAAAACAAAAGAGGTGAAATCGCCTTGACCTATATCTTCGGTATCGGTCGCAGCGCTGCTAAGAGCATCCTTAAGAAGGCCGACATCGATGTCAACATCAAGGTCAAAGACTGGACTGACGACCAGGCCGCTAAGGTGCGCGAAGTGATCTCGACAGATCACAAGGTCGAAGGTGACCTCCGCAGCGAAATCCAGCTCAACATCAAGCGTCTCATGGACATCGGTTGCTACCGCGGCATCCGCCACCGCAACGGTCTTCCCGTGCGCGGCCAGAGCACCAAGAACAACGCCCGCACCCGCAAGGGCCGCAAGAAAACAGTTGCTAACAAGAAAAAAGCTACTAAATAATAACGAAATATGGCAAAAAAGACAGTTGCAGCCAAGAAGCGTAACGTCAAGGTCGACGCCGCAGGTCAGCTTCACGTTCACTCCTCGTTCAACAACATTATTGTCTGCTTAGCCAACTCTGAAGGTCAGGTGATCTCATGGAGTTCAGCAGGCAAGATGGGCTTCCGCGGCTCGAAGAAAAACACCCCCTATGCAGCCCAGATGGCCGCACAGGATTGCGCAAAGGTGGCCTACGACCTCGGTCTCCGCAAAGTCAAGGCCTACGTCAAGGGTCCGGGCAACGGCCGTGAGTCGGCTATCCGCACCGTGCATGGCGCAGGTATCGAAGTGACCGAAATCGTCGACGTTACCCCGCTGCCCCACAACGGTTGCCGTCCTCCCAAGCGTCGTCGCGTCTGATGCCTCACTGCCTTCCGAGGCATTGAGAGCCACCAGACTCAGACCCCGCACTTCCGGAACGATGTGTGCCACGGCAGGACGCAAGTCTGCCCGAAGGCATCTTCAGCCCGACAGGATAATCCGGCCGGCTTGAAAGACGATTGTTGGAAATCGTCCTTCCGGCATCTGTCCCAGCTCTTCTTTCAACGTATAATGAGACAGGACCTTCAAGCCTACACGAAGTTGTCGGATTCCGTCAGACGAAGACACCCCCTCGGCCGCCACGGCAATCACTTCCGAACAGTAAATTTTGATTATTCAATATTTTACACCGCTGAGCCAGGTCAACACCTCAACCGAAGAGTCGGACGTCTCCGACTCCCTCCCCCACTTCCCCGGGAACGCACGGATAGCAATAGTCAGGAAAAACGAAGAGCCCGCTTGCAGACGCAGTGTCTGCACCGAAGTCTGACCCTTACCTAACAATGCTGCCACAGAGTCCCTCTCGCCACAACACTCAGACCCGCACGCATCCGGAGTCGCTCACACGAACATTCACCTCTTGCGACCCCGGCGACGGCTGAAGGCGACGGACCTATCCCCCTGCCTCCCGGAGTGGCGCAGGCGAAAACCTCCCGCTCGGCAAACCCCCAACAAAACCTCCAAACAAATGGCAAGATATACAGGCCCCCGCACCAAAATCGCCCGTAAATTCGGCGAGCCCATCTTCGGCGAAGACAAAGTGCTCGCCAAGAAGAACTATCCCCCGGGCCAGCACGGTCTCAACAAGCGCCGCAAGACTTCAGAATACGGCCTTCAGCTCCGTGAAAAGCAGAAAGTGAAATACACCTACGGTGTGCTCGAAAAGCAGTTCCACAATCTCTTCGACAAAGCATCTCGCGCGAAGGGCACCACGGGTGAAATCCTCCTCCAGCTCCTCGAAGGTCGTCTCGACAACGTGGTCTATCGTCTGGGCATCGCTCCGACCCGCGCCGCAGCCCGTCAGCTCGTCCTTCACCGTCACATCGTAGTCAACGGCAAGGTTGTCAACATCGCCTCGTATGCCGTACAGCCCGGCGACGTAATCGGTGTGCGCGAAAAGTCAAAGTCTCTCGAAGTAATAGCCGACGCCCTCGCCGGCTTCAACCACAGCAAGTATCCCTGGATAGAGTGGGATGAGAACCAGAAGGCAGGCAAATTCCTTCACGTTCCCGCCCGCGAAGATATCCCCGAAAAGATCCAAGAGCAGCTTATCGTCGAGTTGTATTCTAAATAATCAATAATCAAAGATCCATGGCTATATTAGCATTCCAGAAGCCCGACAAGGTCATCATGTTGGAGGCCGACAACTATTTCGGAAAATTTGAGTTTAAGCCATTGGAGCCCGGATATGGTATCACCATCGGTAACGCGCTTCGCCGCATCCTTCTGAGCTCGCTCGAAGGTTTCGCCATCGCAAGCATCCGCATCGACGGTGTGAAACACGAATTCGACACTATCCCGGGCGTCAAGGAAGATGTGACCAACATCATACTTAACCTCAAAAAGGTCAACTTCAAGCAGAAGGTAGACGACACCGAAACGGAGAAGGCCACAATCACTGTGTCAGGTCAGGAAGAGTTCACAGCCGGTGACATATCCAAGGCTCTTACAGGGTTTGAGGTGCTCAATCCCGAGCTTGTGATCTGTCATTTGGATCCGAGCGCCAGCTTCACTATCGACCTCACTATCAACAAGGGTCGCGGATGGGTGCCCGCCGAGGAAAACCGTAGCGAAAACGATCCTATCGATCTCCTCGCCATCGACTCCATCTACACCCCCATCAAGAATGTGAAATACACAGTGGAGAACTTCCGCGTTGATCAAAAGACCGACTACGACAAGCTGACACTTGAAATCACCACCGACGGTTCCATTCTCCCCAAGGACGCCCTCAAAGAGGCCGCAAAAATCCTCATCTATCACTTCATGCTCTTCTCGGACGAGAAAATCACCATCGAGACCGACGAGCAGGAAGGCGAAGAGGAATTTGATGAAGAAGTGCTCCACATGCGACAGCTTCTCAAGTCGAAGCTCGTCGACATGGACCTCAGCGTCCGCGCCCTTAACTGCCTCAAGAGCGCCGAAGTCGAGACTCTCGGCGAGCTGGTGGTCTACAACAAGACCGACCTGCTCAAATTCCGCAACTTCGGTAAGAAGTCGCTCACGGAGCTCGACGCACTCCTGGCCAGTCTGAATCTCTCCTTCGGAATGGACATTTCAAAATATAAACTTGATAAAGAGTAATTACCCCGATGAGACACAATAAAAAATTCAACCACCTCAGCCGCAAGAAGGCTCATCGCGACGCTCTCCTGGCCAACATGACCATTTCGCTGATCATGCACAAGCGCATCTTCACCACGCTTGCCAAGGCCAAGGCACTCCGCATGTATGCCGAGCCCCTCATCAACCGCGCTAAGGAAGACACCACCCCCAACCGCCGCCTCGTCTTTGCTCACCTCCAGAACAAAGAGGCCGTGACCGAGCTTTTCCGCGAAATCGCGAAGAAGATTGAGAATCGTCCCGGTGGCTACACCCGCATCCTCAAGACCGGCAACCGTCTGGGCGACAACGCCAAGACTTGCTTCATCGAGCTCGTTGACTACAACGAACTCATGCTCAACGACAAGCCCGCGAAGAAGGGTCGCACCCGTCGCTCGCGTCGCGGTGGCAACAAGCCCGCTGCCGAGGCTCCCGCTGCAGAAGCTCCTGCCGTAGAAGCTACCGAGGAAAAGGAACTCCCCGAAGCATAAGCATCTTTGTCCGTTCAGCCGGACAAGCGATATAATTCTCCCTGAAACGAAAAGTATCTCCGATACCCCCGTTTCGGGGAGAATTTCTTTTTTCCACATTCCCCTGGCGATACTGCCGCCGGGGTGTTAGGATACTTTTCATCTAACATCGAAACAACACCATCGGCCATGTCATCAGGAAAACCGTTCTTAAGCCGTCAGGAGCGCGTGGGGCTTCTCGCGCTGCTCGTGGTGCTCCTCGCCATTCTTCTTTTCCGAGTGGCCGACGTCAAGCTCAGAAGTACTAAAAGCGACGCAGTGTCAGCGAAGACTGTCGCGCCGTCTCACGCTGCCGACAGCACGTCAGAATCGGTAGATAGTGCTATCAACGGGGGTGCCGCGCTCGAATCCGACACGGGGTTCGTAGAGTTCGCCACCTCCAAGCCGGGCACCCGCTCCAAGCGCAAAAGCAAACGCAAGCAAAAGCGCACAACCCCTCGCAGCGAGGAGCCGGACCCGACACCCCGCAAACCCCTCGACGAAATTTTGTAGTGTCTTGAACCTTAGTGAAGAGCAAAGCGTTAAATCTGTGAACAAAGTCCCGCAGAGGGCACACCGCCCACTCGCCTTTTCCTAAAAGGCTGTCGGACTAAAGCAATTACGATTACTCACGCACACACACTTCAATTATTTCGTTATGAAGAAGCTCCTCACCCGAATTTTCGCTGCCGCCGCACTCCTCGTTGCCGCCGGTACACAATATGCAGATGCATGCTCGCGCATTCTCTACGTAGGTTCAGACTCACTGCGAATCGTGGGCCGTTCGCTCGACTGGAAAACCCCCATCCCCACCAACCTCTACGTCTATCCCCGCGGCATAGCCAAGGAAGGCCACTCGCTCCCCGGCGCCGTGAAATGGGTGTCGAAGTATGGCGCAATCTACGCCGTAGGTTATGACGGCGGCGTCACCGAAGGCATGAACGAAAAGGGTCTCGTGGTCAACGGTCTCTTCTGCAAAGGCACCGTCTACGAGAACGACTCAACCAAGAACCTCCCTCCCATGTCTCTCGCCATGTTCCCCGCATGGCTCCTCGACAACTGCGCCAACACCGCCGAGGCCGTAGCGCTGCTTGAGAAGCACGACTTCAACATCTCGGGCGCCTCGTTTGACAACGGCACTACCTCAACCCTCCACTGGGGCATCACCGACCCCACCGGCGCATCGGCCGTCGTAGAATTCGACCACGGCTCAATCCGCATCTACACCGGTCAGGACATCACCGCCATGACCAACGACCCGACGTTCCCCTCGATGAACGCCATCAACGACTACTGGCAGGCTAAGGGAGGCACCCACACCCTTCCCGGCACCGTAAGCTCGCCCGACCGTTTCGTGCGCGGCTACTTCTTTGCCCACCACGTAGACCCCACTTCCGACCCCGACCTCGGTTTCTCGATAATCCGCTCCATACTGATGAACGTCTCCGTGCCTTACACCTACACCGTAGGCGAAGCCAACGTTTCGTCAACCCAGTGGCGTTCGTTTGCCAACCTCCGCGACCTTCGTTACTACTTCGACGTGGTCACCAATCCGGGTGCCTATTACATCGACCTCTCCAAGTGTGACCTTCGTCCCGGCGCATCGGTCATGAAGCTCGACACATCGAAATCGTCGACATTCGTAGGCGAAGCAAACAGCCACCTCTTCAAGAGCGCGCCCTTCACCCCGATGTATTAAACCGCCAAAAGATATTTTTGGGAGAATTCCCGGTCTGATACGAAGAAAAACACACACTCAATAACATCAACCACAACTCTCCCTCTCCCGGTCCGACGTCGCCCCGACGCCGGACTTTTTTTCACGTGAGGAGGATGGGAATTTGAAATTTTGACAAATTGAGAAATTGACAAATTGAGAATTTTGGGGCGACGAGGGGCGGCAAAGAGACGCCGCGGGCGGAGCTGAAGCCCCCCACCTCCAAAAAGGCTAAGGCGCGTCGGGGAGGGCGCGCGATTGGTCTTTTTTGAGTGTCAGGTCGGCGAGCAACACGGCGTGTTCTTTTTCGTCGGGGGCGGCATCTTTGGGTCGCCAAGCCACGATAAATCTCACTGATGCCTCATGCACGCGATAGCCCCTTTCACCCCAGTGCTTTAGCTCGCCCTGCATTTTCTGCGATAATTGGCCTACGACGACATTGCCGTCATAGGTGTAGAGATAATTGTTGGCGAAACGAAGTTGCGCCCCCGCTCTGAGCGAGAGAATCTCATGCTTTCGCATCTTGAAAAATCCGAGATTCACATCTCTGTGGGTGAGCTGCAAGACTATTTCATCGGGCATGCCGTAGAGCTCTCGGCACACGATGTGTTCGTCGGCCGGCATGGGTTCGAAAAGCGGTGAGTCGGAGTGGATAAACAGACGCTCTTTAGCGCGTGTGGCCCCTACGTAATATCGCCGCAGATTCTGATTGCTGACCGCTGGAGGCGCGGCCACGAGCATATAGACGTCGTCAAACTCTCGCCCTTTAGCCTTGTGTATGGTAGAGACCACCACGTCGGCGCCCGAGAAATCACAGAAGTCCTCAATCGACGATTCAAAGAGGAATTCTTTGAAATCGGTGTGATATTTCACCCTGTTTGTCTGCTCGAATATCTCAAGGCAGCGTTGCAGATAGTGGAGGCTCGCCGACCCGTCATAGGTGGCGGCCACTTTCTGCTTGGCCTTTTCCCACGTCTCGTCGGGGATTGTAGGCACGGTAGAGTTCGTGGCAATCTGCTTGAGAAACATCCGGACTTCGGCCATGTTCCAAAACCGAAATCCATCCATGCTCTGCACCAGGCGGCAGTTCAATCCTTGTCTGCGCAGCAGCCCGACGAGTATCGCAGCCTCTTCATTGGTCTGAGTCAGCACACACGTCGACCCCTCGCGACGACGGTGTTTCAGAAGGTCGGCTACAATGGGTTGGAACATCACATTCGAGGCGTGATGACGTAGGGAGACACACCCCTCGACCGGTTTCATTGACACGATTGGGACGGTCTTCATTCTGCCTCCTATCCGGCTCACAAACGAGTTGGCGAAATCAACCACCCGGCGGCTGCTGCGATAGTTTTCAGTCATTTCCACAAAGCGCGATTCGGGCTCTTTGAGGAGTTCGGCCATATAGCGTGAGTCAGAGCCTCGAAACTCAAAAATGTTCTGGTCGTCGTCGCCCACGGCTATCACTCGCATTTCCTCATTGAAAGACATAAGAGCGTGCAAAAGCGCATACTCTTCGGCGCTCATGTCCTGCGCCTCGTCGATGACCAGCACCGTCTTGGCTATGCGATTAGGTTCAACCTCTCCGCGCTCAATCATCTGCGCAGCTTCGCCCACCACATCCTTCACCCCATCGAGATTTCCGATTCTTCCCAACAGGTCGAAGCAATAGGAATGGAAGGTCTTTATCTCGACAAAGTGGGCTGCATTGCCTATGAGTCCCAGCAACCGCTGCTTGAATTCAGTGGCTGCCGCGCGCGAGAAAGTCAACATCAGCAGCTGTTCGTGCTTCACGTCCTCAAGCAGAAGCAACGACGCGAGCTTATGCACCAAAACGCGGGTCTTGCCGCTCCCCGGGCCCGCCGCCACCACAATACACCGCGAGGTCTTGTCGGCGATAATCTCCATCTGTTTTGCCGAGAGCGCGCCGAAAATATGATTATACTTATCGGGCGTGACGTTGCGCTCTATCTCGCGCAGGCGTTCTCCCTTGAAGTATTTCGCAACAAACTGTCTGTAGTCCATCCGGAAGTAATCATGGACATATGTAAGAGCCGCATTGTAGTCGCGCACCATCAGATTGGCATACTCTCCCACGATATGAATCTGCTGGATTTTCTGTTTGTAGAACTCGCTGAGCATGCGGTAG
Organism: Duncaniella sp.; assembly: GCA_029056055.1. GTDB lineage: Bacteria > Bacteroidota > Bacteroidia > Bacteroidales > Muribaculaceae > Duncaniella. Next base: position 29,010 of record JAIDCC010000070.1, read on the forward strand.
TCTTCCTGCTTGTAACGCGTGCGACTCTCTTTGATACGGCGGATATCCATCGCGTTGTAGAGCACGAGGAAGCCACCTTCGAGTTTCAACGCCCCGATGCGCGACAGATAGAGCAAAGCTTCCTCCACATCGGCCAGCTGCACGTCGTCCATCGCTGAGAGCAGTGTGTTGCCGGCCGACTTCAAATCGTTCAGCAGCTCCACCACGGAAAATCTGACATCCTTCTTGTCGTGTCCCTCTTGGGCAGACTCCGACGTCAGCTTGTAGAGCCATCCTATGGCAAACTGACATATCTCGAGACGTCGCTCAAACCGCTGCACGACCGACGTCATGTCAGCACGCCCGGTCAGCTCGATGTTGTGAGCCCCGTCCTCTCTCTTGTGCATATACCCCTTGACCGTCAGAAAGTATAGCAACGTGCGCAAATCCTTCTCGGTAGCGGTGGCCACCCCGTCGCGGAGAGCATTGTCGTTGAGCTGTTTGTAGGAGATATGACACGTCTCGGCCGACACACACCCGAAGATGTAGCGCTCAAGGCGCGCGAAACGCTCCAGAAGTCGCTTCGACTTGTTTTCCGACTCTCCCGTATCATAGAGATAGGCCGAAATATCCTTGGAGTCGGCCAGAATACCCTCCTGACGCATACGCACCACGCTCGACACCACATCGCTCTTGCTGAGCCCCAGAACATCGGCCAGATAGTCAATGCGCGATTCCGACTCCGCATCCTTGCCCTTGGCCGTGTATTTCTGCGAAATTAACGACCTTATGATTCTCACCGCTTTCTCCACATCATCCTCCTCGAACAGCAGCGAGCGGGCTATGCGCTCACGTGCTTCATCGAGATTCTTTACGGTGATACCGGTGGCATAGACGTGCGGCACGTTGTTGCCTCGCTCAAGATAGCCGGCTTGCTCCAAGGCAGCCAGCGCCGTGCGCACACGTGTCTCTATGTCAGACACCGAATCGTCCCACCCCGCCTGACGCGCTATCTCAAGAGCCGAGCAACAAACTCGCATCCGCTGTTTGGTCATATCCTTTACAGCCTTCCACACCTGTTGAATCTCGCTGATGCTCAGCTTTGTCTGATTGAGCAGGATAAAATGCTTGTCGAGGTCGTTGTCGCTGTAGAGCACGTAACATCGCGCCTCAAGATGAGGGTCGCGCCCCGCACGTCCCGACTCCTGAACATAATTTTCAAGCGAATCTGAAATATCGTAGTGTATCACCAGGCCGACATCTTTCTTGTCGACACCCATACCGAAAGCCGACGTGGCCACAATGATGCGGACTCTGTCGGTCATGAACGCCTCCTGATTGGCAATCTTGTCTTCGGCATTCATCTTGCCGTCAAACGGGAGTGCCTTCAGCCCGTCAGACGTCAGCTTCTCGGCCAACTGCCGCGTGCGCTTCGTACGCGACACATACACTATGACCGGTCCCGACGACTCGGCTATCAGCCCGCGAAGCGTCTGATACTTCTCCTCGTCACTGTCGACATGTATCACCGAATAGCGGAGATTCTTACGGGCGGCCGACGAAGCGAAAATATCTAGATTCACGTCAAGCCACTTCTTGAAATAATCGCGTATATCCTGAATAACCTTCTGCTTGGCCGTAGCCGTGAAACACGACACAGGTATTCCCTCCCGGCACTTCTTCTTTTTCTGATACTCGCTGATAAATTTGCCGATATACAGGTAATCCACCCTGAAATCCTGCCCCCATGACGAAAAACAATGAGCCTCGTCGATGACAACGCGCACCAGATGGCGGGCAAATAAAATCTTCTCGATTGTCTTCGACCGCAGCATCTCAGGTGAGATGTAGAGCAGCGACGCATCGCCGTCCATCACGCGGCGGATAGCCTCCGCGCGGCTGAGTGGGTCAAGCAGCCCGTTGATTGTCACAGCATCCGTGATGCCTCTCTCCGCCAGATTGTCCACCTGGTCTTTCATAAGCGACTGCAACGGAGATATGACCACCGTAAGCCCGTGAACAGCACGGCCCTCCATCAGCGCCGGCAACTGAAACGTCAGGGATTTTCCCCCGCCCGTCGGGAAAATCGCCAGCAGCGAGCGACCCCCGACAGCCGCCCTCACCGCATTCTCCTGCAAAGGTTCTCCCTCATAGGTCCTGAACTCTTCAAAACCGAAGAAGCGGCGCAGATTGGCATGCACATCCAGAGCCGAGCGGCAATAGTCGCACCCCTCGCTACATCCTACCTGTCGGAGCATCCTCACGACATTCTCGACATTCGGGAAATTATGTAACACCCACGCCGGCGTCACCGAACGATAATCTGTCGTGCCCACCAGCGCAAGCGCATAAGCCAGCTCGCGCGGATACTGACGTATCATACTCTCAATATCGGCATTTTGGCAAATGCTGCCTGCATATTCCTCGCGAATCAACTCCGCCAGCCGGCCCTTATCCTTCGCCTCCGCCCCGACAAAGGCCAGAAAGCCCTTAAACTCGTCGAAATCTTCGAGCAATCCGGCAAAAATCTTCTGTTTTCCCTCCGGAGTCTTCTCCCAGCGGGCCACCTCGTCCATCAACAAATCACGGGCTTTTTCGCAATCGTTCACCGGATTGTTCATCTGCTCGACAACCAGCTTGTCGTCCTTTACCAGACGGTGATAAGGACGCTCCGGAAAAAGCAACGGCGACACATAAAGCGTGTCTACCGGCAAATATCCCCGTTCCCCCTCTCCAAACAAATACTTCGCATCGTGATTGACAATGTTATGGCCGCACACAAACGACACATCCTTGATGAATGACAGCAGCTCCTGCTTATCGGCCGAATGAAACACCGCCCCGTCCCATCTCACGGCCCCGATATCGTGAATCCTCCTGTCGGACAATCCTACCTCGACATCCACAAAACAATAGCGTGACGCATCCGCCCCCTTCTTCGTGCGGGCAGACAGCCTGCTGTCCAAGACATTGAGAGAATCGATAAGTCTATTCCAAAGCGACGACATCAAATTCGGGTTTCAATTGAGGTGGTTTTCAACTTCTACCTAATGAATTTTTATTTCACCGTAAAAAGTTTAAACAACTTCATAGTGTGCACACATACCGAGTCAACGGCAAAAACCATTGCAAAAATAATAAATATCCCGATATTCCCCAAAAATCCCCGCACTTTTATCCCTCCCCGCCTCACTGAAGCTGCCTATCACCGACGCATGTCCCGAAACATTCTTGAACGGATATAATGGGTTTCTCTGTTCAAGAATGTCTCGGGACATGCTTGGCTCAATACTCCATCTCGTCGTATTGGCGTTTGGCTTTGAAGGTGATGACTTGGCCTGTCTTGGCCAGTGACTCGCGGTCGACGATGCTGTCCTGAGGGAATGCTTCGGCTATCTCGGGGTTGAGCCAGACGTTGTTCCATAGCTCCACCGGCTGTCGGGCCACGACTTTGCAGAGGGGCATGTCGTAGATTTCGGTGGCAGCCCAATCGTCGGTGGTGTGGGTGATGTTCTGGAGCCATACCTGCAGGAAGGCCGAGTTGGGGATGCGTATGAGTTTTCTGTAAATGAGGTCGATAATCTCTTTCTTCTTTTGAGCATCTTCCTCGCGCATATCGGCCAACAGTTGGCTGGCAATCTTCAGGGCGTTGTTGGCGGCGCGCAGATTGTTGCCGGCTATTTCGACTGCGATGGCCACCATCACCGAGATGTCCTCCCACAGGTGTCCTTTGCGCTCTTCTTTGCGTATCTCTTTTGTGGCCGTATGCTCTTCTAAAACATACACCTCCTCGGTAACGATTTTGGTGGCCAGCTGCTCGTCGACGCGCTTGCTGAACGCTTCGAGTTGTGTGACGAGCTGTCCGGAGTTGGGGAAACGTTTCGAAAACTCGTAGATAAACAGAAGGTGTTTCTGAAAGCTTTCGAAGTCAAAGCCGCGGGCCTTGCGTTGCTGCCCGTCGCCGTCTCTGTAGGTCACGTTGCTTTCTATCGGCGTGTTGAAAATATAGAATGCCTTGTCGGACTTGACGGAGTCGTCTATCAGATGGCTCGAAGTGCGGGTCTTGGCGGCATTCATGCGGAAATTGAAGCGCTCCAGGATATGCTGAAGCATGTATGACACTCGGTCTAACGCATCGCGGTCGTTGCAGAATATTCGATAGTCGTCGACATATCTGAGCACTTCATACTCCAGCCCCTCGGGCAGAGTGCCGTCAGCCTGAGCGCGGGCTATCTCGCGGGCCAGAAGCATATCGGTGTAGCCGAGCACAATCTCTGCAATCAGCGAGAAGAGGGTGCTTCCTTGCGGGATGCCGATATTCCTGCCCTCCTGCATGGCTCTGAGATAGCGCTGTATGGCTGAGGCAAGCTGCGCGTTGTCGGCGGTTTCATGCTCTGTGCCTTTTCTGGACAACGCCCAGCCTATCGACTCGGGGTTGATTTGACCGAAGCAATTCGTGATGTCGGTCATAAACATATAGCGATATTTCAGCGACAGCTCAATGGAGCGCTGCTCCATCGTTTTCCACCAGTTGAGTATCGACGTGGCGCATTTGAACGCCTCGGGCTTCTCCCCGACATTGACCATCGGGATGGAGCAAGCCGTGATATGCTCGTCGGCAAACAGGTTGAAACACTCCTTGACGGCTGCCCAGGCCCCCTCGCTGCAAATGTCGCGGGCAAGCATGTAATAAAGAAACGGATTGGCGAGCGTCAGCGGGCGCACCGCATACCCCCCGTCCTTATTGGTTATCACCTCGAGGTTGACCCCGCTCACGGCCTCCGGACGCCAATCGCCGGCGACGCATTCATCAAGCGTCTTCGTGCCGATGCTCGCGGCCGCGTAACCCAACACCTCGGAAAAATCAAAATATTCCGGCAGCTCGGTGGTGCAATAGGCATCATTGCTCATCAGCGCCTCAAGCGCATCTGTGGCGGAAAGGTCGGTGATGCGCTGCGCCGTCGTGGTGGTTTTGTGGCTGTTGAAGGTGTATAAATGCAGTCTGTCTTTAATTGAACACATGGTCGTGAGGGTTTTGAAAGGTTTTCAGTTGGTTTGTTCGATGGTCTCGATAATGGAGATGCTTCTGCGGTCGCGGCTTCCGGCAAAGAATTTGTCGAGCACCTTCCCGAAGACGTCCTGCGGCGACACGTAGTCGAAAAGTGTCATCGAAGAGCCAAGTTTCATCCAATCCGGAGAGCCGAAGATTGCCTCGGGGTCCGACTCCGGCAGGGTGAGAAGAGCCTCGCATATTTCCCGCAACCTGCCTCCCAGCACCGGGTCGTCGAGATAGGCGCGGGCCTCGCCCACGCTCTTTATCGAGTAGAACTTCGTATTGCGCGAGTGGCCGAATCCGGTAATCTGCGGGAAAACAAACCACATCCAATGGCTCGTCTTGCGACCGTTTTTTATTTCAGAAAGAGCCCTTTCATAGACCCCGAAGTCTTGCGCATCCTTGAATCTTGCCAGATTATATTCGTCTGCCATAATTGTTTGATTGTTTTCTTGTAGTTGAATGTTTCCTATACACTGACTAATGCCGCATCCCCGCCGGATGTAAACATCCCGCCCGCAAAAAAATCTCCCGATCCGAAAGAGCGAAATCGCAAGTGCGGGGGCTGGGGGTTGGATAAGTGCCGGAAAAGTGCTATATTTGCACTCCTGAAGTGACATCGCCGCCGGCGGAGAGCGGGTAACCCCGGGTCGGCGGAGGTGCTTTAAAAAATCGAAATTCCATATGAAAAACGTTCTGATGGCTGTGGGAACCCTGCTGGTGCAGCAGGCGCACGCGGCAGAGTTGCAACAGTCGCGGGAGGCTACCCCCGAACAGCCAAACATAGTTTTCATCCTGGCCGACGATATGGGCTACGGCGACCTGGCTTGTTATGGCAACAAGTATATCCGTACGCCCAACATTGACCGCCTGGCCGCCACGGGCACAAGTTTCACTCAGGCCTACGCGGGCAGCGGCATCAGTTCTCCGTCGCGCTGCTCGCTGATGACCGGCAAGAACAGCGGCAACACCCGCATCCGCGACAACCAGTGCTATGCGGGAGGCATGACCGGATTGAAAATCCAGACCAACGGCGACACCACGATAGTGAGGCGCGCCAATCTGCTGCCCGAAGATGTCACGTTGGGCAACGTTGTCGGGGCGGGCGGCTACCGCACCTGTCTCGTCAACAAATGGCATCTGGATGGCTACGACCCCGGCGCGGCGCCAAACCACCGCGGTTTCGATGAGTTTTACGGCTGGACCATTTCGACCGTCCACAGCAATGCGCCCTACTACTATCCCTATTACCGCCTGCATGGCGACAGCCTGATAAACATCCGCGAGAACGAGCATGATGCCCATGTGCGCCACAACACAGAGATTTCAACCGACGACGCCATAGCCTTCATACATCGCAACAAGGACAACCGTTTTTTCCTGTTCCTCGGCTACGACGCACCCCATGAGCCTTACAATATCGACGATACGTCATGGTATGACGAGCAAGGGGAGTGGTCGATGAACACCAAGCGCTATGCCGCGCTGGTGTCTCACATGGACTATAACATCGGGCGCCTTTTGGGCACGCTCGATGCCTTGGGACTGCGCGACAACACCCTCGTAATCTTCGCCTCCGACAACGGCGCCGCCGTGATGGCACCGCTGAAGGAGCTCAACTGCGGAGCCGGTCTGAAAGGGCGCAAGGGGCAGCTTTACGAAGGGGGCATCCGTGTGCCTCTCATCGTTAACCAGCCGGGGCGCGTGCCTGCCCGACAGATTGACAACCTCGTCTATTTCGCCGACTTCATGCCCACGCTGGCGAGTCTGGCGGGAAGCACCGACGCCGTGCCTGCCGACACCGACGGCATGGATGTCTCGCCGTTGTTTTTCGGCCGCGACATCGACACCGACAGCCGTCCGCTCTACTGGGAATTTCCCGGCAAGCAGCGGGCCATACGCTTCGACGGGTGGAAATGTGTCACCGTGAAGAAGAACGCCCCGCTTGAGCTATACCGCATAAAGGAGGATCCCGCCGAAGAGCATAATCTGGCGGCCGACCACCCCGATGTCGTAAAGCGCCTTGACGAGATGATGCACAGCCTGCGCACCCCCAGCCCCAATTATCCCATCGACGATGAATGACATTGTCGCGTCGCCTTTCGCACGCCCGATGTTCGTGATGCTGAAGCCTGTCGGCTCACGTTGCAATCTGGGGTGCGACTACTGCTATTATCTTGACAGAGGCAGCCGCGGGGTGATGGACGAGCGTTTGCTCGACCTCTTCATCCGGCAATACATCGAGTCGCAGAACACTCCCCAGGTGCTTTTCACCTGGCACGGCGGCGAGCCGCTCCTGAAGCCCCTTGCCTTCTACCGCAAGGCTCTCGAGCTGCAACGCCGATATGCCGGAGGGCGGCGCATAGACAACTGTTTGCAGACCAACGGCACACTGCTCACCGAAGAGTGGTGTGAATTTCTGCGCGACAATCGCTTTCTCGTGGGCATTTCGATTGACGGGCCTCAGCCCCTCCACGATGCCTGCCGGCGCACGTCGGGGGGCGGTGCCTCGACGTGGGGCGATGTCATGCGCGGCATCAGCCTGCTGCAACGCTACGGCGTAGAATGGAACGCCATGGCCACCGTCAATGCCGTCAACGTCAACCATCCCAAAGCCTTCTATCACTTTTTCCGCGACATCGGATGCGAGTTTCTGCAATTCACCCCCGTCGTCGAGCCTGACAATCCCGCCCGTTCCATCACCGCCGACCAATGGGGCAGTTTTCTCTGCTCCCTCTACGATGAATGGGTGAGGCGCGACGTCGGCCGTCTGTTCGTGCAGCTGTTTGATGCCACGCTGGCCAATTGGGTCGGCGAGGCTCCGGGAGTGTGCTCGATGTCGGCTGTCTGCGGCCTCGCTCCCGTAGTTGAAGCCGACGGCTCCGTGTATAGCTGCGACCATTTCGTGGGCCCCCGGCATAGGCTCGGGAATATCCTTGAGCGTCCGCTCGCCGAAATGCTCTACGGCGAGACGCAGAGGCGGTTCGGAGAGTCAAAACACACCTCGCTCCCCCGTGAGTGCCGCGAATGCCGATGGCTCTTCGCCTGCCACGGAGAATGCCCCAAAAACCGACTTCTCACCGACCGTTACGGCCGCCCCGGTCTCAACGCCCTGTGCGGAGGCTACCGCCGCTTCTTCTCACACGTCGCAGCCGACATGGATTTTATGAAAAGAGAGCTCGCCGCAGGCCGTCCCCCCTCCAACATCTGCCGCCTCAAAAATCACCCTCCAATCTGAGCCGCTCCGAATTTCCGCAGCCTGAACGGCTTTCCCTTCCCCGGCGACGCCGAAACCGAGGACGCCGGCCCCGTCATGCGCAAAATCAAGAAATCACCCTCCCGGGTCCCCGCGGCCGGAGGTCAGAGAAGCCTCAGTTCGTCGTTGACGTCTTCGATATCGAAGAGGGAGGAGTTAAGAAATTCAATGTATTCCTTTTCCGATTCAAACCCAACGTTTTCGCTGCGTTCTTTTCGCTCCTTTTTCGATAACTTGCTCCAATCTTCCAAATCCTTCCGCGCCTGCAGGTAGGCCCACACCCCGCCGAAATCCTCGAGAGCATTGAGGTCGCCCTTATACTTGAGGCAGACAGCATTATCGATTCTCTTGGCAATCAAATCCTTCACCTCCACCACGAAAATCCAGTCGTCGCCGAAATCATAGACATATTCCAGCTTGTCACCCTTCTTCTGCAAGAACTGAGTGACTTCTGTCTCGTCGGCATCGTGGGTGACGTATTCCAATCCGGGGCGGTAAGGGTTATTATCATCCCCCTCGATACCAATTATAAGCGCCTTGTCGTAGGCCTTGACATTAAACTGCCAGAGATGGCTGTCATAGAGGCCCGCCACAGACTGAATCACCTCGTGAAGCTGCCCGAAAGTAAAATCAGCCGGAATTTCCACCTCGCGCCACATCGGAGGCTTCGTCACACCTTTCATCTGAATTTTCAGCACAAGCGTATAGTCTTCAGCATCCTTCAGCGGCGCGTATTCATTGACCGCGCATTCGCCCCCGCGCAACATATTCCCTGCAAACGGCAGCGCGGCATCATCGTCGTCAGCATCCATGCTTGGTGCAAACCCCTCAATCAGGTTGGCGCTTGCCTCGAAAAAGCTGTAAAACTCAGCATATTCATCGGGAGTGACCCCATTCGAGGCAAGTGTACACATCAGCAAGAACTTTCTTTGCTCGTCGTCCTCGAGACCATCCATAGCCATGTCGGCCATCTCCTCCGGCTTCGTCATATCCGAAGAACCGTTATCTGAACCATTGCCTTTAAAATTGCTCAGAATCTGAAAATTGTTCGCGCGTTTATTATCCTTTTTTGCCATAAGTAAGACTTACATATATTTTCCGCTAAATTAGTAAAATTCAGCCATACTACAAAATTATTTGCCACCAAACCCTGATTACAGCCGAGCCAATAATTCCGCGCCGGTCATTACTTCCATTTTGGAGAAAGCGAAGAGCTTCTTGCCGAGGTCTTTGAGTGACGCTCCGATATGGTAAACAGTCTCATCTATTATCAGAAAGCGATCGTGAGCCTTGGAATATTTATGAAGCGTCACGCCGGGATACTGCTCATTATGCTTCTCCACATCCTGCCGCAATTGTTTTGAAATCTGGCCGTCATAAATATCTACCGTCACCCCCGGCTGCCGCTTCGAAAGCTGCACCAGTACGGAGTCATCAATATAATTGTCGATTACGACAATACGGCTTTGGGCTTCCCGGATAAGGTCGGCCACAAGCGCATAGGCATCGAAAATCTGCCCGTTGAAAAACACACCCTCCTTCGGTTGGAGAGAAGAGCGCACAAAGAAATCCACCTTCTCATCAAGTTGAAGTAGATGACGGTCATGCTCTGACAAACGCCTGTCAATTCTGTCTTCAAGCTGCATCAAACGCTGATTTACAGAATATCCCCGCAGAAGATAATCTTTCAGCACCTTATTAGCCCATTGTCGGAACTGAATACCTCTGATAGTATTAACTCTGTATCCCACAGATATAATTACATCAAGATTATAATACAAAATCTTACGCTTGACGTTTCTATTACCTTCCTTCTGAACTGTCAAGTATTCCTTGACAGTTGCCACAGCATCTAACTCATCCGCCTTATAGATATTTCTAATATGAAGGCTGATATTTTGTTTAGTGGCCTGAAATAACTCGGCCATCTGAGTCTGTGTAAGCCACACCGATTCATCCTCAACTCTTACATCAAGAGCCAAGGTGTCATCCGGGTTATAGAGTATTATCTCGTTAGCCTGATTCTTATCCATGTCGCAAATTTACTCAAAAATTCCGACATTCTGCCTATTTGAATAATTGAAGTTGTTTAAACTTTTTCCTTTTCGAATATTTTCAGATTTTTGAAATGATTTTCCAACTCGAAGTGGGAGTATAGCGAGCTACATGACCCATGAGAGGTAAAAAACAGCCAAAAAGAAGATGAAAGACCCGAAAAGAGGTCGTCCCCGACCTCTACCTGAATGAATTTTTATTTCACCGAAAAAAGTTTATGCAACTTTGTAATCATTCCCTGATTATAGTGCTTCACCTGATAAGTTTTCCCATCTGCTCCAGTTGTCGCAAATTTTGCGACAACTGGAATTCCTTCAAACTCCTCAGGTTATATTAAATCCACACGCTCCCTACGCCCGAGCTATTCACAGCCGAATTCTACTGCGGATACTATTACAAGCCATATAATAATTCCGCGCCGGTCTTTCGCCTGATTTCGTCGGTTACGGGCAATGATGAAGACAACTGGACGTTGAAAATTGTTAGGGTAAAAGTTTTACGCCCTTACGCCGTAAAAACATCAAGTGTCCGTGTCAATCGTCGGAAACAAGGCAGGTTTGCAGACCGCGAACCATTGTCCTGTATTGCCTTTATTCATTTACGTTATGTGCAAAAACACTAATTTCTTTGATAATCTGAAATATTAGTGTAACTTTGCAGAGAAATCAAAGACTTACCTTAAACTATATTAAAGTAATATAATCGACTAATATATTAATTTATGGAAAGAAAATCTTATGGTCTCAGCCATGAATTTCATAATGAGCCATTGTCGTCCGAACTTGAAAAAGTCTGCGCGGCACTTGAAATGCCCATAATCAAGATGGGCGTGCGGATAATTGCTGGCGATACCCTTACCGGCAAGTATGGTTACTACTATCCCCAGATCGGGCAACTGGTTAAGACAGTAGAGGCCAAGAATGGTCGTGTCTTGTAACACGGTCGTCATCATATGACTTCAATATAAATGTATATTAATTATTATTTGATTTTGCAATGAGCTTTTTTGACGATATAGAAGATGATTTAGATACGTCTGATGATGTACTATACACCATTACACGATGGAATGTTAATACATCAATTGAGGATTATGTAAAAAGTGTATTCTCAAATGTAACTTTGGTGGACCCATGTTCTGAAGAGGAACTTTCTAAGAAGATTTTCGATATTCTCACCTCGGCTAAGTATCATTTGTCAATTGGTGCATTGTATGCAAAGGCAAAGGTCTGTGAAGGCCGTATAACTTCACAATCTAAATTGAGGTATGACGAAGTTATAGCGCTTTTCAGCCGGTATCTCAAATTTTTCTCTGATGGTGCAATAACCACTAATGTAGAGAATTTAGCTATCAATACGCCTGAATATGTGATTTATTTTCACATGGATGATAAGTGCTATTCCCACGAATTGCGACAACTAAACAAGTATCTTTATAATGACGTAAAGCGAGATATCTTGCCTGTCTATGACTCGGAGAATGGCATGAATACTATTCCTTACGACGAGTGGAAATCAGCTCTCAACGATAAACCTGTACTGATGTTTGGATGGGAAGAGAAAAAGGTTTTTGAGTCTATCGGCATGCAGGCATGGAATTGCTTCCTTGGCAAATACAAAATCAAAGGTGTTGATAAGGACGGAAATTTTGAATTAGAGCTATCCTCAGACAATTTCAATTTCTGGGATTAATAATAGGTACTGTCAATTTTTTCCGACACTGAAATCGGCGGCCGTTTGCGGGCGGGGCGGTAACTTTGCATTGAAATCAGAAACTAATCTTTAACTATATTAGAGCAATGAACAATGCAGAAAATCGCCTTGCCATTCGCCCGACTCTGGAGCGGATTATGGCAACGGCCGACGGTGGTGTGGCGACCGAGCGTTCGCTGGTGGTGCGTACCGATTCTGTCGTCACGTCAGACATCCTCCGGGATGCCGCTGTGCGACTGATTAAGCATTCTCAGAGGGTGACGATCGGCAAAAATGCGATATTCGAAGACGGGTTCAACATAGTCTACAATTATGACTCCTCGACGATTGACGAGTCTATCGAGCTGCTCAAGGGCAAGAGATATGTCATCATCGTCGATTGGGATTTCCAGCCCTCGGAGGAGACGCTTGAGCGCATTGACCTCGTGGATTGCGTCAACGAGGATGCGATGACGGCTGCTTCTCTCTTCTCCGAACTGAAGTCTCTCCCGGAAGACCTCTACATCTTCGCCCATGAGGATTTTTCGCATGGACTGATTCCCATCGAACTCAATCAGGTGACCGCCGGGACTGTCGGCTATTCCGATACAGTCGGGAAGTTGCGCCGCGTCGGTCAGATGCTCGACGAGTTGGAGTCGGTCCGCGATTCCTCACGGGCGGTCATTTATCCAAATGACTTCTTTGCCGGTGTCGAAGACTATGACTCGGAGAGTGATTATGCCATCATTGAGATGGTGTCGAGAGAAAAGTGTGTTGACAAACTTGTCAATTTTTTCCGACACTGAAAACGGCGGCCGTTTGCGGGCAGAGCGGTAACTTTGCATTGAAATCAATAACGAACCTCTAACTTCCAAACACCTGAGTTATGATATTCTTTGCACTCGGACTTGTCATCGCCCTGCTCGCCGGCTACATCATCATCGGCCTGCTCCAACTTGTATTCTCGCTCATCGGCTGCATCCTCTCATGGGTATTCGACCGATAAATAAATGTCAAAATAATAACAATATGGATAATAAGAAAACCGATACAATCGACAACAAAAGATTTGCCGATCTGGAGTTTGTTCTCAATCCAATTCTTCCTACATTTGGCGAAGTAGATGTTTATGAGATTCCGGAAGTAAAGAAAATAGTAACAAAAGCTCTGAAAGCCCATAAATTAAAATTTAAATTTGACGATGAAACAGGAAACTTCATTATTCCGATTATCGCCGGTGTCGCGATAATTGCTGAATTCGGCAAAGAAACCCGAGGAATATATGAGTGTGGGGTGGGACTTAACACTGAGACCCTTGAATATGGTTCAGAAAACACGATGCATGGACAGCTCAGTTTCTCTCCTGAGGCAATAGATCGATACATCCCGACACTGGAAGCTATTATTTCTAAAACCGAGGAATTTTTGCAACCATTTATTGTTGCGGAGACTGAATCCAAGGATTTCAAAGATATGGTAACCCGTGAAATTGCAAGTCTGGGTTTGAAAGATGTCGTGGTTGCCCAATTGGAAAAGTATGATTTTAAAATGAATGTGAATGTCTGGGTAAAAGATACTTATACATTGACTAAGGAAATCATACCGGGACTCCGAATTGGGATTAGATTTACTCCCGAGGACTATAAATCGAAATGCGTCCGATTTATAGAACTTGTCAACATGGTTCCTGAAACATTCGCAGGGAATGACTGGAATAATATTCAGTGTAAACATGAAACACGGCCAAGTAGCGACCACTTTAAAACGGGGGGCGGATCTTGGACAGAGTCTCCTGAAAAAATGAACTATACAGATGTGATTGCTGTAGGGAATGATATTCCCGATGAGCTGCCTATTCCTGAAAAAGTCTTGAATAGGCTATCTGAAATGGGATTTATATTCTCATTTAAAGAGAATATCCTTAATGTAGTTCTGAGTAACGACTTTGTTTTGTGTAGAGATGCCAGAAAAGTATATTTCAAGACATCAGAGAGAGAATCAAAAAAAATTCCTTTAAATGATGATGAGTTTATTACCATTCTGCGTATTATAGCAAAGGCTTCTACCCGAAACGGATACTTAACCCCCAAAGCAAGTGGGCTGGATTACCCTGAGTATGGGCAGTATCCTCTCGATTTTTATGGCGGGATGATTCCGGCTATCAGAGAGTTTATTCCTCCGATGTCAGACATTCGCACTTCCTCTATTCGCAATGGCGATTGCGTTATAACATTATTGCCCGGGATAGGTTTTATTCTGCCAAATGATCATAATGCGTCTAATGCGCTTTGGACTTTTTTGGGTAATAATGACGCAATACAGGATGTCCTAAAGATGCAGTCAAAGAAGGCAAAAGGTCCATTTGTGGAAGTTGGAAATGGAGATTACTGGACTATGTTAAACAAAATTGGATAGTCAATAATGATTTAAAACAGAAAAAGCCGAGGCACTGGAAAGGCGGTAGGCGTAAACTCATAATCAATACATAATAGAAAATATGATTGAAAAAAGAAACTTTAAGGAGGAAATCAAAAAACTCCAAAGAGAAAGTGCAGAAGCTTGCCTTTCCCTCTTTAAAGAGTATTCAATTTCAGAGATGGAGTTGATGGTATCAGTTTGGATTGAAAGAGAAGGTATGAGTGAATTAGCTGATGCCATAGAGCTTGACAATCCAGACGCTGAGAAGCCGTTTGAGTGGTTTTCACTTCGAGGAGAGTACGGTGATTGGATTTCAATCGGCGATGGATACGGGAACTTTGACTGGGCAGACCTATATGATAGCCTCTGTGATACGATTAACCACTTCCTTGAGAAGGGTATTCCGGTTTCCGAATGGAATAGCCGCGAGTCGTTTGATGAGTAATCCTGTGGAATCTCGTCATAAAGAAAACTTCACCAGAAAAAGCCGAGGCGCTGGAAAGGCGGTAGGCAAAAACAATTATAATCCATTATCATGGCGTACTTTAAATTAAAAGGGACGGCAACTATTAATGGTTCATGTAAAAAACCATTTGAAGTAGTTGTCGAATCCAATGACTCTAATTTCACTACTTTCAGCGACAGGAAGGTAGAGGCTGTTAAAAAACTTTATCCCAGCTGGGAAGCCATCTGTGTAGACTTCTGGGAAAAGATTTCATGATTTTTAATTAAAAACTTGTATAGAGGTATAACCTTCGCAAGTTAATAATTAAAGACAAAGCTATTTTTCCTATCAGCCGGGTCAGAGGCGCGCCTGAGCGCCCGAATGCCGGTGTGGTCCGGTGACCCGGCTGATGGATGTTTTTATTTAGACGAGGACTTGAACTTGAAATGAAATCAGAGGAAGAGCTTTCAGCGGAGGAAGTCGGGGGCAAGTGGGGCTATGTCGGCGAGGACGGGGCGTGGGTGATTGAGCCGCAGTTTAAGGATGCCTTCGATTTCCTTGACGGGAGGGGATGGGTGAAGGACGACAGCGGCAAGTGGGGGTGTATCGACCTGTCGGGTGAGTGGATGATTGAGCCGCGGTTTGACGACGTGTGGTGCTGGAATCATGATGAGGGTATCACTCATGTGAGAGTGGGCGCGAAGCGTGGACTCATTAATAAGGAGGGGCAATGGATTGTCGAGCCGACGTTTGACGACCTGACATGGTTTCACGGGGGGATGGCACTTGCCTTGGTGGATAGAAAATGGGGCGTAATCGACACGAGTGGCGCGTGGATTACCAAGCCCGAATGGTATTTCGTCGAGATAACCGCTGACATGAGAGTGCGCGCAAGCGAGGGAGGCCTCGACGATGTGTGGCGATATTTCGACAGGACAGGCAAGGAGATTGACGCAGCAACCTGACAGAGATTGTAAGATTTTTCCGACACACGAAACGGCACATATCCCGCTACCATGAAGTAACTTTGCAATGAAAGTAAGTTCGAAAAATAAAACGATATATGTAAAGAAAAATTCTTGAACAATAAAACTCGTTCTTTTTGGATGCTTGAAGCTTGTCATTCAGTTGCATAGCACGCTATGCGCCTTCATTCCGCACTCCAACCATCTCAAAAATAACTTCGTCTTATATGTTCATTTATTTTTCTCACTTACTTAAATCATTAATAACTCTTAAATCACGCCGACATTATGAATCAGGACATCATCACCCGCCAAAAGGTAACGGAACTCGAAATTAAGCTTAACAAGATATGGGAAGAACAAGGGTGCTTAGCTCGTATTGATGCTCTATACGATATCCAGGAGTTGATAACTAAACATCTACAGGCTTATGGTATTAACCAGATTGCTGTCCCTGTCAATCGCAGGTCAGGACTGTTTGAATTCATACGGTGCAGGGATATGAGCGGAGTGATAGATGACGGAAATCAACAATCCTGTACGGAGGGTTGTCAATCATACAACACAGAGCCGACCTCAGATGAGATATTTGATGAGTATCTATGTGATACGAACACGATAAAGACTATACTCCTTACTATGGATCAATTAACTGAACACGGGATACCTACATCGGAATGGCATAAGGCTCAAGATATATCGGTTTACTGCAACCTCAGAGATCTTGTCACCCGTGAACAGATTGACCGGATTGAAGAGGGTCTTATCAAAGCTAAGAATGCCCATGACATGAAGGAATATTTCCGTCTCTCTACCATACTTCAGAAGGGGGTAGTGGCAATACTTGAGAGTAACGGCATTAACCAGATCGCGTTGAAGTATGATGATGGACCGGAATATGAGTTTATAAAGGGTTTCAGTTCATACGATATTGACGATTTGGGCTGTTGTCTTCAGACCATGGACTCAATAGAGGAACCTTCTTGTGGCGATTACATAGATTGCATATTGGATCCCGAAACCGCGAGGGCTATTCTTGACAGACTCGACCGATATAAAGAGCTCGGAATACCGCGCTCGGAGTGGCACAAGCCCCTTGACCTTTCAAAGTATACTGACAAAACTACCCCCACAGCATGAGAACCTCTTACGGAGACCTGGAAGAACTCGCGTGGCTGGCTGATGTGGTAAAATACAAGCCGGGCACGCCTGAACATGATGAGGCATTGAAAGAATTTCAGGCGAAGTGTGCTGCGAAACGAGCCGGTGATACCACCGCGGAGGAGAGTCACGATAACAAAGAGGCTTCATCGGGTGAAGTGTCAGGAATTTCCGACACCGAAAATCAGCCGGAATCTCATGAAAATAACTTATCTTTGCATCAGAATCAACAGACACACATTATGAGCGAATATCATATCGGAGAAGAAATCAACAAGGAGATGCGCCGTCAGGGTATGACACTCTCCGACTTTGCCCGGGCATTGCACCGCGAGCGACCGACGGTGTATAACATCTTCAAAAAACGCCACATTGCCACCGACACTCTCGCCAAGATATGTCGTCTGCTAAACCGTGACTTTTTCAAGGAACTCTCTCGGGTTAATTTCAACTATCAGGAGATGGCTGAAGAGGATGACTCGCCTGACTTGAAGGAATCAGTGAGCGCACTCATGCCCGAGGATAAACTTCATTCTGTGCCGGACAACTATATGCTTTACGATATTGTAGAGGAATTTCTGCTCTCCGACAGGGAGAAGCCATTGGTGATATTCTACACCCCGCTTTTGCCCGGAGAGCGAAAGCCGACACTTCAGACACGAATCGAACGGCTGGCTCTCAGTCTCTGGGGGCAGGAGGATAGGAAGCACGTATGCGAGCTTCGTCAGTGGGGACCGGAAGATACGGATATCTATATGAGCACATGTGTGGTGGACGAAGCAAAGCTGAAAAGCTATGTGTTGAATGATAAACATTACAGAGTGGCCATGGGGATGGCAAAGCGCAGTGCTCTGCATGAAGGATGCCGGACAATCCTCTATATTCCGATTGAAAATGGCACCAACAAGATGCGGCTCGGGCGTACCGGCGGACTGGTCTATGATGATATTGCCGAAGAACTCTTTGAGGCGTGGAAGGATGAGGCTCATTTCGTCTATGCTCCGGCACTCGGTCCGCGTCTTACCCGCGAACTTTATCACGCCTACCGACGCACGGGCATCATCGACCGATTGATTGAACGACTGACCGTAGGTGATGACATATCTATGGATCTTTATGACTTTATCATCGCCCACGACATTCTCGAAGTGGACGAAATCAAAGAGGCCGACTCAACGGGTCTTTCGCGTATCAAGGTATATTACACCGACTGTGATTCCTTATCGGAGGGCAAGCGGAAACACCTGTTGGAAAATGGAGTCAACGACAATCCGCGCCTGAGTATGTGGATAGACATACGCAACGGCTACATAGTAGATTTTGAATACAACAAGCGCACACAGCCATTTACATCAAAGAAATGAAAATTGAAGATATAATAGCGGTACTCAAATCTGTCGGAGATTCTGCCACTATCGATGATTATGTGACCGAAGTTTATAATGTTGACTACGGCGATGATCGCCGGTTGTTACTGGCACTAAGTGTAGATGAAATGATTCTGCTGGAATCAAAGATAGTCGATACTTTCGAGGAGGAAGTCTATAGCCTGACAATGACAGACGGCTACGAAGGCGTTGCGAAACTCATTGCGTATTTCGGGCTTGAAATCTCGGATGCAGATGAGTGTATCGACTCGTTGTTTGACGCGCTGGACCTACTCGTCGGTCAGGATGGCAATATCGATAAAATCATTGCCCTGCTTAAGCAGCTCGGCATCGGCTATAAAGAATCATATTGAGGCCATGAAGTATCTGCGAATCATAATCCTGTGCGTTGTCGTATCGGCAACAGTGCTCATTCCTTTCGGGTTGATTGCCGCCGCTTTTACGCCCGGACTTCCGTGGTGGGGACGTCTCTCGCTCGTCGGTGGTGGACTCCTGACGGCACGGCTTGTCAAACCATTCTCCATTGTCACGGGCAAGGATTTGAAAATCATCTGACTTAAAAAACTTACTTATGCAATATTGTTTTAACATAGGCAGTCTTTACAAAGACTGGGATATAGAAATGGTCATTACTGTGAGCGAACAAGAACTGACTTTCACTGAGCGCCTCGTCCATCCCGACTACCGCAAAGAAATCCAAGGCAGAAGATTGTCGATTCTTGACATTCCTCTTTTTGAGAATGTAGTGGGAACATTTAAAGAGCGACTTGATGCCTTTCTCATGGAACGCCACGAAAAGGGCAAGCTGACAATCGACTCCTTGAAACGTCTGTGCGAACGTCATCGCATAAAATACGAGGAGTCAGGTCAACGGCTCGTGACAGCTTATCGTAAGCACATAAAGGAGTTGCGGACCTCGGTCAATGAGCGCGAGTTGAAGGGGCGGTCGTTATGTAAAAGGGCAGAGTTATGGCGAAAGGGCAATCGGCCCGGAACTCCGCAGGATTATGATGAAGCCACCCGTCTGTTCAATGAAGCCATAGCATTGGACTATCTGCCTGCCTACGGGCATCTGGCAACTATGCTCGTTCAACGCGGATTTATCCATTCGGCTATTGAAATGGCTGAGAAAGGAGAGAGACGAGGCGACGGACTGTCGATGATTGTGCTCGGCGATATCTTATCTGATGTAGTTCAGTCACAGATTCCGACCGACTATAAGCGTGCAGCCAAACTCTATATCTCCGCCTGCGAAAATGGCTATTGTCATAAGGCCACACCCCGTCTGCGACACCTTATCAATATCGGCGAATATACCCCTAACGGTAATCTGTTCATGCGGCTGGTCATGTATGAAGCCAAGCGTACCCGTCAACTGCGTGAGCATCCGGAGGATGAATACTATTTAGACACTGAATATCGGGAGGCAATGCTCCTCAAGATGGATGGCGGCGACGAGGCAAAGATAAACGAGATTCTCGAACATGCTGTCGAGGTTAACGGCAAGGAATGGCTCAGCGGTTTTCTCGCTACGAGCTATATGCGCATGCATCGGTGGGGGAAGGCTGCCATGATGTCCATTAGAGGTACAGAGGGTATAAATACACGCTACTCGTATGCCGCATGGCTCGCTGAGATGGGAGCCGACTTTACCGGTGCCTCCGATGAGTTGGGCACTCCCGATTATGAGAGTGCCGTCGCTTGGAGCATCAAGGACATCGAGACAGATGGCTACTTCGGATTTGTCATGCTCAATCATCTTATAGCCGAAGGGCATCTCAATCAGGCGTCGCTCCCTGCCGAAATTGCCATGCGTCTTGACGATTTCAATGCCCGCGCCGAACCCGAGCGCCGTGACATCAATAACTACAACAGTGACTGTAGTTTTAATAAAAACGCGAAATGATACATGCTGATTTTCCCGCCGACCTGACTTTCGAGCAGTTCAAGGCTCTTGCCGTGCGTGAGCCTGCCCTCGCGGGCGACTGGATTTATGAGCTTGAGGCGACTGAGTTTGACGACGAGGCGACAGCATTGTATCCCTGCTTTGAACTTTACTCGACTTCGCGCTACTTCTTCCGTTCACTTGACGAAGCCGAAAAGTATATGCGTGAGAAGCTTGTCACCCCCTCGGTCTATCGTTTCGTAATCACGCAACGCCCTCTGGGCCGACTTTTCAACGAACATGGTGCGCAATGGCTCTACGACCACACGGGCGCGTTGATTGACCGCACCATCACCCGCTGGGACTCTGACGGCGGTATGGAAAGCGTCTTTTTCGGTCGTCCTGCCGGGCAATTGCGTTTCAAGGGTGGCGATATTGTAGAAGTCATCGGTCATGATAAAGTCAATCTTGGAGTGGTGGTAGGCACGCCCTATCCCCTCGAATGGTATTGGGAGAACTACTTGAAACATGGCAAAGAGTATTATTTCGACGCGTCCGACGAGGCAAATTACTACCTCCTCGAAGGTCCGGGCTATATGCACCATGTCCATGCCAACACTATTTCTCTAATGTCGCCACGCTGGCCGGTTCCTGATGATATACGCCGCTATTTCGAACACAGTCTCAGACATGCCGACGATGAAGATTGCGAGGAGGTGTATCGAGCCACCTATTTCGATGATAACGAAATCGGTTTGCTCGGCAGAAATGAAATAGACATAATCTACGATGCCTCAACCCGCCGTCATCGGCTCACCTACATCTGCGACGATGCCATCAGGAGTGTCAACGATAAGCGGATGGTGTTGCCCGGCACGCTCGATGCAGCGCAGCTCGGCAGGCTTACTCGTTGGCTCTCGGAAGTGATGTATGGCCGCCCGCGGTTGTGGTATCTCATACGCCACTGGAACGAGAATTGCTGCAACTACGTTTCGCAACCCCAACTCCCGCTTGACACCACCATAGAACAACTACTGAAACAATAATCGTAATGAACAGCGACGCATACGGTAACGACAATCCGCCTTACACTCTCTATCAGTCTCCCGACGGTAAATGGGGACTGATGGATAAAGACGGCGTGAGACTCCCCGCTATCTTCAACAGACATGATGACCGGTTTTCGTCTGTCCCATGGGAAGTGGTCACTTTCAACGAGCAAGAGGGATGGGACATCCTCGCATGGTATGACCCCGGAGAAATGTAATAATAATCAACGATGAATAAACTCAACATAGACGAGGTTCTGGCATTGCATCAGCTTGGCTTGCCGACATCACAGATACTTAAAACCGACCTCGAGGCTTTCAACAAGCTCTATGACGAGCATCCCGAGATGGATGAATGGCTTGAAAAAATCAACGACAAGCTCGATCGTCAGGAGCGGATGGGCATCGTCAGCCTCTCCTGTCAGGACCGCGATTTTCCTGCACGCCTGCTGGCGATAGGAGACGACTGCCCGGCAGCCATACATTGCAAAGGCAATCTCGGTCTGCTCACGTCAGAAAAGGCGGTCGCCATTATCGGTGCCCGCTCTGCCGACAAGGAGGGAAACACAAAAGCCTATCAGCTTGGGGCAGACTATGCACGTGACGGTTATGTCATAGTCAGCGGACTTGCTCTCGGCTGCGATGCGGCGGCTCATCGCGGCTGTCTTGCGGCGCGAGGCGGCACGATAGCCATCGTCGGCAACGGTCTCGACATCTGTCATCCGAGGGAAAACAAGCCGCTTGAAGATGCGATTCTTGCCGGAGGCGGACTCATGTTCTCCGAACAGATGATTGGCGTAAAGGCAAACCCCACACGCCTTGTTGCCCGCAACCGTCTTCAGGCAGCACTCTCAGAGGCTGTAATCCTCGCCCAATGTCCCGCCCAAAGCGGCTCGCTCCACACCATGCGCTTCGCCCGCAAGTATGGCAAACAGAGCCTCGCCGCCACATTCCCCCGCCGCACTGAGGCCAACGCCGGCAACTATGCCCTCCTCGACAACCACCAAGCCAAACCTATTTAAAATTTCAACAAATGAATGAATCTACCTCATGGAATGGCTACACCGTCAATGGTGACAGTTCCGAACTCGACAAAATTATTGCTACACCGAATATCATATCTCTTGATAAGAATGATATTATCAGCGTATTGTCCCGCGAAGGGGAGCATAGGATAACGACCGGAGTCGGTGCCGACAGCCTTAGTGCGCTCAACGCCGCAATCTCCGCCCTCGGGCGTCCTCTTGACAAGGTCACGGCCATGCTCGTGAACATCTATTGTAAGGATAAGCGTCAACTCCTGATGTCGGAAATAGGCAGTATGTTGGAGCCGTTTAAGGAATGTCTCGACACCGACTGCGATGTGCTGTGGGGCGTCGCAGAAGATTCTGAAATAGAGTCTCCGCGAAAGGTCACATTACTCGTTACGATACAACAGGATGGAGAATAAATCAGTATAGACAAGCCTTGAATATCCTCCGCACTGCAATCGTAGAAATCTCCGACTATCTTGAGAGGTTATATAAATCTAAACCTCACAAAAACTAAGGCATTCTCCCCTATATCGAATGGCTGAAAGATTATGAAATCACCCGAGCCGAGATTTTGAGAGACATTTAGTGAACGAAAGGCTCAAAGCATCCAAAAAGAACGTGTTTTATCTGTTCAATAATTTTTCTTCACACATGTCGTTTTATTTTTAGAACCTACTTAAACAAAATATCATGCAGTGGGGGCAATCATCGAATACAGCCAAACAAATCGTGACGACTGAGGCTATAAAACAACAATGGTCAAACAAATTGATTTTTGTTTGACCAATCTATTATTAGATATTTTCGCCGGTTATCATCTTGACGAACCTGTAAGAAATACTTACAGGTTACCGGTCCCCCAATTCTCAATCGGCATATATTTACGAATGTGCTGCACGATGTTTGGGCGAGAGGTCTGATATCTTCTTATCAATTAATGTGTTCGCTTGGAGACTTACTTAAGCTGATGTCGCTGCCACTATTGATGAGATGAGAGAATCTTTTCTGCGAAGGTCTTGATTTGATGGCGGAGCCATGCGGGCTCGAGCACTTCAATCGACTCTCCCATCCTCATTAGCTCGTGCTGAAACTCATATTCGGGGCTGAGACGATACTCGTATATGGTGTATCCCTCGGTGGTCTCCACCGCCCTCTGTGTGTGATGAAGCGGAAGATTATCAAGATAGTTGCGCTGTGGCGCGGTCACCTTCACGAGCACACGTTCCACGCTGTAATCTGAATCCAAATTCACTCCGACCACCTCTGAAAAATATGTTGAAGGCTCAATCTCGGGGTCAAATTCAAAGCGGTCGGCCGTGAGCTCGACTGACAATATCCGGTCGAGAGCCAACGGAATAATCGCGCCCGTCTCCAGACGCGACACTACATACCACAGTTGCTTGCTCTTTTTAAGGAACTGAGGTTCGACGATATGACGGCGGGTCTTGCCTGAGAATTGCGACCGATACACGACCGAAATCTTCACCTGAAGCTGCAAAGCATCAAGCACCGACGAAATATTTGACATACCCGCGGCATTCGGCTCGTCAATCACTCGGTTCGCCAAATCCTTATTATCCAACAATCGGTTGTCGACAGCCAGACGACTGAACAGATTTGCCGTAAAAGAATTTTCCTCCAGCACCTCCGGATTCTCAATATAATATTCATTTCCCGAGCGGCGGTCGCAGACAATATCTATTCCGAAAATGTCGGCGATGGCTTGTCTGTGACGATGAAACGTCCGCTCCGGAATCTCTGATTCACCATCGTAGTTGAGTGTGGAATTCCGGCTCCACAGACGGTTTACCTCGTCAATGGTGATTCGTCCCGACCTGCGAATGGTCTCCGCAAGCCACACATATTT
>JAIDCC010000071.1 GCA_029056055.1 Duncaniella sp.
ACCGAGATCTACAATCGACTAGTCGTCGGCAGCGTCATATGTGTATAAGAGAAAGCCATTATCCATTATCCTCCCCTTTCTTTTGTCTATATTGAAAACTTTTCCTAACTTTGCCAAAAGTTTTCAGTATGTTGAAAACTTTCCTTAAATCCCCGCAAAGTTTTCGCTATGATTGAAACTCCTTCAATACTGCCCCGTCCCCTCTACCTCAACCGCCTCCTCCCCTTCATTGGGAAAAGCGTCATCAAGATTCTCACCGGCCAGCGACGCATCGGCAAGAGTTGTATCCTAAAGAGCGTGGCCACCCACATCGGAGAGTCCGACCCGCAGGCCAACATCATCAACATCGACCTCGAAGACTTCGCTTTCTCTCACATTCGTGAGGCTCGTGACCTCTACGACGCCATTACCCAACGCTTGAAGGTGGGCGTGAAAAACTACATCTTCATTGATGAGGTGCAGGAAGTTACCGAATTCGAACGTGTCTTGCGCTCGCTGGCCAAAGATGAAGCCAACGATATCTACGTGAGCGGTAGCAATTCAAGGATGCTTTCATCCGAAATGGCCTCCCGGCTCGCCGGCCGCAGCTTTGAGATGCAGGTTCACCCTCTGTCCTATGCCGAGTTCCTCAATTTTCATCAATTGGTCGATTCCGATGACTCATTGACCGGCTATCTCCGTTACGGAGGCCTTCCATACCTCATCAACCTCCCGCGCATGACAGCTTGGAACGAATACATCTCCGGAGTGACCGATGCCGTGGTCTACCGCGACATTGTCACCCGTCATGCTCTCCGAAACAACGATTTCCTCCAACGACTGCTCATGTTCATGGCCGACAACATCGGACAACTTTTCACCGCCAAGAAAATCGCCGACTATCTCAAGTCGCAGCGTCTGACGGCAAGCGTGGGTGGTGTGCAGTCTTACGCCGGTTACATTGAAGAGGCTTTCATCGTCAATCGCTCGCGTCGGTGGGACATCGAAGGTAAGAGATTCTTCGAAATCGGCGAAAAGTACTTCTTCGAAGACCTCGGCATTCGCAACTCTATCGTCGGTTTCCGCCCGCACGACACTTCAGGCCTGATGGAAAATGCTGTCTTCAATCATCTGCGCGCCAAAGGCTACGACGTGAAAACCGGAGTTCTATCAGGGGGGCGCGAAATCGATTTCGTCGCCGAGAAAGACGGCGAAAGTCTCTACATTCAAGTTGCCTTGACGGTGGCCGACAAATCTACTTCCATGCGCGAGTACGGAAATCTCGCCTCAATCCCCGACAATTACGAAAAGATTGTCGTGACCTATCGTGACGGCTTCCCTAACACGCTCGACGGAATACGCACCCTCTCCCTCCGACAATTTCTCCTCTCAGTCTGACTCTTTACGTTTACCCTTCACCTCCAATTTTCTATCTGTTTCCACAACACCATGAATACTCAACTTCACACCTCCCGCCTCCTCAAATCTCTTGCCTTCGTGCTCGCGTTGCTCGTCGCCCCCTTGCTCTCCACGGCGGCCACTCTCGTCTTTATCGGCGACTCCATCACCGACGGCAACTGGGGCACCCGCGGCAGCGTGGCCTCAAACCTCCGAAACCACGGCGACTACAACCACATCTTCGGCCACGGCTACATGGAGATGACTGCCGGTTTCTTCATGTCGACCTTCCCCTCCCTCGACCTCACCTTCTACAACCGCGGCATCGGAGGACAGACCCTCACCGACATCGCCGCCCGCTGGCAGGAAGACGTCATCGACCTCCGGCCCGACGTCGTGTTTCTCCTCGCCGGTACAAATGATGTCCACTACCACCTCGACCACCCCGAGCGCCCCTTCTCCGTCGAGGCCGTCAAAGCCACACTCGATTCGCTCGTCACCGTCACCCGCCGCGACCTACCCGATGCTAAAATCATCATCGGCACACCCTTCGTCGCACGCGCCGGCTGGGTAGGCGAGACACCCACTTTCGACCAACGCGCCCGCCTCGTGGCCGAAATTGCTCAAGCCTACCGCGAAGTAGCCTCCGCACGCAACCTCGAAATCGTCCCCTTCGACACCCTCGTAGCCTCCCTCATAGCCCGGGGCCCGCGTCCCGAGTATTGGATATGGGACGGCATCCACCCCACCACCGCCACCCACTACCGCATGTCGCAACTCCTCATCCCCTTCATCTCCTCCGCCCTCCCCACC
>JAIDCC010000072.1 GCA_029056055.1 Duncaniella sp.
GAGTGAGATTGTGGGGCGGGGTGGGGGAAATAAGTTTGGGAGTGAACGGAAAAAAGCGTAAATTTGCACTTTGAATTTCAATCTACCCGCTTAAATGAAGGATTCTCTCGTAATCATCCCCACATATAACGAATGTGAGAACATCCGGGCCATCACGGAGGCAGTGCTCGGTCTCCCTGAAGGGTTTGACGTGCTTGTCATCGACGACGGTTCGCCCGACGGCACGGCTGCCATCGTGAAGACGATGCAGACGGAGCCCGACAAGGAGGGTCGTCTGCACCTGATGGAGCGCAGCGGCAAACTCGGTCTCGGCACGGCCTACATCGCGGGCTTCAAATGGAGTCTGGAGCGAGGCTATGAGTTTACGATAGAGATGGATGCCGACTTCTCTCATTCGCCGGACGACCTGCCGCGACTGCGCGAGGCGTGTGTCAAGGAGGGAGCCGACGTGGCCATCGGGTCGCGCTACCTGACGGGGGTCAACGTGGTCAACTGGCCGATGGGGCGCGTGCTGATGAGCTACTATGCGTCGCGCTACGTGCGCATCGTGACGGGCATGGACATCAACGACGCCACGGCGGGCTTCGTGTGCTGGCGCCGCAGGGTGCTCGAAGCGCTTCCGCTCGACAAAATCCGTTTCAAGGGCTACGCATTTCAGATAGAGATGAAATTTCAGGCCTACAAGTATGGTTTCAAGCTGGTAGAGGTGCCCATCGTGTTTGTCAACCGCGTGCTCGGCACGTCGAAGATGAGTTCGGGTATCTTTTCGGAGGGACTGTTCGGAGTGCTGCGCCTCAAGTGGGACAGCCTCCGGCGCAAGTATCCCGACTGCGGAAATCATGACAAACAGCTGACCGACAAGACCGAAGCATGAGCAAGATATTATTTGAGAACGCAGTGATAATGAGCGAGGGGCCGCGCTACGAAGGGTGGCTCCTGACCGACGGCGAGCTGATAGACTCGCTCGGCGCGGGCGAAGCTCCGGCCTACGTCAAGGCCGACGAGAGGGTAGACTGCCGCGGCAAGTGGCTTTTGCCGGGGGTGATAGACGCCCACGTGCATTTCCGCGACCCGGGGCTCACCGAGAAGGCCGACATGGCCTCGGAGAGTGCCGCCGCCGTGGCCGGAGGTGTGACGAGCTACTTCGACATGCCCAACACCGTGCCGCAGACCACCACACTCGAAGCGTGGCAAGGCAAGATGGAGAGAGGTGCCGAGGCATCGCGCGCCAACTATGCGTTTTTCATCGGAGCCACCAACGGCAATCTCGACACTCTGCTCAAAGCCGACTACAAGCGCGTGCCGGGGGTGAAACTCTTCCTGGGCAGTTCGACGGGCAACATGCTCGTGGATGCCGACGACACCCTGCGCCGCCTCTTCAGCGAAATAGACGTGCCCGTGGCCGTCCACGCCGAAGACGAAGCCATCATAGCCGCCGCCCGCGAACGGCTCAAAGCCGAATACCCCGACGGAATCCCCGTGGAGTGTCACCCCGACCTCCGTCCGCGCGAGGCATGCGTGGCCGCCACACGGCGCGCCATCCGTCTGGCCGAGGAGAGCGGCGCGCGCCTCCACATCTGCCATGTCTCGACCGCCGACGAGCTGCGTCTGATAGCCGACGCGAAAGCGCGCGGCGTCAAGGTGACGGCCGAGACCTGCCCCCAATACCTGCTGTGGGACCGCAACGACTTTGCCACACTCGGCGCCCGCATCAAATGCAATCCCTCGATAAAAGAAGCCTCCGACCGCATAGCGCTCGTGCGCGCGCTTGCCCCCGGCGGCGCCATCGACACCATAGCCACCGACCATGCCCCCCACCTGCTCAGTCAGAAAGAGGGTGACGCCCTGAAAGCCGCTTCGGGGATGCCGATGGTGCAATTCTCGCTTCCCGCCATGCTCGACCTCGTAGACTCCGACCCGGAGGCCGAGGACCTGCTGACCCACGAGCGCATCGTAGAGCTGATGTGCCACGCCCCGGCGCGCGTCTTCGGCGTAGACCGCCGCGGAGCGCTCCGTCCCGGCTACTATGCCGACCTGACGCTCGTCGAGCCGCTGCGTCTGCCCGGCGTGAAAGTGACCGACGCCGACGTGGTGAGCCGCTGCGGCTGGACCCCCCTCGCAGGGCGCACGCTCTCCTACCGCGTGGCCTCCACGTGGGTGTCGGGACGCCGCGCCTTCCCCGACGCCGACCCCTCGCAGCGTGGCAGCGCCCTCTCGTTCAGATAAGGAAGCTCAAAAACTAAACCATACAAAGGAATTCATAAGTAAGTGAGAAAAATAAATGAACAGATAAAAGGAAGTTGTTTTTGAGATGATTTGAGGCTTGAGTGAAGAAGCATAGCCGCGCTATGCGCCTAAACGAAAGGCTCAAAGCATCCAAAAAGAACGAGTTTTATTGTTCAAGAATTTTTCTTTACATATATCGTTTTATTTTTGGAACTTACGTATTACTTAACATACCAGCATAATGGAAAATGCAAATGTCAAGACCCTCGACAAGGTGGTAGTGCGTTTCTCGGGCGACTCGGGCGACGGCATGCAGCTTGTGGGTAACATTTTCACCAACATTTCGGCCGAGCTCGGCAACAAGGTGAGCACTTTCCCCGACTATCCCGCCGAAGTGCGCGCACCGCAAGGCTCGCTCAGCGGCGTGTCGGGATTTCAGGTGAGTGTGGGCAAGGATGTCCACACCCCCGGCGACCTCTGCGACGTGCTCGTGGCCATGAACCCCGCGGCCCTCAAGCAGAACGTCCGCTTCCTCAAACCGGGCGGCGTGGCCATAGTCGACATCGACTCGTTCAAGAAAGCCGACCTCGAAAAGGCTCTCTTCAAGACCGACGACCCCTTCACCGAACTCGGGCTCAACGCCCAGGTGGTGGAAGTGCCCGTCACGTCGATGACCAAGGCCGCCCTGGCCGACTCGGGTCTCGACAACAAGGCCGTCATGAAGTGTCGCAACATCTTCGCCCTCGGTCTGGTGTGCTGGCTCTTCGACCGCCCCGTAGAGAGCGCGAAACATATCCTTCAGGCGAAATTTGCCAAGAAACCGGCCATCTACGAAGCCAACGCCAAGGTGATAGACGCCGGCTATGACTACGGCCACAATATCCATGCGTCGGTATCGACCTACCGCATCGAGACCGAAGCAGCCCGCCCCGGCATCTATACCGACGTCACCGGCAACAAGGCCACCGCCTGGGGCTTCATCGCCGCCTCTGAGAAGAGCGGCCGCCCCCTCTTCCTCGGCAGCTATCCCATCACCCCCGCCACAGACATCCTTCAGGAACTCGCCAAGCGCAAAGACCTCGGCGTGAAGGCGTGTCAGATGGAAGACGAAATAGCCGGCGTCTGCTCGGCCATCGGCGCAAGCTATGCCGGACACCTCGCCGTCACCTCTACCTCAGGCCCCGGCCTCGCCCTCAAGAGCGAAGGTATCGGTCTGGCCGTAATGGCCGAGCTGCCGCTGGTGGTGGTCGACGTGCAGCGCGGAGGTCCCTCGACGGGTCTGCCCACCAAGACCGAACAGACCGACCTGATGCAGGCCCTCTACGGCCGCAACGGCGAGGCCCCGCTGGTGGTGGTGGCCGCGTCGACCCCGACCGACTGCTTCACCATGGCCTTCGAGGCATGCCGCCTGGCCATGGAACACATGACCCCCGTCATCCTGCTCACCGACGCCTTCATAGCCAACGGCTCGAGCGCATGGCGCGTGCCCGAAGCCGACGAACTGCCCGAAATCCACGCCCCGCTGCTCAAAGAGGGCGAAATCGACCCCGCATGGCAGCCCTACACCCGCCGCGACGACAACCTCGTGCGCTACTGGGCCATCCCCGGCACCCCCGGCGCCGAACACCGCGTGGGCGGTCTGGAGAAAGACTATTCGACGGGAGCCATCTCTACCGACCCCGTCAACCATGAGCGCATGGTCGAGACGCGCCGCGAGAAGATAGCCCGCATAGCCTCCGACATCCCCGCGCTCGACGTGATAGACACCAAGGGAGCCGACACCATCCTCGTGGGCTGGGGAGGCACCTACGGCCATCTGCGCACCGCCGCCGAGGAACTCTGCAAGCAGGGCACACCCGTGGCGTTCACCCACTTCAACTACATCAACCCCCTGCCCGCCAACACGGCCGAAGTGCTCTCGCGCTACAAACGTGTCATCGTGGCCGAGCTCAACACCGGCATGTTTGCCGACTATCTCCAGGCCAAGATGCC
The DNA here is from genome assembly GCA_029056055.1 of Duncaniella sp. GTDB lineage: Bacteria > Bacteroidota > Bacteroidia > Bacteroidales > Muribaculaceae > Duncaniella. The sequence continues at coordinate 4,219 of JAIDCC010000072.1, forward strand.
CGCGCTCGACATCAAGCGCATCAACAAAATCCAGGGTCAGCCCTTCCAGGTCAGCGAAGTGGTTGAAAAAGTCAAGGACATTTTAGCACGTTAACCGCCGCGCATCACATCAAAATGGAACAGAACACACCTCAATACACTCCCGCCGACTACAAGGGCAAACAGTCAGTGCGCTGGTGCCCCGGCTGCGGCGACCACGCCATACTCAACACCCTCCACAAGGCCATGGCGGCCTTAGGCGTGCCCCCTCACAAGACGGCTGTCATCTCGGGCATCGGCTGCTCGTCGCGCCTGCCCTACTATATGAACACCTACGGTTTCCACACCATCCACGGCCGCGCGGCAGCCATCGCTACCGGTTTCAAGGTGGCTCGTCCCGACATGACGGTGTGGCAGATTTCGGGCGACGGCGACGGACTCGCCATCGGCGGCAATCACTTCATCCATGCCGTGCGCCGCAACGTCGACATCAACATCCTGCTCTTCAACAACAAAATCTATGGTCTGACCAAGGGACAATACTCGCCCACGTCTGACCGCGGATTTGTGTCGAAATCGTCGCCCTACGGCACAACGGAAGACCCCTTCATCCCCGCCGAACTCGTGTTTGGCGCGCGCGGCAACTTCTTCGCACGCTCCATCGACGTAGAGCTCGGCATCTCGACCGAGGTGCTGATCGCCGCCGCCCGCCACAAGGGCATATCGGTGGTGGAAATCCTTCAGAACTGCGTAATCTTCAACCACGGCATCCACAACTTCATCACCGACCGCGAGCATCGTGCCGAGCGCACCATCCACCTCGTTGACGGCGAGAAGATGCTCTTCGGCAAGGACAACGAATTCGGCCTCGTTCGCGACGGCTTCCTGCTCAAAGCGGTGCGTGTGGGCGAGGAGGGCTACACCATCGACGACGTGCTCGTCCACGACGCACACACACACTCCAACTTCCTGCATCAGCAGCTCGCCATGATGGACGGCCATGACCTGCCGCTGGCTCTCGGTGTGATACGCGACGTCGACAGCCCCGCCTACGACCAAGCCATCGAGCAACAGATAGCCGACGTGCGTGCGCGCCGCCCCTTCGGCTCGCTCCGCGACGTAATCCTCGCCGGCGAGACCTGGGAGCAGAAGTAACCGCCCCCACGCCCATCCAATC
>JAIDCC010000073.1 GCA_029056055.1 Duncaniella sp.
GGAACCCCCGTGCCCACCCCGACCACTACCGACTGACCCGCCGAGGGTCAGCCGCCCCGACCTCTCTCCTCCTCACCTTCCTCTATCTATTTTCCCCCCTAAATTTCAGTAACTATGCGTCCGCTCAATCTCTCTCTGGCGGTCTCGCTGCTCTGCGCCCTTTGCGCCAATGCCGCCGACAACGACAATAAGTTTCAAATCACCCCGACAGGCCGTATCCTCATGGACGGTGCCGTCTACTTAGGCGGCAACGGCGGCGTCACCACCGACGAAGACGGCGTGGCCAACGACACCAAGTTTGTCGACGGCGTGGCCATCCCCGACATCCGCCTCGGCGCTAAAGCTTCCTACGGCAAATGGAAAGCCAAAATCGACGTCGGTTTCTCATACGGCAAAGTGGGACTCAAGGACACATACTTCGAATACGATTTCAACGAGGCCAACCTCATCCGCGCCGGTTACTTCGTGCCTCAGTGGGGTCTTAATTCCGAAACCAGCTCCTCGATGAAACCATCCTACGAAGAGCCTTCGCCCAACGAATTCTTCTATGCCAACCCGCGTCTGCTCGCCGTCATGTGGGAGTATGACAAAGGCAACTACTTCGCCGCAACGAGCCTCTTTGCCGAAGCCGCAGCCATGACCAACAACGCCACGGCAATGGGCAAACAGGGCTGGGGCGCTCAGACCCGACTCGTGTGGCGTCCGCGCCACACCGACGGCGACGCCGTGCAGATTGGTTGCTCGTTCAACTACTCTTCACCCACGGCCGACGACCACACCGGGTTCGACTACTCCTGCAACTTCCCGTCGAGAGTGTCTAAAGTCTCTTTCGTCCAGGCCAACATCGACAATGCCCGCGGTCTCTTCAAGATGACTCCCGAGCTGCTCGTGATGAAAGGCCGTCTCGCCTTCGAGACCCAGTACTACTTCATGAACGTTGCCCGCCGCGACGGCTTCCACGCCTATCGCGCCCACGGTGCCTACGCCATGCTCCGCGGCCTCATTCTGGGCGACCAATACACCTACACTCACGCCGATGCCGGCGTGGCCACCCCGGCTCCTCACTCGCTCGAGGCCGTGCTCGGCTACAGCTTCATCGACGCCAACGACTCTAAGGCAGGCATCAAGGGCGGCATCTCTCACGACGCCAACCTGACCTTCAACTACTACGTCAACAAATGGATGATAGCTCGTCTGCGCTATTCCTACTCCTACGTCAAAGACCGCGCCGTGGCCGACCTTCTCCCCACGCGCCACGTCAACACCATCGAAGCCCGTCTCCAAATCATCTTCTGACCCCTCCCTCTCGCCCACTCCCGCCGCCGGCCGTCCTCCCCGACTGCCGGCGGCGTCGTGCGTCTGTTCGCCTCGGCATTACATTAAATTATTTCTAACACATAAGTAAGTGAGAAAAATAAATGAACAGATAAAAGGAAGTTATTTTTGAGATGGTTGGAGTGCGGAATGAAGGCGCATAGCGTGCTATGCAACTGAATGACAAACTTCAAGCATCCAAAAAGAACGAGTTTTATTGTTCAAGAATTTTTCTTTACATATATCGTTTTATTTTTAGAACTTACTTACTAAACGTTTGCTAAATCCGAGGATTTTGCGTAACTTTGCCGTCGCTGTCGTTGCGCGTCGTGCGCGCGTGCGGCGGCTAAGAATATCATTCAGTCAATTTTTCCTAAAATAATATCCCGATAACAATGGCACTCCAACATCATGCCGACCCCGCGCTGGCCATCGTCAGCAATCGTCCCGAGAAAAGCCCCTTCAACGCCGGCGAAACCGTAGAAGAAAAACTGCCCCGTCTGCGCGTGCTGCTGCTCGGTTCGGGCGGCCGCGAGTGTGCCATCGCTTGGAAGATAGCCCGTTCGCCCCGCCTCGAAAAGCTTTTCATCGCTCCCGGCAACGGCGGCACCGATGCCTACGGCACCAACGTGCCCGCGCTCTCGCCTCTCGATTTCGAGGCCATCGAGCGTTTCGTGGCCGAAAATAAAATTGACCTTCTCGTCGTGGGCAACGAAGACCCTCTCGTGGCCGGCATCTTCGACTATTTCCAGGGTCGCGAGGGCGCGCCGCTCATCGTGGGCCCCTCCAAGGCAGGTGCCGCGCTCGAAGGCAGCAAGGATTTTGCAAAGCGTTTCATGATGCGCCACGACATCCCCACAGCCCGCTATCAGAGCTTCACGGCCGAAACTCTCGAAGAGGGCAAGGCGTTCCTGCACTCGCTCAAGGCGCCCTACGTGCTCAAGGCCGACGGCCTCGCTGCCGGCAAGGGCGTGCTCATCATCGACAATCTTGCCGAGGCTGAAAAGTCGCTCGAAGAGATGCTGGGAGGCATGTTCGGCAAGTCGTCGGCCACGGTGGTCATCGAGGAATTCCTCTCCGGCATTGAATGTTCGGTGTTCGTGCTCACCGACGGCAACGGCGGCTACCGCATTCTCCCCGTAGCCAAAGACTACAAGCGCATCGGCGAGGGCGACACCGGTCTCAACACCGGCGGCATGGGTGCCGTTAGCCCCGTTAAATTCGCCACCGACGAGTGGATGGCTAAGGTCGAGGAGCGCATCGTCCGCCCCACGGTCAACGGCCTCATCGAAGAGGGCATCACCTATCGCGGTTTCATATTCCTCGGCCTCATCAACGTCGACGGCGAGCCGATGGTCATCGAATACAACGTCCGGATGGGCGACCCCGAAACCGAAGTCGTGATGCTCCGCATCGCCTCCGACCTCCTGCCTCTCCTCGAAGCCGCCGCTGCCGGTCAGCTCGGCTCGATGCCTCTGGCCGAAGACCCCCGCGCGGCCACTACGGTCATCGTCGTCTCGGGCGGCTATCCCGGTTCTTATCCGAAGGGCAAGGTCATCACCGGTCTGGCTGAAGCTTCGGCCGCGGCTGCCGACTCCATCCTCTTCCACGCCGGCACCAAGCGCGACGCCGAGGGTGCGCTCGTCACTTCGGGTGGCCGCGTCATTGCCTGCTCCGCCTATGGCGACACTGTCGAAGACGCTCTCCGCGCCTCCTACGCTGCGGCCGAAGCCGTCAGCTACGAGGGCAAGTATTTCCGCCGCGACATCGGCCGCGACCTCCTCAGCCTCTAATCCTTCCTGTCTATGACAAAACGCGAGCTGCATTTTTCTAATGTGCTGCGTTCGCGCGGCGTGGCGTTTCTCATCACCGTTGCCTCGGTGTGGATGATGCGCCACGCCCTCGCCATGGGGGCCGTCGAGCCTCTCGCTCCCGGCATGAGCTACGCTTTCCCCCCGGCCGCCGCCTGGTTTTCGTCGCCGCAGCTCTCCATGTGGGTCAACGCGGCCTGCGTCGTCGCCGTCGGTGCGCTACTCATCATCATCAACATGACTTTCAATCTGCTGCGCACCATGTCGGTGTTCTTCGCGGCTTTCTTCATGTTGTCTGTGGCCTCCACGCCTGTCATCGGTTCGCAGTTCGGTGCCCACTCCCTTCTGGCGCTCTGCGGCGTCACCGGCATGCTCCTCATCTTCCGGCTCTATAACCGCCGCCGTAGCGACCGGCTCGTTTTTCTCATTTTTTTCATGCTCTCGGCCTTGGGTATGGTGTGCTATGCCGCCCTGCTCTACGTCCCGGTGTTCGCCATCGGCCTCTGGCAGATGCGCATTCTCCGCTTTAAGAAAGTGCTCTCGGCCGCTGTCGGCCTCATCGTGCCGCTTTGGATTGTCTACGGCCTTGACATTCTGCCGCTTCCTACGGGCTTGCCGATATTCTTCGTCACTCCGCCGACCGACCTCCCCGCGCTCGTGCCCGGGGGCTGGCCTGCTATTGCCGCCACGGCTCTCACCATCTTCCTCCTGCTCACCATGGGTGCCGTCGTGGCTTTCCGCTTCCTCGGCCTCAACGCCCGCTATCGCGCTTTCAACGGCTTCCTGATTCTCCTCTCGCTCTCCACAGCCGTCTTTGCCGTCGTCAATTTCACCAACCTTCCGTTCTATCTGATGCTGCTCGATGCGTGTCTCGCCATCCAAGTGGGCCACTTCTTCCGCATCACCGCCTCGCGCCGCGGCTACATTGCCATGCTCATCGCTATGGGCGGATACATCGGAATCTACTTCTGGGCCATATTATGAAAATAGTTATCGACCGCAACATACCATTTGCCGCCGGGCCTCTTGCCGAGGTGGCCGAGGTGGTTTCTCTCCCGGGCGATGCCATATCTCGCGAGACACTGCTCGATGCCGACGCTCTCATCACCCGCACTCGCACCCGTTGCGACGCTTCTACTCTCGCCGACACTGCCGTTTCGTTTGTCGGAACGGCCACCATCGGCACCGACCACATCGACCTTCCCTATTGCCGCGACCATGGCATTGAAGTGGCCAACGCGCCGGGTTGCAACGCTCCTGCCGTGGCGCAATGGGTCATGGCGGCCGTCGCCGCATGGCTTCCTGAAGGGAAACCTCTCTCCGACCTCACCATCGGTGTCGTCGGCGCCGGACACGTGGGCCAAATCGTCATCCGCTGGGCTCGCGGCCTCGGCATGAATGTGCTCGTCTGCGACCCTCCACGCGCCGAGGCTGAGGGCGCGTCTCCCGCCTATCCCTACGTCAGTCTCGACCGAATCGCCGCCGAGGCCGACGTCATCACTTTCCACACGCCGCTCACCCGCGAGGGGGCACACCCCACTTTCCACCTCGCCGACCGTGCGTTTCTTTCAGCGCTCCGTCGCCGCCCGCTGCTGCTCAACGCTGCCCGCGGTCCCGTGGCCGACAACGCCGCTCTCGTCGAGGCTCTCGACTCCGGTCTCCTCTCGGCTGTCGGTATCGACTGCTGGGAAGGCGAGCCGGCCATCTCCGACGCCCTGCTCGACCGTGCGCTCGTGGCCACTCCTCACATCGCCGGCTACTCCCGCGAAGGCAAAATCCGCGCCACGCAGATGGTGCTCGATGCTCTTGCCCGTCACTTCTCGCTCCCCACTCTCGCCGCCGATGCCGAGGCTCCCAAACCCGTAGCCGAAACCGTCTCCCCCGATACGATTGACTACGACATTCTCGCCGACACCCGCGCCCTCAAGGCTGCCCCTCACGACTTCGAACTGCTCCGTAACACCTACCCTCTGCGTCCCGAAAGCCGCGATGCCTCAACAATCGCTTAGGTTTCGGAGTTATACCTGCAAAGCTTCCCTGCAAAGATACTATCAAACCCGCCCCTCTATGGTGCGATAACGACAACTCTTCTTATGAAATCCTCACGCATCCTCTCCCTGCTCTGCGCGCTCGTCATGACTATGGCGCTCAGCTCGTGCAACTACAATTCGCTCGTCGAAGAACAGCAGAACGTCGACCAGGCCTGGGCCGAAGTCGAAAACCAATACCAGCGTCGCGCCGACCTCATCCCCAACCTCGTCAACACTGTCAAGGGCTACGCCACTCACGAATCATCTACTCTTGAGAAAGTGACTCAGGCTCGTGCCGCAGCCACTTCCATCAACATCAATGCCGACGACCTCAACGAGGAGACCCTCGCCCGCTTCCAGCAAGCCCAGTCTGAGCTGACCGGCGCGCTCAAATCTCTCCTTTCCGTCACCGAGGCCTACCCCGACCTCAAGGCCAACGAAAATTTCAAAGACCTTCAGGTGCAGCTCGAAGGCACCGAAAACCGCATTGCCACCGCCCGCACTCGCTACACCGAAATCGTGCGCTCCTACAACACGGCCATCCGCAAGTTCCCCACAAACATCTATGCCGGATGGTTCGGCTTCTCACCCAAACCTCAGTTCCAGGCCGAAGCCGGTGCCTCGCAAGCCCCGACCGTCCAATTCTGACCCTCTCCCCCCCGC
>JAIDCC010000074.1 GCA_029056055.1 Duncaniella sp.
TTGAGCATCGGCCGTGCAAGCTCGCGCAACTTCTCGGCCGTAATCCAGCCGTTGGCATACGCGATGCCCTCGAGGCAGGCAATCTTAAGCCCCTGACGCTTTTCGAGCACCTCGACATAAATCGAAGCCTCGGCAAGCGAATCGTGTGTGCCCGTGTCGAGCCACGCAAACCCGCGCGGAAGCGTCTGCACCTTAAGCTCGCCCGCCCCCAGAAACTCCTGGTTGACGGTAGTAATCTCAAGCTCGCCGCGGGCCGACGGCTTGATGGAAGCCGCCACGTCGACCACACGGTTGGGATAGAAATAGAGCCCGACAACGGCATAGTTCGACTTCGGATGCTCGGGCTTCTCCTCTATCGACAGGCAAATGCCCTCGGCGTCAAACTCGGCCACACCGTAGCGCTCAGGGTCGTTCACCCAATAGCCGAACACCGTGGCCTTACCCTCACGCTCGGCCGTCTCGACCGACCGGCGCAACACCTCCGAAAAACCCGCCCCGTGGAAAATGTTGTCGCCAAGCACCAGACACGCCGCATCGTCGCCGATAAAATCACGCCCGATGATAAACGCCTGCGCCAGCCCGTCGGGACTCGGCTGCTCGGCATACGTAAACCTCACCCCATAGTCGCTCCCGTCACCAAGCAGACGGCGGAAAGCGGAATGGTCTTCGGGGGTAGTGATGATGAGGATGTCTCTGATTCCCGCCAGCATCAGAGTGGAAATGGGATAGTAGACCATCGGTTTGTCGTAGACGGGGAGGAGCTGTTTGCTGACTCCTTTGGTTATGGGATAGAGCCGAGTGCCCGACCCTCCGGCGAGAACTATACCTTTCATATCGAAATTGTGGGGATGAGACGGAACGAATGAGAGCTTTTACAGGAGTTGTTAAATCTTCATAGTTTCATTCCTATTCCAAAAAGAGCGTAATCGTAAATAGTGGGGTCGTCGGGACGATAGGCGCGCAGACGGGCCGTGAGCTCGTCGACGGCCCGACGGTCGTCCTGACGACGCGTGAGCAATCCGAGTTCGCGCGACACATCGCCGACGTGAACATCGAGCGGGATGAAAAGTTGCGAGGGTTTGAGAAGCGTCCAAACCCCGAGGTCGACGATGCCGTCGTTTCTCACCAGCCATCGGAGCGCCATGTTGACACGCTTCAAGGCCGTTGTCTTGAGGTTTTGCGGCAGACAGCGCGAGGCCTCCTTAAAACCGGGCGTGGCATCGGCGAGCACCTTGTTGACCTCCTCGATGAGAAGCCACGAGGGGGCGGCATGGTCGGCAATTCCTACGGCTCGGCCAAAGTTTTCAAGCGAGCCGTAACGGGTGTAGATTTCGCGCAGACCGCGCAGGTAGAATTTCAGATGCCGCCCGAAAAACGTGCGATGTATGTTGAGGTCGTCGGGGATTTCTTCATAAGCCTTGTCGACCATGAAATCATACGGAGAGTTGTCGAGCAGCGAGAGCATACGGTCGGCGTCGCGACAAATCATCTTTCGGTTGCCCCACGCGATAGACGACGCGAGGAGCGAGGCTATCTCGATGTCTTCGAGACGCGTGAAGCGGCGGGGGAACTGCACCGGGTCGGCGTCGATGAACTCCGGGGAGTTGATGCGCGCAGCCTCGGAGTCGAGAAGCTCCTTGAGCTCTTGCTCCGACAAATCGGCGGGAGAGAGTTTTTCGGGGGTAGGGAGGCCGTTCATTCTTCCGTGGCTTTTGCGGGATGCTCGGCAGCCCACGCAGCCGCAGCTTTTTTCTGAATGTATTCCTCCATCACCTTGTCGACCTCGGCTACAAGCTCGTTGCCCATCTTGTCGCGCGACACGATGGTGCCGTCCGGAGCGATGAGGATGATGCAGGGAATGCCGTTGATGCCGTAGAGGTCGGTGGGGATTGTCTGTGCGTTGAGGATGCAGGGCCATGTGATGCCATGGCTCTTGATGGCGCGCAGAGTGTTGGCGGGTTCGTCCCAGACAGCCACGCCTACGATTTCAAGACCTTTGTCCTTATACTTTTCGTAGAGGCTCTTGAGGAAGGGAGTCTGACGCATACAGGGGCCACACCATGATGCCCAGAAATCCACGAGGGTGTAGTGGTCGCCCTGAACGTAGGAGCTGAGGTGTTCCTTCTTTCCGTCGTAAGTCACCTCGAAGTCGAGATACTTGTGGCCGGGCATAGTGGCCTGTTTGGCAACGAGTCCGTTTCGCACCGATTTGACGCGCGCCGATTCGCCGAGCTGCGGGTCGGCTTTAATGGCGGCATCAAGCTCGTCAAGGT
>JAIDCC010000075.1 GCA_029056055.1 Duncaniella sp.
AGGCGGGAGCGGGGGGCACCTCGGCGGGCTTGCCGTCGGCATCGGGGGAAGCTTTCGGGGCAGTGTTGCTGTCAGCATCGGGCGAGGCTTTAGGGGTGCGGTCGCCGCCGACTTCGGTGGCATCGACATCCTCAACGTCGGGCGTGTCTTTCTTGTCGGCCTGACGCTTGGCGTCGAGTTCGGCCTGAAGGCGCATGATTTCTTCGGTGCGCGAAGCCCATTGTCTCGGGCCGAAGATTTCCTTGAGGTCTTCGGCAAACATCACTTCCTTGGTGAGGAGGGTCTCGGCAAGCTTGGCATGACCGTCGGCGTGGGCGCTGATGATGTCTTTGGCACGCTGATACTGCTCGTTGATGATGCGCGAGATTTCGGCATCAATCTTTGCGGCGCGGTCGCCTCCGTAGGGCTTGCTGAAGCCGTAGGCCTGACCGGTGGAATCGTAATAAGAAACGTTGGGCAGGGCGTCGCTCATGCCGTAGTAGACCACGATGGCGTGAGCCATCTTAGTCACTTTCTCGAGGTCGTTGAGGGCGCCGGTGGAAATCTGTCCCAGTTTCAGTTCCTCGGCGGCGCGGCCTCCGAGGGTCATGCACATCTGGTCGAGAAGGGCTTGCAGGGGAGTAATCTGACGCTCTTCGGGCATATACCATGCGGCACCGAGAGCCATGCCGCGGGGCACGATTGACACCTTGACCATCTCGTTGGAGTATTCGAGAAACCATGACACGGTGGCGTGGCCCGCTTCGTGGATGGCGATGGCTTTCTTTTCTTCTGGCGAAATGATTTTCGAGCTGTGCTCCAGACCGCCGATGATGCGGTCAATGGCGTCGGAGAACGACTGGCGGTCGACAGCCTTCTTGTTGTTGCGCGCTGCGATGAGAGCGGCCTCGTTGCAGACGTTGGCGATTTCAGCACCCGAGAAACCGGGGGTCTGGCGGGCTATCACTTCCACGTCGACATCGTCGGCAAGCTTGAGGTTGCGCAGATGCACGTTGAAGATTTCAATGCGGTCTTTAAGCTCGGGCAGGTCGACGTTGATTTGTCGGTCGAAGCGGCCGGCGCGGAGGAGCGCCTTGTCGAGAATGTCGGCGCGGTTGGTGGCGGCGAGGATGATGACGCCGCTGTTGGTGCCGAAACCGTCCATCTCGGTCAGAAGCTGGTTGAGGGTGTTCTCGCGCTCGTCGTTGGCACCCATGTTGGGGTTTTTGCCACGGGCACGACCCACGGCGTCGATTTCGTCGATGAAGACGATGCAGGGAGCTTTCTCCTTGGCCTGACGGAAGAGGTCGCGCACTCGCGACGCACCGACGCCCACGAACATTTCCACGAAGTCGGAACCCGACATCGAGAAGAAGGGCACGTTGGCCTCGCCGGCCACAGCCTTTGCGAGAAGAGTCTTACCGGTGCCGGGAGGGCCCACGAGGAGCGCGCCCTTGGGAATTTTGGCACCGAGGTCGGTGTAGCGGGCAGGATTGCGGAGAAATTCCACGATTTCACGAATTTCGGTCTTGGCTTCGGTCAGACCGGCCACATCCTTGAAGGTGACGTTTGTGGCCTCGCCTTTTTCAAACACCTTGGCTTTCGATTTGCCAACGTTGAACACCGAGCCGCCGGCGCCACCGCCGGTGCCACCCGACATGCGGCGCATCATGAGAAACCAGAAGCCGACGAGGAGCAGGATGGGGCCGAACGTCCAGAAGAGCGACGAGTAGTCGGAGGCTTTCGTGTAGTTTACCTCACCTTTGAACACGCCTTCCTGACGCCAGTTTTCTATCTGGTCCTGGATTTTGTCGGCCGAAGGGATATCGGTTTCAATCTGTGCCTTGACGCCTTTCCCGGCTTTGAATTGCGAGGAGGGAAAGACCGTGGCGGCAAGCGAATCGGAGAGCACAGCCTCGGCTTTGTTGACGTTGGTGAAGACTGTGATTTTGGTGATTCCGCCCGTAGCGACATACTGCTCGAATTTAGTGAACGACACCTCTTTCTTGAGAGAATTGTCGTCCATGTAGAGCATCACGAGCAGAAACGCCACGACGATGGCGTAGGCCCAGTACATGCTGAGCTTGATGCCGCCTTTCTTCGGCTTCAGGGGGTTATTGTCGGGAAATGGCATAATGTGGACTTTCTTGTTGGTGGGGGGTGAATGGTCGGTTAGGGGAGCGGTCAGTCGAGGTCGGGAATCTGGGTAATCTCGGCATCGCTCCAGAGGGTTTCGAGGTCGTAGAGAGAGCGGGTCTCCGGCACGAAAACGTGCACGAGGGTGTCGCCGTAGTCTATCACAATCCACTGCGAATTGCCGTAGCCGTCATAGTTGTAGGGCTTGATGCGTGCTTTTTCGAGCAGCCCCTCGCGGATGCTGTCGGCGATGGCCGCCACGTTCTGCGACGACGAGCCTTGGCATATTATGAAACGCTGCGCGGCCGCGCTTTCAATCGAGCTCAAATCTACCACGGTGATTTTCTTGCCCTTGCGGTCGTGGATGGCTTCGACGATGAGGGGCAGGATATCGTGGTCAGTGGTCTGAGTGGGTGTTGTCATTCTAAAAAATCTTGGTTTTAGTTTCGGTCAGTGTAGCGGAGAGCCGGACGCGGTCTCCTGTTACTGACAAATTAACGCAAAAACCATGCCAAATGTTTTAACTGATGCCGTCGGCGAGCAAAAAAACTTTTCACTTTCAGGCGCGGAGAAATCCTATTTGTGGTTATGCGTTGATATATAGGGGTCTACGATGTTTTTGTAGTAGGCGCGAAGGTCGTTCCATTTCACGTAGGGGCCGGAAACGGAGGCCACGGGGAGTGACATTTCCTGCTCGTTGAGCATCACCTTTACCAGAACGTCGTCGGGCGAGGTGCTACCTTCGGGGCGGAAGAACACCATCTGGACATTGCCGGCCATGGGGATGATGTCATATTCGGTCCAGTTGCCATCGAGAGCTTCGAGGGTGTCGTAGGAGGCGTGGTGATTGCCGAGCTGCATGAGGATGGCGAGCGGCAGCACGATGGTGTCGTGGCCGAAACGCAGGTTGGCGCTGGTCTTGGCCGAGGTGACAGCCGTGTCGGCCGACTCGATGAAATTGTTGAGGAGCCATGCGTGTTCGAGCGACGCGTCGCCGCCGGTCATGGGCGTGTTGCCTGCGTCGAGAAACCATGAGGCGCGGTGTTTCATCCACTCGTCCCTGATTTCGTCGTAGGTAAACACTTTCTGCATCAGCCCGAGGCCGTCCTGATTTGAATGGTTCTGGGTCATCTGGAGAAGTTGGATGAGGGCCGAGGCGAGCTGCGGAGCGTCGACAGAGTCGCGCGCATAGTCGGCGTCAGAGATAATTTTGGGCAGGTAGAGGGCGCCGTCGTTGTCGTAGCGCGATTTGAAATCCTTAAGGGTGGTTTTCTTGGCGGCTTCCCTGCGCGCCACGATGGCCGTGTCGCCCCAGCAGGCGTTCATGTAGTACATGTCGGCCTCCGAGCAGTCGGTGGTGACATTCAGGTGAGGGTAGAGCCCCTGGAGTTCTTTCACCTCATTGAGCATCGAAAGGATGCAGCGGCGCACGGTTGTAGATTTGGCGTCGAGGTGTGTGCCGGGCGTTTCGAAGATTTCAGGGAAATTTGTGCCGATGCGTCGGCCGATGGTCTGGTGCTGCAACGCGCCGATGTCTGAAAGCTCGCCGTCGCGACGGAAGGCCTGCGCCTTGTAGACACGCGCCGAGTCGAGGAGCTCCTTGCCGAGAGGGGTCAGCACTCCGGCCTCGTCAGCCTTGGCAAGCGCATTGACGGGGTAATCGTAATGCCAGTCGCCGATGTGATAGCGTGAGCCGTGACGACCGTAATGCTCTATGTGAAAGGGCTTGTAGCCGGCGGGAGGAGGGGTCTGGGTCGGAGCTGACGCAAGGTGGGGATAGGCATAATTGTTTCCACCCATCTGGGCCACCGTAGGCTGGGGAAGTGCGGCGGAAGCGGGCAGGAGGGTTGCGGCGGCAAGTATCGTGAGCGAGAGCGTCCGAAGCGAATGTTTCATTTTTGGTGATGTTTGCGGGGGAAGGGTTGGTATGGTATTAGTATTTTGCTTAGCCTATCAGCCGGCGTGTCAGACTATCGAGGTACCGTCTACGCCGCCGAGCCGGCCCGAGATTTCTTCGAGCATGTCGAGAGGAAGGCTCAGCGTGAGGCTGCAAGAATTGTCGAACGTCTGCTCGACGATGGTCAGCGCCTGGTTGGCTTTGACTATTTTCATGACGTCGTTCATGGCGAGGTAGGGGAACGTGATTTTCAGCTGCGTCATCTCCTTGCACTCTGCCTTCGGGGCTTCGGCGATGGCGAGCGAGGCGGCTTCGCGGTAGGCTGCTATGAGTCCCGACGTGCCGAGCTTGATGCCGCCGAAGTATCTCACCACGACAACCACGACGTTAGTGATGCCCGCCGAATTGATTTGCCCGAGAATCGGACGCCCGGCGGTGCCTGAGGGCTCCCCGTTGTCGCTCGACAGGAAGGTCTTGCGGTCGGCTCCTATCATGTAGGCCCAGCAGACGTGGCGGGCGTCGTGATATTCGTTGGTATAGCGGGCTATAACCTCCTTTGCCTCCTCGGCCGAACAGACCGGGAGGGCAAAGGCCAGAAACTTGCTCATCTTCTCGCGGAAGATGGCTTGGCCGGGGGCTGAGATTGTCAGAAAATCCAAAATGTAGGGCGGAGTTCGGGCGAGCTGTTGCCGGGCTTAGAGGATGAGCATCGAGTCGCCGTAGACTCCGAATTTGTATCCCTCCTTGAGGGCGTGGCGGTAGCTGTCCATCACGAGGTCGTAGCCTCCGAAGGCCGCCACCATCATGAGCTGGGTCGAGAGGGGCAGCTGGAAGTTGGTCACGAGTGCGTCGGTGACGGTGAATTCGTAGGGCGGGAAGATGAATTTGTTGGTCCAGCCGGTGTAGGTCTTCATGTGGCCGCCCATGCTGACCGCGCTCGAGATGGCACGAAGTACGGGGGTGCCGACGGCGCAAACGCGGTGGCCGGCGTCTTTGGTGGCGTTGACGAGCGAAACAAGCTTTTCGTCGGCCACCATTTCCTCAGAGTCCATGCGGTGTTTGGTCAGGTCTTCTACGTCGATTTCGCGATAGTTGCCCAGACCGCTGTGGATGGTGATGAAACCTTGGTTGACTCCCTTGATTTCCAGACGCTTGAGCAGCTCGCGCGAGAAGTGGAGAGCCGCGCCTGAGGCCACGACTGCACCCTCCTTGGTGGCGAGGAGCGACTGATAGCGTTCGGCGTCGAGGGGTTCGGGCTCGCGGTTGATGTATTGAGGCAGGGGGGTGTGACCCAGTTCGTAGAGTTCGCGCTTGAATTCGTCGTGCGGGCCGTCATAGAGAAATCTGAGTGTGCGGCCGCGCGAGGTGGTGTTGTCAATCACTTCGGCCACCATCGAATCGTCTTCACCGAAATAGAGTTTGTTGCCGATGCGGATTTTGCGGGCAGGCTCGACGAGCACATCCCACAGTTTGTTGTCGGCGCTCAGTTCGCGCAGCAGAAACACCTCGATGCGGGCTCCGGTCTTCTCCTTGTTGCCGTAGAGCAGCGCGGGAAACACCATCGAATCGTTGTAGACCATCAGGTCGCCCTCGTCAAAGAAGTCGATGATTTCCTTGAAGGTATGGTCGGTGATGCTGCCGGTCTTGCGGTCTACCACGAGCAGGCGGGCGTCGTCGCGGTCTTCGTTGGGATATTGAGCTATCTGGTCGTCGGGGAGTTTGAACTTAAACTGCGAGAGTTTCATCTTCTGTATTGCTTTTTGTTTGGGATGTTGTTTCGAAGTAAGTGGGAAAAATAGCCGGTCTCAGACCTCTTTGGGGCCTTCGTAGTCGTCGGGAAAAGTCAGGGGCACCTGCTTGACGAGCTCGACACATTGTTCGGGTGTCAGACACATATCTATCGTGGCGTCGCCCACGCGGGTGCGTCGCAACGCCGTCAGGTGGCCTCCGCTTCCGAGTGCCTCGCCGATGTCGCGGGCCAGCGCGCGGATGTAAGTGCCTTTCGAGCAGACAATGCGGAGCGTGAGGCTCGACGTCTCGGGGTCCCAGTCTGTCATCTCGATTTCGTCAATGACGAGCACCTTGGGCTTGAGCGCTACGTCTTCGCCGCGGCGCGCCATCTTGTAGGCTCTCTCGCCTCCGATTTTCACTGCAGAGAAGGCGGGAGGTATCTGCTCGATGCGTCCTTTGAAACGGGGGAGGGTCGCGAGAATCAATTCCTCGGTGATATGGTCGGTGGGATACCGGGCGTCGATTTCAGTCTCGAGGTCATACGACGGGGTCGTGGCACCGAGCTTTATCGTGGCCACGTATTCTTTCACTCCGGCCTGGAGCGAGTCGATTAGTTTCGTGGCGCGACCGGTCACGACAATCATAACCCCCGATGCGAGAGGATCGAGCGTGCCGGCGTGGCCCACTTTGAATTTCTTTACTTTCAGACGTCGCAGAAGGGTGCCGCGGATGCGTTTCACCACATCAAACGAGGTCCATTCGAGCGGTTTGTCAACGTAGAATATTTCTCCTGTTACGAAATCCATTTCAGATTCTTAAGTGTGGCGGAAGCTTACCAGCAGATGCAGAGAACACCTACGATAAGACAGTAGACCGCAAACCATACGAGTTTGCCTTTCTTGACAATGTTGAGCATCCAGCGGCAAGCGATGCAGCCCACAATGAACGAAGCTAAGAAACCGACGGCCATGGGTAGCAGACCGATAGCCTCGGATGCGCCTTCGCCGCCAATCATATCCTTGACGTCGAGCAGGGCCTCGCCGAGGATGGGGATGATGACCATGAAAAACGAGAACTGGGCGATTTTGTCGCGCTTGTCGCCGAGAAGCAGACCCGTCGCGATGGTCGATCCCGAGCGGCTCAGACCGGGAAGCACGGCCACAGCCTGAGCGCAGCCGATGATGAAGGCATCGCGCCACGAGATGTCATGACCGGTGTAACGTGTGACGCTCTCGCGCGCAGGGTTGCGGAAGAAGTAGGTAAACGAGAGGAGCGCGGCGGTGATGCAGAGGCAGATGCCCACCGTCAGAAGGCCGGCGCCGAAAAATTGCTCGACGAAGTCCTTGAAGCAAAGACCTACGATGGCCACGGGAATGCACGACACGAGTATCTTGCAGACGTAATAGAAATTCTTGTCGCGGCGGAAGGTGAAAAACGAGGTGCAGAGGGGCACGAATTCGCGCCAGAGCACCACGATGGTCGATAGCACGGTGGCAACGTGGAGCGCAACGTCAAATTCGAGTGCGTCTGACCCTGCGAGGTCAAGTCCGAGAATTTCGCGCATGATTTCGAGGTGGCCGCTGCTCGAAATGGGCAGGTATTCGGCCAGACCTTGCACGATGCCTAAGATGAGGGCGTCAAGCCATGTCATGATTTTGCTTGATAATTATGTTAAAACGTAATGAATTTCAACGGTTTGAGGGGTGGCCTCGAACCCACGAGGCTATTTCTTAGATTTCCACATTATGCCTGCCCCCATGAATATGAAGCCGAGGAAGGCTATCGTGGGGCCTACCACCGTGCGGCGTGTCGAGAAAATCTCTTCGTTGAATGTGCCGCCGTCGTTGCCTTGACCCAGCATCAGGAGAAATCCTATGACAATCACCACTCCGGCTGCGGCCATGAGTTTGAAGTTGAGTGGCCCGAGGGCGCGGGTGTCGGGCGATTGCTTTTCAAGTTGTTCTGTATCTGACGATTTCTTTAAATCCATGATTGCGTGATTATTGTCTGAAGAGATTATCGTATGACTGGCGCAGGTAGCGGTTGGCGGCAAAGAAAGCTGCTATGAAGCAAATCACCATGCCGGTGGCCACGAGTCCGCAGCAGAGTATGATTAGCGTTGTGGTGTCGGCAAGTGCCGCAAACGATGCGTCGATTGACACAAGGTAGAAGTAGCCGCCGAAAATCAGTGCCGAGGCAATGAAGCCGGCGATGAGTCCGTTGACGAGGTTGGCGGTGAGAAACGGACGGCGCACAAATCCGGGCGTGGCGCCGACGAGTTGCATAGTGTTGATGAGAAAGCGGTTGGCATACACCGAGAGGCGCACCGTGTTGAATATCAGCACGAACGATACGAGCAGGAGCGCGCCCGCCACGACGAGCAGTATGGCTCTGACCGTGCCGAGGGTATGAGTGATTTTTGCCATCATCCGCGTGTTGACCTCGACATCCTCCACCATCGGCATCACCGAAACCATGTTGGCGAGTCGGTCAATGCTGTCGCTCGAGGCATAGGGCGGTGTGAGAAACACTTCGAGTTCGGGATGAAAGGGGTTGACGCCGGCCATGCGCACGATGTCTTCGTCGCCGAGCATCTTCTGCCAGCGGGTCAAGACGTCGTCGGCCGTGGAGAAACGCACCTCGCGCAAAGCTCCACGCTTCTTAATCGGCTCTGTGATAGCGTTTATTTCGCCGGCCGTCACTTCGTCTGAAAGGATTACGACAAATCCCATCGAATCTCTCACAGACGACGCAGCCCGACGGGCTCCGAGTCCGGTCATGACTCCAAGCCCGACGATGAGAAGCACCAACGCCACCGACACGATGGCTGTGGCGCGCGTTGTAAAGATAGGGATAGGATTGCGCACCTTCTTATCCATTTTAAGAAATTATCCACAAAGATACAACCTCCGACGGCCCTTGTCAATAGATTTAACCTTTCTTAATACTGAAAATGCGCTTTTTCGGCGACTCTCGAATACATTCCGCCCTCTTTTCAACGTTATTGGTCAGGGCACTCTCCTTGCAGATTGCTCCTTTGTCTTGACCATACACGATTTTTTACCCCACGAACACGACATGCAAAACGAATTTGCCTCGACTTTGCTTGAAAATGCAGTCACCGAACTCTCCCGTCTCCCCGGCATCGGACGCAAAACGGCTCTACGTCTCGCGCTTCATTTGCTTCGTCAGGACGAGCGAAACGGCATCGCGCTCGGCGAGGCCATCATTAAAATGCGGCGCGGGATACGCTATTGTTCCGTGTGCCACAACATATCCGAGACCGAAGTATGCCCCGTGTGCGCCGACATGCGCCGCGACCACTCTACGGTGTGCGTGGTCGAAAGTGTCAAAGATGTGATGAGCATCGAAAACACCGGTCAGTTTGCAGGAGTCTACCATGTGCTGGGAGGACTCATTGCTCCCATGGAGGGTGTCGGGCCCGACATGCTCGAAATCGAGTCGCTCGAAGAGAGGGTGCGAGCCGGAGGTGTCTCCGAAGTAATCCTCGCGCTGAGCGCCACGATGGACGGCGACACCACGAATTTCTACATTTTCCGCCGCCTCGCTCCCTACGCCGACGTGAAAATCACGCAGCTCGCGCGAGGCGTCAGCGTCGGAAACGAAATCGAGTACACCGACGAAATCACCCTCGGCCGTTCGCTCCTCAACCGCACCCTCTTCTCCGACTCCATCTACCGCCGCTGACCCCCAGCGGCGGAGAGTCATCAGCGTGCAGGAGTGCAAAATCACTATGCCGCCGACTCTACAAGCCGTAAAAGTCGCGGATTTCGTTTGGCAACTTAAAGGAGTCTTTTTTGAATATTTCCTGATATGTCAATATCTTAGCGATGACGGTCACACGGTCTTGGAATAATTTTCTGATATCCGAGGTGTTGAATTGGCCTATCGTCTGTGCATAGAATTTTTGATATGACGTAAATTCCTCGCACTCCTTAATTCCATAGCAAATAGTAGCAAAACGAATTTTCCGAGTGTCAATCCCTACCCAACATGCTTCCTCCCGGTCAACGGGTCCTTTTACTAACCCGATGATATGTGATATGCATTGTTTGATACCGTAGAGATATAAATGACTGAACTCGTCGTCTTTTGACGTAGGCTGTATCGTAAATCCTACAATCTCTTTTCCCTGCTCCTTGAAAATTTTGGGGTAGACGAATTGCAGCGGTCTATCAGGAATCAAAGGTAGGAGTCGCTTATATGTATCAAAGTAAGCCATCTTGATGTTGGGCGAACTATCGTTCAGCAACTCGGTGAACTTCGATTCAATAAACAACACGTCGTCATCGTTGCTTCTCAGCACCACGTCTATACAGGACGGGCCACGAAACACCCTATTCCTCACCTCAAACCATCGCTTGGTATACTTTATGCCATCAATTTCAAGCGGGTTTTCCTGAGAAACATGCGAAAAGCACAGCAATGCAAGCAAAGCGCTTGAGTGAAGGGTCAGGATGTTCTTTTTCTCTTCGCCCGGCCCCAGAGTTGCCTCATCGAATTTTTCTTCCCAATCCGAAACCTCGACTTTAAAAATTCTTCTTAAGGTTTCGTGGGGCAATTCTCCGTTTTCCGGAATTATCCTGAGCGACGACGATTTGGAATTCTTGGAAGAGGGTCGCAATTTCACATCTGAGGGCAGATTGCCGCGTAAACGGTCAACTATGTTTTGCAATTCCATATCAATGATTTACGAACAGATTCTTAAAAGGGAAAACGTAGACTCTGCTGACCATGACGGTATCGCCCATTTCTTCAATGTAGTTCTTCAGACGTACGAGAGGACGGACAATCACAGAATCCCGGTTCCAATCCGGCCATTGCTCCACAGCCTCGTCAGCCGATGAATACCCCATCTGCATGTCGTGATTGGTGTCGTAAAGACGGCGGAGGTAGTCCTCGGTCAGTGGCCCGACGACAATCCCCGGGAAGACAACATCAAAGCCTTCGTATAGAACGCACCACACCTTATCGCCGGGTTTGAAGCGACTTTCCTCCTGAAAAGAGTCTTCGCCGGAGACATTGTGGCCATATTGATAGCAGGCATTTTCCGAGCCGTCGGCATTATACGTCGTGATGACGTAAGGCTCGAAATCACATTCTGTTGCGCTCTCAAAGCCCAGTGTCGAGTCAGTTGCCTGAAGCTTTGAGATTATCTCCTTATCCCTTGCAGGAATATCACATCTCCCATGCGGGATGGTCTCCAGAGCATACGCCGTTTCACCTTCAACCGATGAAACAACCAATTCAGGGTCGATTGGTTTTACCCTGAATTCATTAATAACGGTATCTAAAAGCATATTGTGAGTAGTTTTTTTGATTGACGATGAAAAGTCCTCATATTGTGTGTCACGAATTTCGTGTATTCATGTCGTTAGAGTTAGGAAAAGAGTTTGGCGAAGTTTTCTTCACCCAAAACTCCTCGAAGTTCTTCAGGAGATAGAAATCCATCGTCATCTCCTGCGCATGTATTCCAGCGACCGGTAACGGATGCGATATGATTTTTCGGAGTCATTTCGACGGCTATCAGTGAATAGCCGAATTTATCGTGGGGAAAGCTCATGCCGGGAATGCAGGTCACCTCCCTCCAATCTCCGTTCGCGCAAAAGTAAAAGCGGTTGCCGTTTGCAGTATATTCTTTGAATGATTCTTCCGAAATCACGATACACCATGAGACCATTTCAAAATATGAATGAGCATCCTCAAAGGTTTTGATTTCTTTTACCATGTAGTCAAACTCGACAACACCTTCCTCGGTATGACTGTCGGGCGACATCCCTATTACCTGACAAACTGTGTCGGGATTAGCTTCGTTGAACAGATTGTCAAAGAAGTCGTAGGCGGGAGTTTTATCAATGACTTTCAGCATCAGGCGCACTTTGCTGACGTCATCCGGATTTTTAATGTCTATCAGACCCTTCGTGTGCCACAGAAAGATGCCCGGGGCAAACTTGCTTAGACGCGAATTGAGTTCCGGGAACAATCTGACAAAGAGCTCCGCTTGGTTTCCAGCAAGGAATTTACCGAACGCCCTGTTCGTTGGCTTTAATAAATGTTCATGTGTCGGCATAAGTAAGGAATGGAGTTTTTTATTAGTGAAATTCACTTCTCCATACTATTACATAGTACGAATTAGAAATTTAGCCAATGGTTAACGGGTGTTAATTATTTGAGGGGTATAAGTAGGCTGGGGGTGGAATTAGGGTGCAATTATCTTTCTGTCAGGATGATGTGAATTTGGTATTTTTTACATTTGGCGTCGCGAGACTTAGAGGGAGATGGCCAGGAGGGGGAGGGTGGAGTTGAAGAGCAGACGGTGGGCGAGTGTGGGCGAGAACAGACGGGCTATCACGTTTTTGCGACGGTTGGGAAAAACTATCAGGTCGACGCGGTCGGCTTTGTCAATCAGTTCGAAATCCTTCTCGGGGCTGTCGGAGCTGAGTGTGGCCGACTGGAACGTGAAATCCGGGTATTTGCGGCGGCAGTAGTCGGCCAGATTTTCTGAGGTATCGGTGTGGCTGTTGCGGCGAGAGGGGAGTTCTACCAACGTCACCCTGACATTTCCTTCGGGGAAAAGGCGAGCGAATGTGTCGAGCGCCAGCAGGTCGTCCTGCCGCGAAGTGCTGAAGAATGCGGCGTGAAATTTTACTGTCAGAGTGGGGTGGACGTTGCGTGGCACGGTGAGCACAGTGGCCTCGGCGGCATTGAGCACCTCGCCCGTGATACTTCCGTTCATGGCACGGCTCTTTGCATCGGCACTGTTGGTGGCCATGATGATGAGCAGAGGGTGTAGGCGTGTGTTGGTGGCCTCGATAGCTTCTTCGGGCAAGCCCTCGGTCACCTCAGTGTCAAATTTCACCTGCGGGAGTTTGCCCAGCATGATATCGGCGCGCAGACTTCTCGCGAGTTTGTCCATGCGGGCCTTGGCCATCCGCGCCTCTATGACTCCCTCCTCAATCTCGGATTCTCTCGCAAGAGTGTCCATGCCGTCGAAAGTCAGAGCATCAGACAACTGTATGCCGGTTGCGTCGGCCAGACCCGGGTCGAGATAGGTGTGGAGCAGATGCAGGCGTGCCGAGTGCATCAGCGCAAGGTCGAAGCCGAGACGTATTACGTCTTCATAACCCTCGCCGAAGTCGACGGGCACCAGAATCACCGGCCCTCCTGATGCAAACTTTTCGCTCACGTCGGGCGAAATCACCTGTATCGCTTCGATGAGCCGCAGCGCCCTCGGCAGGTCAGACTCGGCGATACGCAGTCTCACGCCCGCCGACGTAGTGGGCGAGTCGAGATTGACGTTCTGGAGAGTCACGGGTATGCCCTCGCTTTCGAGAATGGTGCGCAGCTGCTTGGCGCGGTCGAAAGTATGGATGGCTATTGTGATGAGGCGAGAGTCTGTCATAGGAAGCTAAATGATTATGGGGTGTATGGTGGCAGAACAGGGGAGTGTCCTCAGCTAAAACGTCAGAGAGGGCGGAGGGGTTCAGCGATGGCGTGGCGTGGCGATACGACAGAGGGAGGAAGCCGGGCTGTTGGCTCGGCTCTCCTCCCTCGCGATGCCTTTGGTCAGCTCGCATCAGGAGCCGAAAAGTCTGTGAGAAATAAAACTAACAATCCGTCGGTGCAGGTGTGTCGGCTTATGGTCTCCGTACACCTTTCCGCGGATTAGTCTTTTTTAGATTCAGCGATGATTTCTACAGCCATGTCGTAGATGGTAGTATCGTCGAGCACAACGATGCCTCCGTCGGGACCCGGCTCGATGTGGAGGCCGCAGTTTTTGCCCGACTCATAGTTGGCGCCACCGAAGTAGTTGCGCACGGTCTGGGGTGTCACGTTCAGACGGTCGGCAATCATGGTGACTGCACCATCGGGAAGTGCGTCTTTGATGCGGCGGAGCTCGTTGAATGATATGGTCTTGCTCATAACGGTATAAGTTTTTGAGGGGTTAGACTTAGGGATTTAATGATAAGTGGCCGAGGATTTGTTTCCTCGACCACTAAATTATAAAAACTTTCTGACTTCTACAAATTTCGAGTCAAGAAAATAAATATGTTATAAAACATATTTGTGATATTTCGGTCTGTAATTAATTGTAGATGAGTGGAAACGCCGCTAATTTCGCGGCTTTCGGCGCGGTCAGATGCGCTCGATGGCCGAGCCGTCAATCCACGCCCGATGGCTGTTGTCGACCTCCACGTCATACCAGACGCGCTTGATTGAGTCGGTTCCCGATGTGCTCGCCACCGAGTCGAGTATCTCCACGCGCGTCCCTTCATGGAGCAGCATGGCTTCCTGCGCGCGGCTTCCCGGCTCGCGGGGCACTGTGGAAAGAATGGTCGACGGTGCTATAACTACCGCCTGGTTTAGGTCGAGAGCAAGCGATGTGGCCCGGCGGGCTATGAAGAACGTGACGGCAAAGAGTAGCAATGCAGCTATGCCTCCGAAAAATCCGGTCTTCCTGAGCATCACGTTTGAGGTGAAGAAGTAGAACAGGATTCCTCCGATGGTGACAGCGAAAAGCGCGAAGGCCACCCACGCCCATGCGTCGGCTTTCATTACGCGCGCAGTAGCGTCGAGTGCGTTACCCATGAACGTGCCGCGCTCACCGGGACGGTCGGTGATGCGGGCGTTGACAAAGTCGAGGTTGAAACGGGCGTCTTTGTCGGCGGGGTCGAGACGCAGGGCGCGTTCGTAGGCCACGATAGCGTTGCCGTTGCGACCGAGGCGGTAATAGCAGTTGCCCAGATTGTAGTAGAGTTTGCTCGACGGACCGAACTCTGCAATGATGGTCTTGTAGATGTCGGCGGCCATCTCGAAATTGTCGTCGGTATAGGCCGAGTCGGCCATTGCCGCCATTTCTGTCGGCGTAGAGGCCGAAGGCTCCTGGGCGGCGAGGGACGGAGTGAAAATCAAACCCGTCAGAAGGGCTATAATATTTATGAGGCGCTTCATGCTTTCGTCTTTTCGAGTTTATCAATTGCGTTTACGCTGCGGTCGTAGACGGTGTCCATTTTCGACGAGCTTTCAGGCGTGTAGCGTGCCATTTCGCAGTCGTCGAGAATTGAGTTGACTTCGGCTGCGAGTTCGGGGCTACCGCCGCGCTTCTCGATGACGGCCGCGATGTTGTCGCGCGAGAGCTGCGAGACGGGAATGGCGAGCTTGTCGGAGAGATAGCCCTGCATGGCGCGGAGCATTTCGGCATAGAAACCGTCGGCATCGGCCTTGTCGAGCAACGCGCGCGCCTGTTTGAGACGGCCGCGCGCCACCTTGCCGGCCTTAGCCACACGACGCCCTTCGACGTTGGCCTCGAGGCGCGCCTTGCGGCGGTTGATGCCGGCGTAGGTTCCGGCGGCGAGCACCACGAGCACGTAGAGCATCCAATACCAGTTGCGTTCCATGACGGGACGGGTGTCGGAGAGCGGGTGCTTCGGCTGGAGATAGATGTGGCGGATGTCGGAGTTTTTGTTTTCGATTTCCTTCTGGTCGGCGGTGGCCGAGGGGGTGGAAAGACCCTTGGCTACTTTGACGGGGTAGGAAGGCGTGGTGAGAGTGACGTAGTTGCCGCTCGACGGGTTGAAGTAAACAAACTTGTCGCCTCCGATGGTGAAGTTGCCGACGCTCTGGGGAACGAAGGTATAGTCGATTGTGATGGTGCCGCTGACGTCGTTGCCCGCGATGGAGGTCTGTATGTCAGACTTGGGGGTGTATTGCTCAAATTCAGAGGGGAAGTCGATGACCGGCTCCTTGACATATTTGATGTTGCCCGTGCCGCTGATGGTGTAGATGAGCGTGGCGGGGTCGTTGGTGCGGAAATTCGACCCGACGAGACGCGAGTCGACGCTGAACGTGCCCACGGCTCCGGTAAACCCTTCGGGCTTTGGAGAGGGGAGGGGACGGATGTCAATCGAGCCTGAGTTTGACACGACCTTGATTTTCGTCTCGACAGGCTGTCTCACCTGAAACATTCCCATGTTGACGTTGTCATACTGCACCACCGAGAGGTCGTAGTTGCCCGAATTGATGGTGAGCTTGCCGCTCTTCTGCGGGAAGATGATACATTTCTTGAGCACGGCGGTGCGGTATTCCTGACCGTTGTAGGTCTCCACCTCGTTGAGCGCGGGCTGCACGTCGAGTTCCTGAATGAGAAAACCGTCGAATGCGGGCTGCTTGGTGGGGAGGAACGACGAAATAGAATACTTCGTGTAGAGTTTGATGGTGCAGCCTATCGCCTCCTGCTCGTAAGCGGTGTTTTTCGAGAGGATGATTCTCACGAACACATCGTCAGACTTGACCTTGCGTTCGGCTGTCTGAGTCGATGCGTCGTCATATTGCACGGGGCGTTGCGAGGCGGGTTGGCGGCCGTCGGGCGCGGGATGGATGGTGAGCTTCTGAGGCTGGGTCGAGAGGCGCTTTCCGTCGGCCACAATCGTGGCGGCCGGAATGGTGTAGGTGCCCTCCTTTTCGGCGCGGTAATAGAAAGTGTACTCCGTGGCCGACTGCGACGAAGCGCGTCCGTTGACTATCTGATAGCTTTGCGAACGCGACGTCGAGGGGCCGAACAGGAGTGAGCATCCTTCGAGCGCCGACACTTTCAGGTCGGAGCCGTCGGCATCGGTCAGGCGGTAGGTCACCGGAAATTTCTCGCCGGCGTAGACACTCCCCGGACCCTTGACGGTGAAGTTAGGAGCGCCCGACACTCCGACCGCTGCGAAGAGTGCCAATAGAAATGTTATGATATGACGTGTCACAGTTGAGAAAATCTGTATTGTTGGTCCTGAAATCGTGAGGGAAAAGACCGTCCGGCCATCACCACACCGGGCTTACCGCCCGGCATAGCGTCGTCGGGGCGAGACGATTACCAGGGGTTCTGGATGTTCTTGCGCGAAGAGTTGGCCTTCTTCTTCTCGGCATTCTGGATGCGGCGGCGTGTGGCGGCCTCCTCGTTTTCCATAGCCTTGAGAATTTTCTCGGCGTTCTCCTGACTCATGCCTCCCTGCTGCTGTTGCGGCGGATTTTGCTTCTGGGGCTGCTTATCCTGCTGCTGAGGCTGCTGGTCCTGATTCTGGTCTTTGTTTTCGTCTTTATTCTGCTGGTCCTGGTTTTGGTCTTTGTTCTGTTGGTCTTGATTCTGCTGCTGGTCCTTGTTCTGGTCCTGCTGCTGGTCTTTGTTCTTATCCTTGTTCTGGTCTTGATTCTGGTCCTGATTCTGCTGCTGCTCGAGACGTTTCTGAGCCAGACGGAGGTTTTCGCGGGCCTTGTCGTCAGACGGGTCGCGGCGCAGGGCATTCTTGTAGTGCTCGATGCTCTGCTGATACTGCTGTTGGTTGAAGGCCAGATTTCCGAGGTTGTAGAACGCCTTCTCGGCTATCGACAGGTCGGTGGCTTCGCGAGCCAGCGTGTTGAGGAGCTGCAGGGCTTCCTGCTGAGTCTTTTCGTCAGAGGCTCCCTGCTTGAGCAGGGCGGCTGCAAGATTGAAACGCCCCACGTCGCTGTAAGGGTTTTCCTGAAGAGCCTTGCGGTAGGCCACTTCGGCATCCGTGAAACGGTCTTCACGATAGAGCTTGTTGCCCTCGACGATGTAGTTGCGCTCCTCGCGGGTGGATGTGTCATTATCGGCTGCCATGACGGGGAGCGAGAGAAACGCCGCCGCCACGAGCGAGAGAAATACTTTTTTCATTTCTTACCTCCTTCCTCTTTAGAGAAGAATTTATATCCTCGCAGCCACGAAATCTTGCGTGTCACCACGAAAATGTCGGCTACGAGCAGGATGAGGGCGAGCCATGCGAGAATCGGAAATTGCTCGCTGGCGGGCGAGAACGCGCGGCGCTCGAACTCCTTCTGTTGCAGCTCGGAGAGTTTGGTTTCTATCGACGACGAGGCCGAGGGGGTAGCGCCGTTGACGTAGATGCCCTTGCCGGCTGCGGCAATCTGCTGGGCCGAGGCTTCGTCGAGACGGGTCACCACAGGCTCGCCGGTAGAGGGATTGAGCATGAATTTGCCGCCACCTTCGGGAATGCGTGCTCCGCGGGGACCGCCGAGACCGATGACGTCTACCTGAATGCCGGCCTGTGAGGCGCGTTTGGCCATTTCTACAGCATCGTCTTCGAAGTTTTCGCCGTCGGTGATTACGATGATTGCCTTACCGATGTCTTCGGTGGCCGTGAACGAGTTCATCGCCATATTGATGGCCGAGCCGATGGCTGTGCCCTGGGTCTGCACGAAATCTGTCGAGACGGTGTTGACAAACATTTTCGCCGAAATGTAGTCAGACGTGATGGGCAGCTGAAGGTAGGCGTCGCCGGCAAACACAATCAGACCGATTTTGTCGTTGCCGAGACGGTCGATGAGTTTCTCGAGCAGGAACTTTGCGCGTTGCAGACGCGACACACCTCCTTCGTCGTCGGTCGACGAGGCAAGCATCGAGTTTGAAACGTCGAGACAAATCATCACCTCGATGCCCGAAGAGGTCACCGTTTCCGCACTGCTGTCGGTGATGTCAGACGTAGCACGCGGACGCGCCACGAGGAGAATCAGCACCGTCAGAATCAGCAACGACACAACGAGCTTGACGGCCGGCATGTAGCGCGACACGTCGGGCATGAGATGCGACAGTTCGCTCAGACGGCCGAATTTCCGGAGATTTCTCCGCCTGACATAGCGCATGCGGAGAAACAGTCCCGCCACAATCGGAAGCAGCAGGAGCAGGTAGAGCAGATATGGATAGGCGAATGAAATCACTTCGTTTCTGTAGTTGAAGGTTTTACGTTACATATGTATATCGACGTGGTCCGGAGGCCGGGCGGGTCATGGCATGGTGCGGAGCACTGTCAGACGCAGCAGCAAACCGGCGGCGAAGAGCGCCAGCGCGGCCACAGCCCACGGCATGTAGTCGTCTTCGGTGGCCGAGAAGTTGCGCGTGTCGATGGTGGTCTTTTCGAGGCGGTCGATTTCGGCGAAAATATCTTTAAGCACGCTGTTGCCCGTGGCGCGGAAGTATTTGCCTCCGGTGGTCTCGGCGATGTTTTTCAGCGTAGCCTCGTCGATGACGACGGGCATCGAGACATATTCGATGCGGCCAAACATGTCTTCCTGCGGGTAGGGGGCATTGCCGTTGGTGCCGACGCCGATGGTGTAGACCTTGATGCCGAGTTGCTTGGCAATTTCGGCGGCAGTCTGCGGAGCCACGACGCCTGTGTTGTTCGAGCCGTCGGTCAGCAGGATTATAGATTTCGATTTGGCTTTGCCTTCCTTGAGTCGGTTGATTGAAGTGGCGAGGCCGTCGCCTATGGCGGTGCCGTCTTCGAGCATACCCATCTGGATGTCGCCGATGTAGTTGGCGATGAGGGCGCGGTCGGCAGTCATGGGGAGCGCGGTGAAGCTTTCGCCTGCGAAAATCACCACACCGATGTTGTCGCCCTCACGGCCGGCAACGAATTTTGCGGCCACATCCTTGGCAGCCTCGAAACGGTCAGGTTTGAAGTCGCGCGCGAGCATCGAGGTAGAGATGTCGAGGGCGAGGATGATGTCGGTGCCTTCGACGGTAGACGTATTCCACGAGTCGCGGGTCTGCGGGCGTGCCAGGACCACCACGATGCAACCGATGGCGCCCAGTTGCAACGCAAACACGATGTGGCGCAGGATGGCGCGCATCGGAGTGCCGAGCGAGGCGAAGGCGCGGGTGCTCGAAAGAGCCAGCGACGCGTTGAGCGAGCGACCGCGGGTGTTCTTATAGACATACCATGCTATGAGAGGCACCCACAGCAGGAGTAACCACAAATATGCGGGATGGGCCAACTGCATGATTCTTTACTTATTGTTTAGGAGTGTTTGACGTTGGGGTAGAGGTCTCGGCCGGTCGGGTTGTCTCGTCCTGCGGAGCGGTTTCGTCGGTCGGTTCGGGCTGCGCCACGGGGCGTGTGTCTTCCACGAATGCCTCGGCCGAATTGAAGGCGGCGGTGTTGTCGGCGGGGAGCGGACGCACTTTGGCAAACTTCACGAAGTCGGCCATGGCGAGCACCTGCTGCATTTTGGGTTGCGAGAGTTTGGTGTCGGGATTGGCGTGGAGCGCATCGAGAATCTGTGTGGAGGTCATCTCCATGGCGTTGATGCCAAACCGGCGGTCGAGGTAGTGGCGCAGGATGTCGGTGAGGCGGGTGTAGAATTCCTTCTCCATGCCTTTCTGACAGAGGTTTTCGCCGCGGAGTGCGGAAAGTGCCTCGATGGCTTCCTCGTAGGGCGGGAGGACAGGCTTGGCCTTCTCAGGCTCGACGACGGCGCGCTTCTTGTAGCGCATCCATGCAAACCATCCGCCGGCCGCCAACAGGAGCACGACGAGAATCCATACCCAGTATTTCACGACGACATCCGGAAGGTAGTCGGCGAAGTGACGGTCTACATCGCTCACGTCGGCGAAGTCGTGGATAGTTTCGAGCGAATCTACCAGACAGGGGTTGACTTTGAGCACCGGCTGGTTTGAAACGATGGTCTCATTTCCTGCAATGTATCTGACGGGGTTGAGACGATAGACGCCCGAATCGAACGACTGAATGAGAAGGTCGATGTTAATCTGTCGGCGGTTGTTGCCGAGGTCGGTGGTGTCGGAGCGCAGGAGCGAATGAATTTCCACGTTGGCACACATCGTGTCGGCGGGCACGAAAACGTCGCCGCCGGCATTGGCTTCCTCTATCACTTCGATATGGAGAGGCGTGACGTTTCCCATGAGCAGCACGGCCGAGTCGAGACTCACCTTCACCGAAGCCGCGGGAGCGGCCGCAGCCTGAGCCGCGCCGCAAAGCGTCATCATCATCGCCGCCACAGGCAGCAAGATTGTATGTCGTAATCTATTTTTGAGAAATGTCATGTTGCAAAAATCTCTATATCTGAAAGCTCTTGAAATCAGTGGGTTGTCGCGAGCCGGGGTTGAAGTCACGAAGCGGTTGGGCAGTCACGGCAGAAGCGGGGTAGCAGCCCGGCGGCCTACCTTATGCCACGGTTCTTGAAGAGGGTCATGAGAGCTTTGACGTAGTCTTCGTCGGTGGCTATCGAAGCCAGGTCGACGCGGCTCTTGGTCAAGGTCTCTATCATCTGTTGCTGGCGTTCATACCACCATTTGCCATAGGCTTTGCGGGTCTTGGCGAGCGAGGTGTCAATCCAGCGCTGAGCGCCCGTCTCGAGGTCGGCCACACGGAGCAGACCCACGTCGGGCAAAGACGTGTCGCGCTTGTCATACACCTGAATGGCTATCATGTCGTGCTTGTTCTGGGCTATGCGCAGCTGCTGCGAATAGTCGTGAGAGTCGATGAAGTCGGAAATCAGGAAGGTGGTGCAACGCTTCTTGAGGGCGTCGGTGAGATAGCGGAGCGCCACGGCGATGTCAGTGCCACGGCTTTCGGGAGTGAAATCTATCAGCTCGCGTATGATGAGCAGGATGTGTTTCTTACCCTTTTTCGGGGGGATGAACTTCTCGATGCGGTCTGAAAAGAATATGACACCGATTTTGTCGTTGTTTGTGATGGCCGAGTAGGCTATCGTGGCGGCAATCTCGGCAATCATTTCACGCTTCTCGTCGCCGACCGCTCCGAAGATGCGTGAGTTTGAGACGTCGATGAGCAGCATCACCGTCAGCTCGCGCTCCTCTTCATACACCTTGATGTAAGGGCGGTTGTGGCGTGCGGTGACGTTCCAGTCGATGTCTCGCACGTCGTCGCCATACTGGTACTCGCGCACTTCGGCAAACGTCATGCCGCGACCTTTGAAAGCCGTGTGATACTCGCCCGCAAAGATGTTTTGCGAGAGTCCGCGTGTCTTGATGTCAATCTTGCGTACCTTTTTGAGTAGTTCGTTAGCTTCCATTTTGTAAATGAAGGGGGAGTGTTTGGGAA
>JAIDCC010000076.1 GCA_029056055.1 Duncaniella sp.
GCGTCGGTCAGGGGGTTAGACACTCGCGCTCCGAGGTTGAGCGAGCGCAGGATTACGACTTTGTCACGGCGTCGTGAGGCCGGAAGGGTTAATGCGTTCATTGCATCAGTTGTTAGCGAGGCAGTGCGTACTATTACGCAAAAACGGCTGCCATTTCCGTTGCTAACAACTGATGCATTCTCGTCGCCGAGCGCTAAAAGTTCGGAATGGCAGCCGCGAGGCCGATTATATGTATATCGCTCCCGGCACGGATGTCGGGAACTAACGGGCACAAAAAAAGCCCGTCATCACATGTCGAGCATTAACCGAGCCCGGCGGGATAGAATGTCTATCAGTTGTTAGCGCTGCAAAGTTAGTGCAAAAATCAAACTCTGCCAAATTTTTCGGGAGGAAAATTTATTCCAGGCCAAAACTTTTTCTAAGCTCCGCAAACGCATCGTCTATTTTCCGGATCTCTTCATCCGTCATGCCGGCGATATCGTCAGCAGTGATAAAAGGTGTGGTTCGGTTGGGTTTAGTTGGCTTAGGCTGTTTAACCGGGAAATTCTTTTCACCGAGCATGTCGATGAAGTCTTGCTCATCGATAATCTCGATGGGCATTCCTTTTTCCCTATACTTGGCGGCAGTCTTCATTTTACCGCTGAGGCCTTTCTCGCCCACGACACGCAGGTCCTGAATGCCGACAACAAGGTAGTCTGTTTCTTGAGTAAGGCGCTCGGGGGCCAGACCTCCGACTTTGACGACAGCAGCTCGGGCGTCGTTGCGCGTCATGGATTCCATCTTACCGGTAAACACGACGTTCATGGCGTAGAAGGGATTTTCGGGGTCAGCATCGACCTCCACCGCTGAAGCATCGAATTCGGGGCGGTGATACTGGCGTTTGGAATAATCCCTTTTGCAGCAGGAGGGGATGAAAGAGCCCTCGGCGATTTCGCCCGGTTGGATTTTCACAGCGGCGAGAAACTCGGGTATAGAAGCCTCGGAGGAAGTGTCAAGACCTTTGAGAGCAAGGTCGCACCAACGCTGCGCTATTTTTATCGGGTCATCCACATTGATCGTATCACCATAGAGGGCATAACTAAGATAGTCGAGACTATACGAGACCTCGTCAAGAGTGCGGCGACAGATAGATTTTGCATTGCAATAGCGGATAGGCTCAAAGGAGACTCCGAGGCGTGAGAGTGTGTTGTATAATGCTCGAGCGGAGTAACCTTCGGCGGAGCACACAGCCATGTCGAATTGGCTTAGGATGGCCTGCACCTTCGGCCACTCGGAAGCGAATGTCGGGAAAGAAGCGACTTGAGATGCGGTAATGCCGGACATTACGGCGAGGAAGGGGGCCTCGGGATTAAAGAAAAATTCCTGCGGGGTTTGGGGCACACCATCAGTCACCGGTATCAGAATCAGATGGCAAACCGCGTTCTGACACTCGTTAACTGTCTCGGCATGGAAGAGAACAAATGAATGGGTCATAGATTGAAGTGTGTGTGTGTAACTTTAGTGTTGCAAATATACAACTAAAAACACACACTGCCAAAAACACCCCCGCCCGGGGAGTGGCGAGGGTGGTGAAAATCCCTACGGCGAAAAAAATGCGCCGGAGACGAAAAAAGTCACTTGAAAATTTGCACAATAATAAAATTATTACTACCTTTGTATTGTAAAAATAATCAATCAAATATCCCTAAAAAGAAAGGAGGTGTAAAATGAAATGAGAAAGAGAATAAAAATGGTGGTCGCCCTTATTAATCGATACTTGGACCTAATCGAAAACGAAAGCAACCACCATTTGGTCTCAAACATCAGAGGACTGTTAAACGAATTAATTAACCTTTAAAAAAAGCCCCCGGGTGAGAGACGGGGGCAAATTTACGAAATATTATGTATTTAGGCAAACGAAAGATTTATGACGAGGCCGGAAGTGAGGCACGTCGGGCGGAACTCATATCGACGAAGAGCGGAGCGGTCAGTAACGCCTTCATCGAACTGGAGGGATTAATCAACAAGACACAGGTGGCCGAGCAATACTTCGGGCACACACAGGGGTGGCTGTCGCAGAAGCTTCACGGGTGTGAGGTATGCAACAAACGGAAAGCCTTTACCGATGAAGAGTATCATCAACTTGCGGAGGCGTTTCGCCACATCGCCAAGCGCCTTGCTGCTCACGCCGACGAAATTGACGCCGCGGGAGCCGACGGGGATGATTGACAAATCGGCGGCCGAAATTTGGATAGTTCCCGCGAAACAGCTACCTTTGCAAAACAAGTAACTCAATTCCTATCATTAAGACAACCGACACCCGGGGCCGCAAAGCCTCGGGTGTCATTCTTTTTATTCCTCGCCCGGATTGTGAGCGTGCCGGGTCAGCAGTTCGGCGAAATTGACCGCTGCGCGGCTCGCAGCGGGGTCGTCATTGTCGGCGGCGTCAACTACTGCCACGGCAGGGTTAAGGCCGAGCATCGGGAGCATTTCGGTGAAATCCAGCGGCATCGGGGCGGGCGGATAGCAGAAAGAAAACATGAGCTGCGCCCCGTCATAGGAGATGGCGAACGAGCCTTGAGAGATAAGGTCCATTCCTATCATCACATCGATGTCGGAGTCAGAGCACGGCGAGGAGACCACGCCCACCTTGAGCCGGAGCGGGATAACACCGAGGACGATGTGCAGATAGGCCACGCGCTTTTGCGCCGTGGACACACCACCGAGAGCCGAGCGCAGGGGGTCGGGCACGGTGATGACCTCGAGGCCCAGGGCGTCGGCCACGCGTGTGGATACGAGGGTCAGGGAGGTCCCGGTGTCCCACATGCAGCGGAACGGGACGGGGAGCGCGCCGGCGCGCGAGGCTGAAAAATAGACCATCGAGGCGATACGGTCGCGGTAGATGGGAAAACGAGCCGTGTAGGCAAAGGAAGAATTTGTGGCCATGTCGATAGAGATTTTTGCAAAGATAGCAAAAAGGGCAGACACACCAAAACACCCCCGCCCGGGGAGGGGCGAGGGTGCGGGTCCGGCCTTTCGGACATGTCAAATTAATCAAGGCCTAATCAAATCGAGTCGGCGGCTCGACGGATGCGGTCAGACAGGTCGCAGAGAGCGTCTTTGAGCTGTTGCGCCTCTTCGGGAGTAAATCCCCCCGAGCCGCCATTTCCGTCGATGCCATCAAGCTTGTGATATAGCCACGAGCTCGATTTTCCGAAATAAGTTCTTGCAATCTCACGCCATGAGATAGCCACGAGGATGTCTGACACTTTGGTTTTAACGTCCGGGATGAAAGTTTTGGTTTTAACGGCTTTTTCCATAATGTTGTTTTATTTAAGCCCTCCCCCTCGAGAGAGGGAGGGCGTTAGCGTTAGGGGAGGTCGGTCAATTCATCAACAAGTTGTTGAATGTAGTAGAGCATTTGAGGGTGACCGTTCGGGAAGCTTGCCCGATAGTTTCGGATGGCTCTTATGAGCGCCTCCTCTTTTTCCGAGAGTTCGAATTTTTCTTTTCGTTTTTTCATATTGATTAGTTGATTAATTTGACACTGCAAAGTTACTACTAATTTTCGTAGTATGCAAATTTTAAGACCACAAAAATACGAAAATTCGTATTTTTTTGAGATAAATTCAGCACACACCAAAACACCCCGACCCGGGGAGGGGCGAGGGTGCGACAAGTGACGGAACAAATGACGGAAGCAAGCCAAAATCGAGGCCGTTAAACTTTGTAATATGCTATTTATAAGATTAGAAAGTTACGTCTCGAGTGACGGAACACTTTCGGGAAGCCGAGTAGGCTTAGCCGATGAACAGCGAGGGTGTGGGGTTGAGACGTTCGGCGCGGAGTTTGGAGAGCGACTCTTCAGCCTTACGACGGCGCCCCTTGGCCTCCTTCTCGTCGGAGATAGCCGAATTGATTTGCTTGAGCAGGTCGATTTCGGCGTTGTTGGCCTCGATGGTGCGCCGCATCGACGAAGAGAAATGCTCGTAGAGCACGTCATAGCACTCGCGGCGATAGCGAGTGACGGCCTCGCGCGCCTCCGGAGCAACCTTGCCCGGATTGATAGTAGCGAGCCATCCATAGACGTCGCGGAGGGGGATGCAAGTCATTTCGTATTGCTTCCCATCCGCTCCAGTTGAGGTCATAATGACCTCAACTGAATTGAAAAAATCGTCGGATGCGAGCTTCCGACGTTGGACCTTCGCGTCGATTGCGAGGGCGTCGCAGATGGGGCGGATTGGGACGAAGATTTCGCCCTCACGGTTGACGGTGACGATGTCGACACCGTTGATTTTGCAGATTAGAGACTGATTCATTTTTACGTATTTTTACAAGGGTGGTGAGATAAGCAGAATTTAGTCGGTTTATTTCGACTTTGATTTTGGGGGCCTCGATGGGGCGCGGTAGCCGCACCATGTGCAGACACCGAGAGCTACATTCAGGGCGTAATTCTCTCGGTCGCATTTGGGGCAGCGGAGAAGCAGGACGGTGCCGTCGGCATACCATTCGACACCGTAGGCGGCTTTGATGAGACGGTCTTTTTTCATACTTGGTGAGAAAAACGGAGAGAGCCGCGCCCCTCTCCGGGTGATTTCGCTTTCTGATGAGTATTGGTTAGAGGAAATGACTTGCCGGCGCGGCGGCGTGGATTACTTCGACGCCAGCATCTTTGCAACAGCCATAGGCTTTTGCAGGTCAGAGTCGGAGAGGAGAGCTTTGCAATTCACGACGAGAGAACGCATTCGTCCCACCCCGGCTATTCCGTAGCCGTCAGCCACCGGCGAATTAATAGTCACTACGCCTATGACGATGGAACAGTCATATTTCTCGATATAGGCATTGAACAGGGCGTGGAGGTCATTGACGCGACGCTGCACCTCGGAGGTAAACGCTTTGTAGTCATCGGATTCGACAATTTTGTCGAATTCCTCCCGGGTGGTGACAGCGTCCATGCGCGATGAGTGCTCCTCGCACCCGACCTTAGCGTCGGCTTTTTTCGCGGCCTCTTTGAGCAGCGAGGCCAGTTTTTCTAAAAAATCAGGGATAGGCATGTTGAAATAAAATTAGAGATTAATAAATTAGTGATTAAGAACAATTTTTCATGTTTAGGGTGTAGGCGTTATGAACGAGCCATTCAATCATAAGGACGCATCCTTCTATCAGTAAGGGCCCGCAGATACCATGGAGAGTTTCGTTTGCATCCTCGTCGATGTATTCGATTATCCATCCTTTAGAGTATCGACTCGGGCTTAGCACAAGCCGGTACTCAAAATCGGAGTCGTTTATCTGGCGTGGCAGCAGTTCAAGCAACGCGGATAGAGACCACGCCTCAATCGGATTAAGACACCCCATTTCATAGGCTGACTCATCAAGCACGGATAGCTGCGTCAATTCCTCTTCGTCATTATCCCATGTAGTCCACACCATATCCGCACTATCGAGGTCAACGCCACAAGCGAGCAGACGCGCGGATTGCGAGGGGTCAGTGACTATTTGATGTTTCATTAGGTAAAAATATCAATAAAAGGGTTTTCTCCAAGAGAGATGAAGCGGCGAGGGTAAGAATAATCGGCCGCACGCAACTTGAAATCAGCACTTGAATAAGACTCGGTGCAATACTCCGTGAAGCGCCGGCGTTCGGCGTGGCCATTCGGGCCATAAGGGTAAAAGGCATAAACCCCCGACGACTTCCGGACGAGAGAAGGGTTGACCTCGACAGAGAGCAGCACGTCAAACGTGACTATCCCGTTAAGGCGGTGCGCCCACTCTTCGGGCGAGCCCTCAAAGAAGCAGAACCCGCGCGAAATCGAGCCGCCCGAGCCGCCGCGGTAGTGGTCAGTGTTATTGCGGAGAGTGAGTCCGGCCTGATAACGGCTGAACTCCTGGAGCGAGCAAAAGCGATGTAAGAGCATGATTATTCGAAAAGAGACAGTTGCACAAGCGACTTCTCGGCAGCGCGGAGAGCGTCTTGAGATTCGGGGATGAAATGCTCGA
This sequence comes from Duncaniella sp., assembly GCA_029056055.1. Lineage (GTDB taxonomy): Bacteria > Bacteroidota > Bacteroidia > Bacteroidales > Muribaculaceae > Duncaniella. The sequence goes on from JAIDCC010000076.1 coordinate 5,977, forward strand.
TATATCCGAGCATAAACCCGACGGCGTGGAGTTTGGCATCATGTTGGGAGCGGAACCGCCCGGACTCGGCCGATGGGAGGCGTGACGACTTGCCCCCCTTAGCCCACGAGACGCAGAACCCGTAGACCCACGAGCCGTCAGGGAGCAACGCGCTCGAGATGGTTATGACCTCGGCTCGGGAGTCGGTCAGCGTCCATGAAGAGGAAGCCTCGACGGGCGAGAGGTCAGGTGCCGGAGCTGCGATGCGCAGCCCGTCATAGCGGTTAACCGAGGCGGGCCGCTGCATCGTCGTAATGTTTTTTGACACGTTCGTACTTCCTGGCGAACAATCGACTCACCGAGATATAGTTTTCGGCGACGTGGCGGGTTTTGCAAATGCCGACGCGCCCGCGCATCAGCACGAAACCGATAGAGCTGTCAATCGCCCCCAGGCGTGAGGCGAGGAGCACAAAGAGCTGTCGGGCCTCGACGACCGGCCACAGGCGCGAACGGCTCACGAGTTTGCGTTGAGAGATGCCGGTGACAGCCTTGACGGCATCAAAGATTTGCGGATAGAGTATTGCCATAGTTTTGAGTTATGAAGCTAAAAAGGGTGAGAGTTTTGTTCCTTCTCGGGCGACCACACGGTGAAGAACTCCACACCTCCCGACTTATCGTCGTCGCCCATGAACGACTCGTCGGGGTGGTCTTTCTTCCAGATGTTATATTCGAATTGCGTATCGGGCGACTCGATCATCGGCTTGTTGATGTTGAAGTCGTAGCCCTTGTATTTGCAGTAAGCCTGAATCCTCTTTTTGATATTCGAGCGTGTGACGCTATGCCCCGACGGGCCGCCGGCAAATTCGAGAAACGCCGGCCAAATTTCCTTGTTGCGAGGGATGCGGCGATTGAGATTAGAGCCTGAGGGGTCGTAGTATTCCTCGGCCCATTGAAAGAAGGTCTCCGACATCGATTGACGCAGCGTGCGCAGCTCGATGTTTTTCATCGGGGGCGGCACCACTCCCCTGCCCTCACGGTGCCAGCCCTCGGCGAAAGAGCGGAAATAATACATCACGCACTCGGCCATGAGGTTGTCGAAGAGCGTCCATTGATATTCATCCCAATCGGAGAAAAACATGTGGTGGAAATCGTCATAGAGCGAATAGTTTTGGTTATACCACGACGAGAACTCCACATAAGCCACGCGACGCTTCACCGAACCTTGGTCAGCTCCTTTGATGGCGTGGTTGGTAGTGACGAGAATTTTGGGCGACTCGTCCTCGGGGATAGTGAAACGAGCTCCGCCTTTAGGGTTAATCGGCATCGGGCCTGTAATCCAGTTGAAAATAAACTGGAAGTCGAAATTTGGTTTGATGTCGTCGATAAAAATGTGTCGGGTGGCCTTAGTGACCCCGGAGAGGACAAACTGGTCAGTAGGCGCGAACTGTTTGCCGTCGATAAAGAACTGTTTCGACACATAAGAGAGAGCCTTGCCGAGGACAGACTTGCCGGCACCGCCCCATGCCTGACCCACTTCGGAAATGCGATGGTCCTGAATGACGACAGCCTGATTGTCCGACGGATATTTCCAATCGGAGATAAGATAGCCGATGGCGGTGACTTTATTGACGATATGCTGTAGCCACTCGCAGTTTTCGTCAGTGTTCGTCTCGCGGAAATTGCCGGGCGAATAGTAATTGTTTGATGTATTGATGAGATACTGAAGGAACTCGCAGTTTTCGCCGTCGGGGGTCAACTCCCAGTAGTAAGTATCGCCCACCTTGGAGATAGACTTAATCACCTCAAGACGGCGAAATTTGCGAGGGATAAGGCGATTTTGCCACACATTGACAAACGGCAGCCCGCTCTTTATCTCCTGCGCGGAGATTTCCACCTGACCGTTATTATAGTAGGCGCGGTGGGTGTCAGGTTCGAAATTATTGAAATTGTCGGAGATGATTGGCAGACGGGCGAGTTTCTTGTCGGGAAGGAGCACGTCAAGCTTGCTGATAAAAAACTCGCGCACGAGCGACGATTTGACATTCGCCATTATATAGTTCTGGATGAAATCGAGAATCTGAAAAGGATAAATCTGAAAGATTATGCCGTCATCGATACGGATAAATTCATAGCCCGTGTTCTCACCGTCAAAGCTCCGCAGGAGACGCGAAAAGCCGTTAGCCGTAAGAAATTTCATGGCCTCGGAATAGTTAAAAATCACCTTGTCATTATCCTTGCTGTCCTTGACTATGGAATAGATGTCAACGTCTGAAGAATACCGGCTGACCGGCACCATCGCGCCGTTCTCTACCTTGTAGCGCACGCCGCCGAGTTTGAAAGTTGGGATTTCGGCGAGGCGGGAGCGGTGTGCGTCAAAGAACGCCTGATAATCGTTAAGGTGCCAGAAGTCGCGGATTTTGGCGTCGGAAAGAGAGGATATTTTATGGATGTCGAGCCACGTGCCCTTGCCGTTGTGGCTGTTCATCGTGTGGGTGATGTCGACGAGCAGCTCGCCCTCGCGCCCCTTGAGAGAGCCAACGAGGAGGTCATCTATCCCCTTATCGCCGTTATCGTTGGCATTGACATGCGCCCACCAGGTGTCGACGTTAAGGCCGAGGTTGTTAAACGTGCGGATGTATTGGTTAAACTTGATAACGGCCGCGGCGAAACTGTTGGGACGTTTGTCGGCACGGTCGCCAGTGGTGATATTGCGCGAGAGGTCGTTCCAATCGGAGTCCATCACGAGCACGATGTGGCGCACCTTACAGGCGATGACTATATCCTGAATGGCTTGTATCAGCCCCTGGTCCTGCGACCCTATATTTGAGATACCCTGAATGCCGAGCGACAGGATGCCATGTTTGCAAGCCTTCTCGGCCTTCTTCTCCCCTTCCTGGAGGAAGAGCACATCGATGGGCGTTTTCGACTTGAATAGCGCGCGCATTTTCTCGGGGATGTAGACCTGCGAGGGAGCGCCAGCCGGAGTCTGGTATTTCATCTCCGAGCCTCTCTCGTCGACATGAATCGCGGGATTGGCATAACGCACCCTCACATAAGGGCGAGGGGTGCGGCTGCCTTTCGAGACATAAGTGACCGGACGGCCGTAGAGGTCATAGTAGAAGATGAGCATGTCGCCCCCCTTGAAGTCAGGGGAGAAATGCGGGCCGACAGAGCCGGGACGGAAAGGCGATTTGAGCATTTCCTGACCGTTCTCGATAACGTTGGCCATAATGTCCTCGACGGATATCCCCGAGGCCTCGAGCTGTCCGGCACAGAACGACTGCGAGATATTCGCCCGAGCCTTGCTGACCGTCTCCTTCTTCACCTGTTCCTCGGGAACTATTATCACACCGCACTCGGCGGCGCAGCCCTCGAGCACTTTCAGAAAGTCGGATTTGATATCGAGGTGATGAAAATAAGCGTATGCTTCGAGCGGTCCGGGGAAACCCTTTTCGCAGGCAAAGCAGCGGGCATTATTATACCCGGCTTTACGACTGACGCGAAATTTTTTCGCTTTGCCGCAGAAAGGACACTCAACATCCTGCATGAGGCGGGATTTGGTAGCGCCGGGGATAAGCGAGCGGATATCGGCCTCACGCTTAACTCTGTTAATTTCGATATTGCTATACTTGCTCATGAGAAAAGGTTGTGTTCCGCCGCATATCTGACAAACGCGGCCTTGGAATGGATGCCGAGGCGCACATAGGCATTGCGCACGTGGGTGTGGATAGTGAGAGGCGATAGTTTCAGACACTCGCCCGCTTCTTCTTCGGTGTACCCTTCAAAAATGAGTTTCATCACGCGCAGCTCGGCAGGGCTGAGACGATGGTCAAACTCCGGACGGCAAACCACATGGTCATGGCGACACTCGCCGCGCATGGGGCAGTTGATATGCTCGAAGTTAAACAGCCCGTGGCGGGTGATATCGGGAGTTGAATCGAGCTGAGCGAAGTTGCAGCGGATAAAACGGCATACAATCCTAAAGAGGAAATATCGACGGTTGGGAGCACTCGACTTATATTCGCCGCACAGCGCGGCGTAAGCTTTCGGATAGAACAACTCGATGAGCGACGCAATTTCTTCGACCAGGTCGGCATCAGCTTCAGTGAGCTTTCGCATCTCCCCTTCAGAAGTACGCAGCCACACTTCTTCTTCATGAGAGAAAAATTCACAATCTCTTAATATACTGTTCATGGTAATATAATCAATTTTCGACAAAGTTATTCAAGTCGACACCTACGATTTCGATAATTTTGTCAAAGTAAATTTTCTTTAACGGAGTTGTGCCATATCTCCAATTATGCAGGACACTTGACGATATTTCAAGTCCTTCCCTGATATCGCGACACTTAGCTCTACGCTCCACGGGAGGAAGAGAGCGCAAGTATCGGTAGAGTAGCTGATTTCTTGTCATAAAGTTGGACGAATGGAAATATTTGTTTAAATTTACATCGACAAAGTTACAACGAAAATTTAAAATTTAATCTATTTCTGACATAATTTCCAGTTCTGTTAATGTTATTTAACTATTATCGACATGAAACATATAGGGCAAATCCTGAAAAAACATATTGAGGATAACCACCTCAAGAAAGGGAAAATTGCTGAAAAAGCGGGAATTACCTACAACTATCTCTCCGCGATTTTCAAGCAGGCTTCTTGCGACGCTGGCTTGCTTGAGCGGCTCTACGTCGCAGCCGGATTAAATCCCGGAATAGTGTTCGACGTGCCGGAACCGGTAAGCAAAAACCTCTCCGACATCAATGCGAGCACCTATCTCGGCAATGCCTCGGTGCAGATTTCACAAAACGAAAATCTCCGCGAGCTACTCGCGGAGAAGGAGCGCATGATTGCCGAAAAAGAGCGAACCATCCAAATTCTTATGGGAAACCTGACCCCCGCAAATTCGGGGCAATAACGGGACAAATACCACCAAAAATGCACTAATTCAGAGGCGGAAATCAGAATATTTCAGAGCCGGAGCGACAAGAGTTTCTCCTGTCACCCCGACACCACTTGAAAAGCGTCTGCAAGTCTTTGACTTACAGACGCTTTTCTTCTTTTGAATTATCAAATCAGAGGGTGCGCCTCAGAGTTCATGATACTACACACATGAAGCCACTTCGCACACGCTCTCTTAGTATTTCGGTTTTCTCGGATGCAGCCTGCCGCCCATCCAGGGGAGGCCGTAGGGCTTGTCGCCTGAACGCGACCTCCTCCTCCGACGAGTCTTCCGTTTCGCTTTTGGCAGATACTTGTCAGGTATTAGAAGCATACCTACAAAAATCAATCCCAAAAAAATAAGAAGAGAGATAGACATATAATCAATTTTAAATACGTACGAGAGCCGGGGACGAACAATTTCAAAGAGTGTAAATCAAACAAGTTGCAACTGGCTCAATTCCTTACCTAAGTCGTGAAGTGCCTTTTCAATTTTTTCAGTGGTTTTCGGTGATGGTGTGCGATTGCCGGAAATGTACTGCGAGAGTTTCGCGGCCGAGATACCTGTAAGTTTGGCGAGACCTTTGTAAGAGATAATATCCGCGTAATAGTCCAGAAATGAAGGGAGGTCATAAGAGAAAGCAAAATTGACTTCCTCGAAGGGCTTGCCCTCCTCCTGAAGAAAAGCTTTCATATCCTCATATTCAGACATTAACTGTTCGAGAGCCTCATTGACCGTAGCGCCATTGCCATGCACGCCCAAATCAAGATTATTATCATAGGGCATATAGGCTCCGAAAGAACCATCTCTACCTCTTCTTATAAAAATGCCTACTGTCCTCATAATCTTTTGCTTTTTTGATGTTATTGTGAGGTCAATCGTGTTAGTTGATTTACACCGCAAAGATAATGCTAAGTCTTTATTTCGCAAAATTTTCAGACCAAAAAATTTCATTTCAACCGGAAACGAATACCAAAATAAATAGAAAACATTAAAAAACAGGTCAACCATTTTCGAGGACGGACGCAGGGGGAAAATTTGCATGGGGCAGTGTACTAATTTTTAGGATTTTTAAAAATTTTTTACTACCTTTGCGGCATCAAACTCTTTTACCCTTATATCACACTATCATCCAATCATTATGAAGAGACTCCTGCTCTTAGCCACTACCGTCTGGCTGTCGTGTCTGGCCGCACTGGCCCTCGACTGTGTCGGATTGGTTGTCGACGAACAAAACGAGCCCCTGACGGGTGCCGTTGTCTCGGCCACCGGTTCAAATGTCGCAGTTACCACCGACTTTGACGGACGGTTTAAAATCAGTGTTCCCGCCTCGTGCAAGCAGCTCACTGTGAGATTCGTAGGTTATGCCGAAGCAAAACTTGCTCCGCGCGCCGACATGGGCACCATCCGCCTCGAACCTGACGCACAGATGCTCGCCGACGTTGTCATCACCCAGTCGGTGGGCAAGACCCGTCAGACTCCCGTGGCGATGTCGACCATCGACTCGGAACAGATTGCGTTCAAGCTCGGCAACGGCGAGCTTCTCGAAATGCTCAAGACCACACCCGGTGTCTACACCCGCTCGGAAGGCGGCGGCTGGGGTGATGCGAAGACCCGTATGCGCGGTTTCCAGAGTGAAAACGTGGCCATGCTCGTCAACGGTATCCCCGTCAACGATATGGAATGGGGTGGCGTCTACATGAGCAACTGGGCCATGCTTTCTGACGTGGCTTCGAGCATCCAGACACAGCGCGGTCTGGGCGCCACGATGCTCTCGACCCCCTCAATCGGCGGTACGATTAACATCACCACCCGCACCATCGACGTCGAAAAGGGTGGCTCGCTCTGGTATGGCCTCGGCAACGACGGCATGAATCAGGTGGGCTTCAAGCTGTCGACCGGTCTGATGAAGAACGGCTGGGCATTCACCGTGCTTGGCACCCGCAAGTGGGCCGACGGCTACGTGCAGGGCACTGCCTATGAGGCATACTCATGGTTTTTCAACCTTTCGAAGCGCATCAACGACCGTCATCAGATTGGCCTGACCGGCTTCGGCGCTCCCCAGTGGCACGACCAGCGCAACTATAACAACGGTCTTACCATCGAAGGCTGGCAGAGCGTGCGCGACTACATGAACGGCGAAAGCCCCTACCGCTACAACCCCACCTATGGTTTCCGTTCGAACGGCAAAGCCTACAACTCAAACCACAACTTCTATCACAAGCCTCAGATAGCGCTCAACCACATCTGGCAGATTGACGCCACATCGTCGCTGTCGACCTCGCTCTATCTCTCGATTACCTCGGGCGGCGGTTTCTCGGGTCAGGGCCGCACCGTGCAGCATGCCGACGGCACTTCGACGAGCTATTCGTCGTCGTGGTATGGCGCAAACAACGGTGTGCTCAACATGCAGTTCCGCACCCCCGAAGGCTACTACGACTACGCAGCCGTAGAACAGATGAACGCCGCTTCTACCACCGGCTCGAACATGGTGATGGCCAAGCAGCTCAACGCGCATGAGACCTACGGCCTCGTGTCGTCTTACAAGAAAGAGCTTCTCTTCAACAACGGCAGCAAGCTCAATGTCACCGGCGGTATCGACCTCCGCTACTATGTAGGCCACCACAAGACCGTTATCTGCGACCTCTTCGGCGGCGAATACTACATCGACAACTACAACCGCAACAACGTGCAGCCCTACAACAATGCAGTCCACAACCGTCTCGACACGGAGTGGGTGTATGAGAAGCTCCACGTAGGCGACGTTGTCAACCGCAACTACGACGGCTTCGTGGCCCAGGAAGGTGTCTACGCCCAGGGCGAGTACACCATGCTCGGCAACAAGCTCAACTTCGTGCTCTCTGGCGCGCTCAACAACAACACCTACTGGCGTAAGGACTTCTACTATTACGACGCCGAACACGCCCGCTCGGCCACCAAGAACTATCTCGGCGGCACAATCAAGGGTGGTGTCAACTGGAACATCGACCGCCACAACAACGTGTTCTTCAACGGCGGTTTCATCTCGCGTGCGCCCTTCTTCAGCTACGGTGTGTTCCTCAGCGCACAGCGCTCGAACATCGTCAACCCCGACGCCCTCAACGAGAAGGTAGGTTCGCTCGAAATCGGCTACGGCTTCAAGTCGCCCAAACTCGCCATCGACGTCAACGCCTACTACACCAAGTGGATGGACCGCACCATGAGCAAGGGCGAACAGATTGACCCCTCGATTGCTAAAGACGGCTCAAACTACTACTACTTCGCCATGTCGGGCGTGGATGCCCGCCACATGGGTGTAGAAGTCAGCGTCAAGTACCGCCCCACCCGCTGGGTTGAGTTCGACGGTATGCTCGCACTCGGCGACTGGCAGTGGGACTCGAACGCCACCGGTTACTTCTACAACCAGGACGGCGCTCCCCTCTCCAACCTCAACGGTACGATAGCTTCGGGCATCATGGCCGAAGACCACCTCCACGCCACCCTCGAGCAGAAGGGTGTCAAGGTGAGCGGCTCGGCCCAGACCACCGGCTCGGTAGGTGTCACCTTCCGTCCGTTCCAGGGCTTCCGCATCGGTGCCGACTGGATTGCCTACGCCCGCAACTACTCAGACATCTCGCTGACGGCATCCAACCTCCAGAACGGCAAGGTGCTCAAGCCCGGCACACCCTGGGAGATACCCTGGGGCAACCAGTTTGACCTCAACGCAAGCTACCGCTTCAAGGTGGGAGGTCTCGACGCCACCCTCTACGGCAACGTCAACAACCTCTTCAACTACAACTTCGTCACCCAGGCACAGACCGACCTCGGCGAAGTGGGCACCTGGCGCAACGCCAACCGTGTGTTCTACTCGTTCGGACGCACCTACAGCCTCAAGCTCAAATTCAACTTCTAATCCGAATCCCCCGTCATTATGAATATGAAACGCATCAATCGTATCGCCCTCGCGGGGGTAGGCGCTCTGGCCCTCTCCGCCTGCAGCGAAAACGCATGGAATAACGAACTCGACGGCTACAAGGATGCCATCGCCGAAGCTGACGGCACCGAATTCGTCGAACGCCTCGACTACACCCTCACCTCCGACGACTACGCACTTCTGGCCAAGAACTCGACCAACAAGACCCTGGCCGGCTCGGAAAACTCGGCCGCACTTGCCGCCGTAGGTTCGCAGGGCTACTTCGCAGGCGCCATCACCCCCGAAGCCTACATCCCCGCGCTCCTCAGCGACGTGGCTTTCCCCTACTTCACCCTCGACAACGGCTCGGCTGTCAACGTCACCTACCGCTACGCCGAAGCGCTCCCCGCCGAACTCACGGCTATGGCCGCAGCGTCGAAGCTCACCATCTCTGACGAAGACTATCAGCAGGTGTGGGGCTCTGACAACGACTACACCGCCTCGTTCGCTCCCTCGCACACCGCCGCCAAGGAGCTGCCCAAGCTGCTCAAGAACGCTCTGCCCGCAGCCGAAGCCGGACAGTATGTCATCGTCAACTACAACACCTCTGACGTAGACCCCGTGTTCACCGCGCCCTCTACGCCCGACACTCCCGACTTCGCCCTCTCGTCGGTGCTCGGCTCGCTGGCCGTCGACCAGGCTGTCGACATCAACGGCCTCGTCATGGCCACGTCGACCCAGGGTCCCATCGTGACCGATGCCACAGGCTCGGTATTTGTCTACGCTCCCGCCAACAACTCCGACCTCAAGGTGGGCGACCAGGTGGTCATCTCATCGACCGTCTCGTCCTACAACTACGGCTTCCAGATTGCCAAGGGTGCTGACGCCGACGTCAAGGGCAATCAGGCCGTGACCTATCCCGAAGCCGCCGCTTGGGCCGCCACCGACGTCGACGCTTTCGTTGCTGCCGGCATGGCCGAAGGCGCATCGCCCGTCTCGCCCGTCTATGTCAAGCTCTCGGGCAAGGCTATCGTGACTAACTACATCAACATCTCCATCGACGGCACCACGGTGCAGCTCTCGCCCTACGGAGCGTCTGACGAAGTGAAGGCCCTCTTCACCGACGGCGCCGACGTCACTGTCGAAGGCTATGCCATGGCCATCGCCTCGAAAGGCAAGTATGTCAACATGATTGTCACCAAGGTTGACGGCAAGACCGCCAAGGCTGCTGCCAAGGCTCCGCAGTCGCGCGTGGTGGAACTCGCTTCGACCAACGAGAACGCCATCTACTGCTACGACGGCTCGGCATGGGCTCCCGTCGCCTCGACCCTCATCCTCTCGCACGCCGACTACCAGGCAATGGGTCAGCGCTACGACAACCTCTCAGGCGAAGGTCCCGAGCTCTACCTCCCCACCTTCATGCGCAACGCCCTCCCCTACGCTCAGGCAGGCGACATTGAATACCTCGTCTACTATTACTACACCGGCAGCGCCACCGTCACCCGCGCCGAGCAGTATGTGTTTGACGGCACCGTATGGACCGCGGGCGTAGACGTCAAGACCGCCACCCTCCAGTTTGTCAAGAGCAAGGGCGTATGGAACTACGACCCCTCTGTCACCGTCACCCTCCCCGCAGGCCGCGGCATCGCCATCTCTACCCTCTACTTCCAGACCTGCGTAGACTGGGTGAAGAACAACGTGCCCGACGGTGCAGCCTACGTCACCTCCTACGGCAACAATGAATACTACTGCGGCACCTCGGCCTACCAGGGCAACGTCGACCTCCGTCCCTCGGCAGCCAAGACTCAGTATGCCGGCTACGACTCTATGACCGACGCTGAAGTAGTGGCTCTCGAGAAGAAGCGCTTCGACGAAGAAGTGATGCCCGCCGCTCTCGGCATTCTCCATCCCGACATGGCTCCCGTCGAAGGCATCGACGTGACGCTGACACTCAACTTCGTCTACTACGACGGCACCTCGCACGATGCCACCGCAGTGTTCAAGTGTGTCGGCAAGGGCAAATTCGAATTCGTCTCCGACACCTGGAACGACGCCGAATAACCCCCTCCCTCACCTGACATAACCACAACAGCAAGGGCACCCCGCCACCGCGGAGTGCCCTTGCTTCGTTTCATCGTGAGGCGACAAAATCGGATAAGTAAGTGAGAAAAATAAATGAACAGATAAAACTCGTTCTTTTTAGGATTTACTTACCGAGAAGCCATCGCCAGGCGGGCACCACATGAATCATTTGTCCTCCCTCGGTGATGCTTTCCTCGCTGCTGTCGTTGGTGATAATAAGCAGATTCTGACAACCCGTGACTTCTGACGCTTCTATCAGTCCTGCAATTTCCCTGCGACGCGTCTCTTCGTCGCTCATCTCCCATGTGACTTGTATCAGACACCCAATCTCCACGCCCCGTTGCACGACGAAATCACATTCGCCTTTGCCTTGATAATAGAAAATCCGGTCGACGGGAGTGCGTCGGCGATAAAGTTCCAGAAACACCGTGTTTTCAAGTTTCTTCCCGTCATCATTGCTCTGAGGAAGAAGCACCGCATCGCGCAGACCGTTGTCGATGCAATAATACTTCGGGCGGCTGCTTTCGATTTTCTGCAATGACCTGCTGAATGACGGCACGCGGAGAAACATAAAAATGTCGCAAGCGTAGGCGGCCCATTCGTAAAGGTTGTCCTTGCTCACTTTGAGTCCGCGCGACTTGATGTCGCCATGAATGGCAAGAATCGAGGTGGGTTTCGTCAGATTCGACATTATGCGTTTCAGGAAATATCGAAGCACCTCGATATTGGATAGGTTATAGTGTTCCACCAAATCCTTCAGGAGCATCGTGTCGAAGTAGGTCTGTAGTATCTTTGCTCTATGAAGCGGATTTTCGGTCAGCACCACCTCCGGGAAACCACCCTCGTTATTGTAGGCCGCGAAGGCATTGCGCAATTTTGCCAAATCACCCTCGAGCACCCCATCCGTGCTGACGCCTCTGAAATGGCAGAACTCACGGAATGAAAGGGGAAGCGTCTCCTCTTCCAACGGCCACCCGCGCAAAGCAGATTTCAGCTCGGTGCTCAACATCGTGGCATTACTGCCGCTTATGTAAATATTTTTCGAGGTGTGTTTGTATAGACGCATCACGAAGTACTCCCAGTTTTCGATGAGTTGTATTTCGTCGAAAAACATGTAGACCGACGCCATATCCATGTCAGGATACATCTCGCGGTAGGCCTCGATTATCATGTCAAGCTCGTCGGAGGTCATACGCACAAGACGTTCGTCGTCGAAACCTACCCACAAAATCCGTTCACGCCCGACACCCGATGCGAGCAAGTCGTTGACTACAGCCTCCATTCTCGAAGACTTCCCGCAACGCCTCACACCCGGTATCGTGACAATCTTCCCCACATTGACCGGCAATGGGTTAGAACGTTTTATCAAGTCGGTAGGAAACTCAGACTGCCGCATCGCTATCTGGGTCTTAAGATAGAGTTTGTCCATCGTTGTAATTGCTATTTTGAAAAAATTTGGTGTCGTATCCTTTTTTGAAGGACAAATATAGCGATTTTTATCCTAAAAAAAAGGATACGCTCAAATTGTTTTGCATTTTTAACGTAAGTAAGTGAGAAAAATAAATGAACAGATAAAAGGAAGTTATTTTTGAGATGATTTGAGATTTGAGTGAAGAAGCATAGCGAGCTATGCGCCTGAACGAAAGGCTCAAAGCATCCAAAAAGAACGAGTTTTATTGTTCAAGTATTTATTTTTCACATATCGTTTTATTTTTAGAACTTACTTACCCCGGTTTCTTCGGCTCAACTTCGATAGACGTTGGGAATGTGTGAAATTTTGGGAAAGTGTATAGCGTTAACATGATTTAACAAAATGGGGGGGTAATTTGCCTCTTTTTAGTTACCTTTGCGACATTAATAATCACACTCATAAAAACTTGACGTTATGCACAAGTATTCACTGAAATTCGCCGCCCTGATGGTAGGCGTGCTCGCTGCAACACTGCCCCTGACAGCGTGCGGCGACGATGATGACGACGACGCACCCGACGCTCCCTCGGTAAGCGTCTCCGTACCCCGCCCCACCAAACTGATGTATGGCAACCACACTCTCATCTCTATCAGCTATGATTCGTATGGACGAATGACAAAATTCGAAAACGTTGATTCCGATGGCGACGGCTACGCGATAGAGGTGAGCTACTCGCCGTTCAAATACGTCAACAGAGAGTTGGAGACTAACTCGACAGTCGCTACCATGACAATCTCGGATGCCACATTCAACAGCCGCGGCTTCATCACCAAAGCCAAGGTGACAGACATCTATGAAGGCGATAAAGACACCTATTCCGTGGCGTTCGGCTATGATTCGGACGGGCACTTGACAAGCCTCACCGCCGACGGCGAACGAAATAATCTCACATGGACCAACGGCAATCTCGTGAACTTCGGCGGCGAAATGGTGTATGCCTACTCCGACCAGAAGAATACGGCACAAAACGTATGCGTTACCGCCTATGCGGGCACTTTGGCCGAGTTCTGGCTTACGGGGCTGTTCGGTGAGGTGCCGGCCAACCTCCCCTCGAAATGTGAGATGGTGTATGATAATGAGGAGGCACTTTTTGCCTACACACTCAACTCTGACGGCTCAATCAAGAGTGAGACGCTCACCAGCTACGGCGACTATGCAATGACCATCGATTATGTCTACGGAGCGCGCAGCCTCGACAACGCTTTCAGCCGGCCCGCGGGCGACGTGAAGTCGTTTAAGTCACAGAAACGCATCTCCAACCCCCTACGCTTCCTCCGCAAATGAAAAAGCTTTTTATCGCGGCAGCCTTCGCAGCGGCTTTCGCGGGGGCAACTTTCGCTCAGGAGCCTGTAGCGCCCGCAGCTGAAGCCGCAGAGGCCGCCGTAGCAGACAGCCTCGACGTGCTCAAACAGCAGATTTCCGACATCAACGCCCGACTCACCGAGCAGGAAGAAATCAGCCATCAGATGCAGCTGGAGCAGAAATGGCAGGGCATCTGGAAAAGCGGAAAGTACACCTCGATTTTCTATGCTCCGTCGGCCTCATGCACCGAACTCGGCTACAAGAGCAAGTCGGCATGGACGTTCGGCCTCAACAAAGGCACGTCTTACTTCTTCCCCTCGCGTCCCATAGCAGGAATGCTCAAGGTGGGCTTCGACGTGAGATGGTTTGACCTTTCGGTGACCCGCTACAAGAAAAACAATTACGAGTATGTAGGCGCGGAGGCCTACGATTGGGAAGACGACTACGAGGATGAATGGGAAGACGATTTCCTCCCCGACATCGGCCGCTACGACATCCACATCGGCGCGTTCGGCATCGGCCCGGTGGTGTCGGTAGCTCCCTTCTCGAGCTTCGACAACGAGGCACGTTTCATCCGCGCCACTCTCTACTTCCACTATCAGCCCACATTCGGTCTGCATCTGCTCAGCGAGGACGGCGACATGGAGACCTCGACAGCCTACTGCAACATGATGGATTTCGGCGGCAAAATCCAATATCGCCGTTTCGCCATCGGTGTAGAAGGCAAGTGGGGCACGGGCAAGTATTCAAACCTCGTGAGCAGTGATGAGTTCTACGATGATTACGAGTCGGACTCATCCTCGGGCAAGCTCAAACGAAAGTTCTCGTCGACCCGCCTCGTCATCTCGTTTACGTTCTGATTCAGTCTGCTCCCCGAGTGGACGGGAATTGAAATAGAAACAGGCTACCCCTCGCCGCGGCAAGGGGTAGCCGTTTTATAATTTGGAATGGGAGATGGAGGATTGGAATGGGGAATTTGGAATGGGGGATTGACGCGCGGAAATTCGGCATCGTTGGTCGCCGTGGGCGCGCCATGGCATTCAACACGTGTGAATATGAAAACGGCATAAAATTTACGCGAAAATGTACGGACGTGCCTTCGGCACGTTTCTCATGCACAGCACATTAGGCGTTTTTCGAGCATCTTCCCAAACGCGGCAGCCTCCCCCTCTTTGTATGTCTTAAATATTTCCCCGCATGCACGCCCTAAGAAACGTGCCGAAGGCACGTCCGTACATAGTAACGTATGACTCAGCACATTAGACCTCATTATCAAACGCCGCTGCCTCCCCCTCTTTGTGTGTCTTAAATATTTCCCGGCATGCCGGGCTTGAGAAACGTGCCGAAGGCACGTCCGTACATGGAGGCGTGTTTTTTCGCCCGTTCTCATCTTTTGACGTATTGAATGGTGCGTCCACGCAGGCCGGCGATGTCGAAATTTCACCCTCGCTGTGCCATCGTCGCGGCGGACGCGCCATGGCGCGTGCATACCTGTTAGTCAGGTCGTTACGGCGAGATGCGTCCTCGGAGGGGATGGGGCGGGGATATGAAAACAGCGGGCGTCGGGGGGACGTCCGCTGTGGGGTTTGTGCGCTTCAGGATGGGCTTGAACCAACGACCCCCTGATTAACAGTCAGGTGCTCTAACCAACTGAGCTACTGAA